>JAWVZO010000078.1:0-11015 GCA_033722135.1 Gammaproteobacteria bacterium | reverse complement strand
GATCGGCGCGGCGGGCGGCCGGCATGGCCGGTCGTACGCCCGCGGGTCCATGACAGGGTCGAGCGCCCCGGGACCGGATAGAGTGCCGGCCGTCAGCTCCCCGCGACCCGCGCCCTGAAACGCGCCCGGTAGAGCAGCCGTCCCGGGCGGTCCGGACGGTCGACGAAGGCGCTGCGGCTGTGCAGCACGTTGTTGCACAGAATGCCCATGCCGGCTTCGAGCCGCAGCGTGAAGGTGCCCGCGGGTGGCTCGGCGAGCAGCGTCGCGACGCGCTCAACGGCGGCGCGGGTCACGGCGTCGTCGCGCCATTCGATGCTGCGCGTCCGGGCGGTGTAGCGCATCAGCAGCGTGCCGCCATCGGGGTCGAACGCGAACACCGGGCCGTGGACCGCGGGCCGGCGCTCGACGCCATTCTCGACGTGGGCCGGCACGCGCATCGCTTCCGGGTGCATCAGCGCGGCCACGAGCGCCGGGTCCTCGTCGCGGAGCCGGACGTAGAGCAGTTCAGGGTCGAGCAGCGCGTTGACGCCGCCCTCCGCGGCGGGCCATACGCAGTGCAGCAGGAAGGCGCGGATGCGCCGCTCGGGCGGGTTGTAGTAGCCGTCGGTGTGCCAGCGCAGCGCGCGGTCGGTGTAGGGGATGAACTCGCCGGCATGCGGCCGGTCGTTGACGCGGATCGCGCTGAGACCCTCGCCGTCGGCGGCCGGGTTGCGGTCGGGATGGATCAGCCCGAACTGGCCGGCGAAGCCGAGCAGCGCGACGCGGTGCTCGGTCAGGGGGCAGTGGTAGACGACCATGTTGGTCTTGCGCAGCCGGGCGAGCAGCGCACCGCGCTCGGCGCTGCTCGGCTGCTCCATGTCGCGCAGCTCGACGACCAGCCCGTCGACCGTCTCCGGGTAACCGGCGAGCTTGCGGTCGCGCCAGCGCCGATAGGCGTCGTCGTCGGCGAGATCGAACGGCGTCCCGCGGGCTGCCGCGGCGACCGCGCCGGGATCGGGATTCGCGTCCATGCCTGCTTTACTTTAGCCGAAATTTCAGCCAATCTCGTCTTTATGTTGCATCGCACAATCCCGTGCGACGCGTTCGGCCCGAGGCCGGCTGCGAGTAAGCCCTATGAGCGTCAGGAACCTCGAATACCTCTTCCGCCCCGAATCGATCGCCGTGATCGGCGCGTCCAACCGGCCCCAACGGGTCGGCACCGTGCTGATGCGCAACCTGCTCGAGGGCGGCTTCGAGGGGCCGATCATGCCGGTCAACCCGAAACACGACTCGGTCGCGGGCGTGCTGGCCTACCCCGACGTCGCCAGCCTGCCCCTCGTGCCCGACCTCGCGGTGATCTGCACGCCGGCACCGACGGTGCCCGGCCTGGTCGACGAACTCGGCCGCCGCGGCACCCGCGCGGCGATCGTCATCACCGCGGGCCTCGGCAGGCACCAGGACGAGGCCGGCGTGTCACTGCAGCAGCGGCTGCGCGAGATCGCCCGCGGTCACGGCATGCGCCTGATCGGCCCGAACTGCCTCGGCCTACTGGTCCCCGGCTCGGGACTCAACGCGAGCTTTTCCCACGTCAAAGCCAGCCCGGGACAGATCGGCTTCGTCTCCCAGTCGGGCGCGCTGGCGACCTCGATCCTCGACTGGGCGGGCTCGAAGAACATCGGTTTCTCGCACTTCGTCTCGCTCGGCGACGCCCTCGACGTCGACTTCGGCGACGCCCTCGACTACCTGGCCGGGGATCCCGGGACCAAAGCGATCCTGCTCTACATCGAGTCGATCCACGAGCGGCGCACCTTCATGTCCGCGGCCCGTGCCGCGGCACGCATCAAGCCGGTGGTGGTGATCAAGGCAGGGCGGGTCGCCGAGGGGGCGCAGGCGGCGGCGTCGCACACCGGCGCGCTGGCCGGCGCCGACAACGTCTATGACGCCGCGATCAGCCGCGCCGGCATGCTGCGCGTCTACGATTTCCACGAGCTGTTCGCCGCGGTCGAGACCCTCGCACGCCGCTCGTCGACGCGCCAGCAGGGCGAGCGTCTGGCCATCGTCACCAACGGCGGTGGACCGGGCGTCATGGCGGTCGACCGCCTGATCGATCTCGGCGGCACGCTCGCCAGGCTCGCTCCGGAGACCGTCGAGAAGCTCGACGCGGTGCTGCCTGCGACCTGGTCGCGGGGCAATCCGGTCGACATCATCGGCGACGCCCCCGGAGCCCGCTACGCCGCGGCGCTGGAGATCCTGCTGGAGGCGAAGGAACTCGACGCGGTGCTGGTGATGCACGCCCCGACCGCGATCGCCTCGAGCACCGAGGGTGCCGAGGCCGTTCTCGAGACCCTGGAGAAGATGAAGGGAAAGCACGGAAAGTATGTGCTCACAAACTGGATGGGCGAACTGGCCGTGGCCGAGGCGCGCGAGCTCTTCTCGGCCGGCGACATACCGACCTATCGCACCCCGGAGAGCGCGGTGGGCGCGTTCATGCACATGGTCCGCTACCGCCGCAACCAGGAGTTGCTGACCGAAACGCCGCCGTCGGTCCCCGAGGAGTTCAAGCCGGCGACCGCCACCGCGCGACTGGTCATCGAGAGCGCGCTGGCTGCCGGTCGCGAGATGCTCGGCGAGGCCGAGGCGAAGGCCGTGTTCTCGTCCTACGCGATCCCGGTGGTCGAGACCCACGTCGCCGCCGACGCGGCGGGCGCGGCGACGACCGCGCAGCGGATGGGCTTCCCGGTCGCACTGAAGGTGCTGTCCGACCAGGTCAGCCACAAGTCCGACGTCGGTGGCGTGGTGCTCGACCTGGACAACGCCGAGGCGGTGCGGATCGCGGCGGAGGGCATCGCCGCGCGCGTCGCGGAGGCCTACCCGGAGGCCGGGAAGCCCCGTTTCACGGTCCAGAAGATGGCGCGCATGCAGGGTGCGCAGGAACTGATCATCGGCGCGACGACCGACCCGATCTTCGGCCCGGTGCTGCTGTTCGGCCAGGGCGGCACCGCGGTGGAGGTGATCGGCGACCGTGCCGTCGCGCTGCCGCCGCTGAACATGAGCCTCGCGCGCGAGCTGATCCGGCGCACCCGGGTCTACAAACTGCTTGAGGGCTACCGGGACACGCCCTCGGCCGACCTCGACGCCATCTGCGTGACCCTGATCAAGGTGGCGCAGCTGATGATCGACCTTCCGGAGATCGTCGAACTCGACATCAACCCGCTGTTCGCCGGCCCCGCGGGCGTGCTCGCGCTCGACGCGCGCATCAAGGTCGCGCCGGCCGAGTGCAGCGGGGCCGAGCGGCTCGCGATCCGGCCCTACCCGCAGGAACTCGAGGAGGCGTTCAACCTGAAAAACGGCCGCGAGGTGCTGTTGCGCCCCATCCGCCCGGAGGACGAGAAGGCGCACTACATGTTCCTGGACAAGTTGACGCCGCAGGACATCTACTACCGCTTCTTCGGGGTCATCAACAGCCGCATGAGCCATCGCGAGATGGCCCGTCTGACGCAGATCGACTACGACCGCGAGATGGCCTTCATCGCCACCGGGAAGGGCGAGCGCGGCGAGCCGGAGACGCTCGGCGTGGTGCGCACGCTGACCGATCCTGACAACACCGTCGCCGAGTACGCGATCATCACCCGTTCCGACCTCAAGGGGCAGGGACTCGGCCGCAAGCTGATGCAGAAGATGATCGACTACTGCCGCGCGCGCGGCACGCGCAGGATCGTCGGCCAGATCCTTCCGGAGAACCAGCCGATGATCGGCCTCGCGCGCGCGCTCGGCTTCAGAGCCGAGCACGACAGCGCCGAGAACGTCACGGTAGTGCGCCTCGACCTCTAGCCGCATGATCGCCGCCGGGCGTTACCGGAGGCCCCGCTGGGGTGCTTCGTCCGTCTGCGAACGGCGAGGCAGGGCGCGCTAGATTCCCAGCAGCACCCGCACGTGCGCCGCGGCGCTGCGGCCGAGCGCCGACAGTGCGTAGCCCCCCTCCAGCGCCGAGACGACCCGGCCCTGGGCGTGCCGGTCGGCGAGTTCGACCAGCTCGCGGGTCACCCAGGCGTAGTCGGCTTCGACCAGCCGCATGCCGCCCATGTCGTCCTCGAGATGGGCGTCGAACCCGGCCGAGACCATGATCAGCTCCGGGGCGAACGCGTCGATCGCCGGCAGCCACCTCTCCTCGACCGCGGCGCGGAACCCGCTCCCCCCGGTGCCGGCCGGCAGAGGGCAGTGGATCAGGTGGTCGCGCTCTAGCGGCGTGGTGTAGGGGTAGAACGGGTGCTGGTAGCTCGAGCAGGCCAGCACGCTGGTGGTGTCGGCGAAGATCACCTCGGTGCCGTTACCGTGGTGGACGTCGAAGTCGGCGATCGCGATCCGCTCCAGTCCGTGTTCGGCGAGGGCATGGGCCGCGCCGACGGCGATGTTGTTGTAGAAGCAGAAGCCCATCGCCCGGTCGCGTTCGGCGTGATGGCCCGGCGGGCGGACATTGCAGAACGCGTTGTCGGCCTCGCCGGCGAGCACCAGGTCGACGGCGCGAACCACGGCGCCTGCGGCGCGGCGCGCGGCGTCGAGGGTGGCCGCGTTCATCCAGGTGTCCGGGTCGACCTCGGCGAGCCCGTCCTCCTCGCCGGGAGCGAGGCGCTCGAGGTGGTCGAGGTGTGCGGCGGCGTGGACCCGGGCGAGCTGCTCGCGGGTCGCCGGTGGCGGCTCGTGGTAGCGCAGCAGGTCGAGCAGGCCGCTGGCGATCAGCCGGTCCTCGATGGCGCCGAGTCGGCTCGGGCACTCGGGATGGCCGTCGAACATCTCGTGGCGATGGCAATCGGCGTGCGTCAGGTAGGCGGTGCGGCGCATCGGGGGTTCCGGGTTCGTGGTTCAGGAAGGATCGGTCGCGGCCCGTGCGAGCCAGTTCGTGCATTCCCCGGCCTCCATCGCGGCACCGATTTCGAGGCCCTGGCCGAACTCGCAGCCGAGCTCCCGGGCGCGGTCGATTGCGCCGGCGTCGCTCAGGCCCTCGGCCAGGACACGGACGCCCAGGCGCTGCGCCGCGCCGGCCAGGGCCGCGAGACGGGTCAGCAGGGCCGGGTTCCCGGCAGAGGCCTCGAACAGCCCGGCGTCGAGCTTGATCAGCGCCAGGGGGAGTTCCTGCAGCAGGGCGAGGTCGACCGGATCGCGGCCGACGTCGTCGACGCCCAGGGGTACTCCGAGCCCGGCCAGCCGCTCGAGGGTCGTGGCTATCGAGGCCGGGCAGCTGTAGAGCAGTTGGGGCGGCAGGTCGAACTGGAGGTGCGCGGGCTCGAGCCGGTGGCGCTCCAGGGCGGCGGCGACCCGTTCGGCGAACGTGTCGTCGCGCAGCTGGCGGGAGGTGACGTTCAGGGTGACGGGCGGAATCGCGAGACCGTCGTCGCGCCAGGCAGCCAGTTGCGCGCAGGCCAGGTCGAGGATGTGCGCGCCGAGTTCGAGGATGTAGCCGGTCTCCTCGGCCGTGTCGAGGAATGCCGCGGGACGCAGCAACCCTTCCGGCGCGCGGTGCCAGCGCACCAGCGCCTCGAGGCCCGCCGGTCTCCGTTCGTCGAGGTCCACGAACGGCAGGTAATGGAGCTGCAGGTCGCCGTTCGCCACCGCCCGGCGCAGGTCGAGCAGGGTGCGGATGCGCTCGGCCGTGTCGGGGTGGAGGTCCGCGCTGAAGTACTGGACCGTGTGGCCACCGAACTCCTTGGCCCGGTACATGGCGATGTCGGCGTTCTTGAACAGCGTCTGGGCGTCGTGGCCGTCCTGCGGGTAGAGCGCGATGCCGACGCTCGCGGTCAGCGCGATCCGCTCGCCGTCGATGACCAGGGGGACGTGAAGGCCGTCGAGGAGCTTGTGGGCGATCTCGCCGGCGTGTTCGGGCTGCGCGAGTTCGGGTGACAGCACCACGAACGTGTCACCGCCCCAGTGGGCCACGGTGTCGATCCCGCGCAAAGGGCTGCCCAGCCGCTTGGCGACGTGCTGGATGACGCGGTCGCCGACGGCGTGGCCGTGCTGAAGGTTGAGCTTCTGCATCCGGTCGATGTTGAGCAGCAGCACGGCCAGCCGCTTCTCGTCGCGCGCGGCATGGGCCAGGGCGCGGTCGACGCGGTCGGTCAGCAGCGTGCGGTTGGGCAGCCCGGTCAGCGCGTCGTGGGTCGCCATGCGCCGCAGCTGGCCCTCCGTCACCCGGCGCTCGGTGATGTCGCGCGAGAAGGCGCAGTTGAACTCGCGTTCGCCGATCTTCAGGAAGTTCGCCGTCACCTCCACCGGGTAGACCGAGCCGTCGCGGCGGCGGTGGTGGGTCTCGAAGTGGAGTCGCTGGCGTTCCTTGAGTTCCTCCCAGTGCAGCGGCCAGATCTCGCTCGGGAAGTTGGGATCGAGCTCGTCGATCGCCATGCCGATCAGCTCGTCGCTGGCGTAGCCGAGGTTGCGGCACGCCGCGTCGTTGGCGTAGATCACGCGGGCGTTCGGCCCGATCCAGAACACCGACTCGTCGATGCGGTCGATCGAGAACTTGGTCAGCTGGGCCCGCTCGTCGACGTCGGCCCGTCCCGACAGGTCGCGGGCGATCACGATCGAGTACTCGTGCCCGTCTAGTTCGATCCAGGTGTCGGTCACCTCGACGGGCAGCGCGCGGCCCTGCGCGGTCAGGTGGCGGACGTTGATGGTGAGATGGCCGCAACGCTTCAGGCTCGCCCAGTGCTGCGCCCAGGTCCCGGATGGGAAATCGGGGTCGAGATCGTGGATGGTCAGGCCGAGCAGCGCCTCGCGCGGGTAGTCGTAGGTGGCCACGGCGCGATCGTTGGCGTAGATGATGCGGCCACGGTCGTCGAGCAGCAGGACCAGGTCGCCGGCGTGGCCGACGGCGTGGACCAGACGCGCGGTGGTCTCGGTCGGGCTTACGGGCTGGCCGCTGGCGTCGTCGCTGTCCATGCTGGGATCCGCACCGCGCATTCGGGGCCGCGCGGCGGGAGCCGCGCGCGGGGCTACTATAGCAGTTCGGGAAGTGGACACGGGCCACATGGGACACGACGTGGTGCTGGGCATTCGCATCGTCTCGGGAGGACAGACCGGCGTCGACCGGGCCGCGCTCGACGCGGCGCTGGCGGCCGGTGTCCCGTGCGGGGGGTGGTGCCCCGAGGGACGCCTGGCGGAGGACGGCGCGATCCCGGAGGGCTACCCGGTCCGCGAGCTCCCGGGGGGCGGCTACCACGCAAGGACCCGACGCAACGTGCTGGACAGCGACGCGACGTTGGTCGTCACCGTCGGCCCGCCGTCGGGCGGGACCGCGGCGACGCTCGAGGCGTGCCGGCAGCTGGGACGCCCGGTTCTGGTGGTCGATGCCGCGCAGGAGCCGACCGGAACGGCCGTGGCTCGGCTGGAGGCGTTCGTCGAGGCGCACCGCGTCGGCGTGCTCAACGTCGCCGGCCCGCGCGCCAGCGGGGCGCCCGGCGCCTACGCCCTCGCCCGCGCGGTGCTCGACCGGTTCCTCGCCGCGCGGGAGGGTTGATCCAAAAGGGGGCTTGCTATGCTGTGGCGCCCTGGACCCGGAGGAAGACGATGAGCTGGTGGGGCAAGGTGATCGGCGGGGCGTTCGGCTTCATGCTCGGGGGGCCGCTCGGCGCGGTCCTCGGCGCGGCGTTCGGCCACCAGTTCGACAAGGGCCTCAAGGGGCTGGATACGGAACGGCTGTCGCCCGGCGACACCGAGCGGGTCCAGCTCGCCTTCTTTACCGCGACCTTCTCGGTCATGGGTCACATGGCCAAGGCCGACGGCCAGGTGACGCGTGACGAGATCGCGCTTGCCGAGGCGGTGATGGCGCGCATGGACCTCGCGCCGCAGATGCGCAAGGCGGCGATCAAGCTGTTCGACCAGGGCAAGAAGGACGACTTCCCGCTCGACGACGTCCTCGACCAGTTCCGCCAGGAGACGCAACGCAGGCGCAACCTGCTGCGCATGTTCCTCGAGATCCAGCTCCAGGCGGCGCTGGCCGACGGCACCCTGCACGCCGCCGAGCGGCGCGTCCTGGAACGGGTCTGCGACCGTCTCGGCCTGGCGCGGGCCGAGCTCGACGCGCTGGAAGCGATGTTCCGCGCCGAGTTCCACCACCAGCGGACGCGGCCGACCCAGCGTCCCGTGCTCGCCGACGCCTACGCGATCCTCGGCGTCGACGAGAAGGCCTCGGACGCCGAGATCAAGCGCGCCTATCGTCGCCTGATGAGCCAGCACCACCCGGACAAGCTGGTCGCCAAGGGACTTCCCGAGGAGATGATGAAGGTCGCGACCCAGAAGACCCACGAGATCCGCCAGGCCTACGAGGCGGTCCGCGAGGCGCGCGGGTTCTAGCCCATCCCCGAGAAGGTGCTGCGGTAGGCGGTGCGCAGCCGGTGCAGCACGGCGAGCAGGATCAGCACCAGCAGCATCGCGTTCGCGTTGTGCGCCACCGCGGTCACCAGCGGCACGCCACCGAGCACGTTGGCGACGCCCAGACCGATCTGCACCGCGAGCGTCACGGCCAGCAGCAGGCCGTGGAGGCGCAGCGCGGGCCGGGCCAGGAGCGCCAGGGCGAGACCGCCCGCCACCGCCAGCGTGACCAGCGCGCCGAGGCGGTGGACGAGGTGGATCGCCGTGCGCGCCTCGGCGTCGAGGACGCCGAACTCGTAGTTGGTGCCGGTCCCGCGCCACAGGACGAACGCCTCGCCGAAGTCGGCCGGCGGGAGGTAGCGGCCGCCGAGGCAGGTGGGGAACTCGGTGCAGCCCAGCGCCGCGTAGTTGGTGCTCGTCCAGCCGCCCAGCGCGATCTGCGCGACGAGCACCGCCAGGGCGATCTTGGTCCAGCCGCGCAGCCCGGGCGGTTCCGGGTGGTAGCCCCGGTCGCCCCCCTCGCGCAGCGTCAGCCACCAGAGCAGGGCGGTCGTCGCCAGTCCGCCCAGCAGGTGCAGCGTGACCACGGCCGGCTTGACCAGCAGGGTCACGGTCCACATGCCGAGCAGCCCCTGGAAGATCACCAGCGCGACCAGCAGCAGGGGGAGCTTCGACCCGGCGAGCCCGCGCCGATGCAGGGAGAGCCCGGCCACGAACAGGATGCCCAGGCCGAGTCCCGCGGCGACGTAACGGTGGCCCATCTCCTTCCACGCCTTGTCCGGTTCCAGCGGGCGCAGGCGCAGCAGCGGGTCGTCGGCAGGGAGGCTCTCCTGGTCGGGCACGGTCAGGTTGCCGTAGCAGCCCGGCCAGTCCGGGCAGGCGAGACCGGCGTTGGAGAGGCGCACGTAGGCGCCGAACGTCACCACGCCGAGCGCGAGAAGCGTCAAAAAAAGTGCGGGCAGGCGCAGTGTCCCGCGGTTGTTCCGTACAATGGCGGCCATGAACGGCATCTCCGACCCGGCGGGCGAATCCGCGCATTCTAGCAGCGACCCCTGGGCCCTCGATCTCCCGGAGGCCCACCTGCCGGGCGCGCGACGCTGGCTGCTGCTCGGCCTGGTCGCCCTCGGCGGCGCCGGGCTGTTCGCCGTGCTGCTGGTGCTTTCGCGGATCCCCGGGGCCGAGGGTTGGCTGCCGGGCATCGACCTGTTCCGGGTGGCGCTGGTCGTCCACGTCGACCTCTCGGTCCTGGTCTGGTTCCTCGCCTTCGCCGGCTTCCTCTGGACGCTGCGCGACGGGCCGCGCGACGCGTGGGGTCGGCGTGCGTTCGCGCTCGCCGCGGCCGGCACCGCGTTCGTCGTCGCCACGCCGTTCACCGGCACCGGGCAGCCGGTGCTCAGCAACTACGTGCCGGTGCTGACCAGCCCCCTGTTCCTCGGCGGCCTGGCGCTGTTCGCGCTCGGCATCTCGCTGCGCGCCTTCATGTGCCTGCAGGGCGGGCTGGAGACGGCGCACCGCACCCCCGTCTCCGCGGGGCTGTTCCTCGCCGCGGCGGGCACGGTCCTCGCCGCGTTCACGCTGCTGCGCACCGGCATGAAGATGCCGGTGCTCGCCAACCCGGCGCTGCGCTACGAGGTGCTGTTCTGGCCGGCCGGCCACGTGCTGCAGTTCGCCTACACCGCGCTACTGCTCAGCGCCTGGCTCTGGCTCGCCGCCGGCACCGGCCAGCGTCCGGTCGGCGGCCCGCGCGTCGCCACCATGCTGCTGCTGAGCGGGATCCTGCCGCTGTTCGGCGTGCCGGTGGTCGAGATGATGTCGGTTGCCGGGTCGGCCGAGCAGCGCATGAACTACACCCTGCTGATGCGCTGGGGCGGCCTGTGGCCAACGGTGCCGGTCGGCCTGATGGTGCTGCTCGGCCTGTTCACCGGCCCGCGCGCCGCGCCGGAGCACCGCCCGGCGCGCTCGGCGCTGTACGGCTCGCTGCTGCTGTTCGCGGTGGGCGGCGGGCTCGGCTGGATGATCTCCGGGCTCAACACCGTCATCCCCGCGCACTACCACGGCTCGATCGTCGGCGTGACCCTGGCGCTGATGGGACTCACCTACCTGCTGCTGCCGCGGCTCGGCTACCGCCCGGTGACCGGGCGCCTGGCGCGCGCCCAGCCGTGGGTCTACGCCGGCGGCCAGCTGGTGCACATCGCCGGGCTCACCTGGTCGGGCACCCTCGGCGTGCAGCGCAAGACCGCCGGCGTCGAGCAGGCGCTCGACTCGTCCGAGAAGATGGCGGCGATGGGGCTCTCGGGCCTCGGCGGCCTGCTCGCCATCGTCGGCGGGCTGCTGTTCCTGGTGGTCTGCTGGCAGGCGATGCGGCGCGACCGCTGACCCCGGTCGTCCACGGGGCGCTAGGCAGGACCCGATTTCCCGGCCTCCCCGCCAGCTGGCACCACCCACTCGGGTTCCTCGAACTCACCGAGCACGCGAATCTCGCAGGCCGGCGCGGCCTCCTGGATGATCCGGTCGATGCGGGGATCGTGTCCGGCCTCCATCGCGTCGCGCGAGGCCTTGGACTCCCAACGGGCGATGGCCAGGAGCACGCCATCCTCGCCGATCTTGCGGTGCAGCTCGGTGCCGAGCGCCCCCGGCGCCTGCTGGATCAGCCGGCTGGCGCGCACCCAGGCGTC
>JAWVZO010000077.1:0-11110 GCA_033722135.1 Gammaproteobacteria bacterium | reverse complement strand
GGGTGTCGAGGACCAGCTCGGGACGGATCGCGAAGGTGGAGTTCATGCGCCTAGCCTCTTCGATGGAGCATCGTGCGAGCCATCGTAGGCGCATCCCGCCGCGGTTGTGAAAGACCCGTTCGGCATATCCTTATGCCCTCGGGCCCGGATTCGGGCCTCGTGCACGGTATGGACGAAACAGGCCGCCCGCCCCCTACTGCGGGCCCGTTGCAGGTGCTATAGTTCCTTTGGGAATCAAGCCTCAGGGATACAAAGATGACAAGAAAGCTGCTCTGTTGCCTCGCCTTGCTCCTGGCGTCCTCGGCCGTGCTGGCCCAGGCCACCGCGACCCAGCAGGGACCGGCAGCCACCGAGCCGATGGTCTCGGTCATCGTGCCTGGCAACGGGATGACCAAGGACCAGGTCGCGCAGCGATTCGGCGAGCCCAGTGAGAAGGTCGGCGCGGTCGGCGACCCACCCATCTCGCGCTGGGTCTACGAAAACTACACGGTCTACTTCGAGTACGACCTCGTCCTGCACAGCGTCATTCACCGCTAGACTGGTCCGAACCGCCTCCGCCGCTGGCCCGGCGGGCGCCCCCGTTATTCCGTCATGCGCGATCCTGCCGCGCCCACGCTGCTTCCCGAGTGGGCGCCCCAGTCGGGCGTGCTGCTGGTCTGGCCGCACGAGGCGAGCGACTGGGCGTCCCGGCTGGAGGCGGCCGAGACCGAGTACGCCGCGCTGGCCCGGGCGATCGCCTGGCACGAACCGGTGCTGGTCGCCTGCCACGACCGTCCGCACGAGACGCGGGTCCGCCGGCGCCTCGCCGAGGCCGGCGTCCCGGACGAACGGCTCCGTTTCACTGTCGCCCCGAGCGACGACACCTGGGTGCGTGATTACGGCCCCCTGGCCGTGGGCTCCACCGGCGCGCTCGAACTGGTCGATTTCGCCTTCAATGCCTGGGGCGGCAAGTACCCCCACGCCCGCGACGATGCGCTCACCGGTCGGCTCCATGCCTCGGGGGCGCTCGGCGCCGCGCCGCTGCGCCGCGACCCGCTGGTCGTCGAGGGCGGCGCGCTGGAGACCGACGGACGCGGCACGCTGCTGACCACGGCAGGGTGCCTCGACGCCCCGTCCCGCAACGGCGGCCTGGGCCGCGACGGCGTCGAGGCCCGGCTGCGCGACGTGCTCGGCCTGGCGCGGGTGATCTGGCTCGAGGTCGACCCGCTGCCAGGCGACGACACCGACGGCCACGTCGACACGCTGGTCCGCTTCTGCGACGCGGCCACCCTCGCCCACGTCACCTGCGACGCGCGCGGCGACCCGCTGCACGAGGCCCTGCACGACCTCGAACGGCAGCTCCGCGCCCTGCGCACCGCGGACGGCCGCCCCTACCGCCTGGTGCCGCTGCCGCTGCCCGCGCCCCAGCACGCCGTGGACGGGCGCCGCCTCGCCGCGACCCACGCCAACTTCCTGGTGGTCAACGGCGCGGTGCTCTGCCCGCTCTACGGCGACCCCGCCGACGGCACGGCCCTGGAGCGTCTCGGGGAGGCGTTCCCCGACCACGAGGTGATCGGCGTGCCCGCCCGCACGCTGATCGAGGAGAACGGCAGCCTGCACTGCGCGACCATGCAGCTGCCGGCCGGTCTGGCCCTCGCTGGGTAGGTCGCGCGGGGCGGTGATACCATCGCCCTCCTCCAATCCGAGGCAGCCCGATGAGCGACAGCGACGACACCCTGCGCGTGGGACTGATCCAGCACGCGGCCGGCGACGAGATCGAGCGCAACCTGGCGGCGGCCGAGGCCGGCGCCCGGGAGGCGGCCGCAGCGGGAGCGCGGCTGCTCCTGATGCAGGAGCTGCACCCCTCGCGCTATTTCTGCCAGGCGCAGCAGGTGGCGACCTTCGATCTCGCCGAGCCGATCCCGGGACCGACCACCCGCCGGCTCGGCGCGCTGGCGGCCGAGCTCGGGGTGGTCGTGGTGACCACGCTGTTCGAGCGGCGCGCCCCCGGCATCTACCACAACACCGCGGTGGTGCTCGACCGGGACGGCACGCTCGCCGGCACCTACCGCAAGATGCATATCCCCGACGATCCGGGGTTCCACGAGAAGTTCTACTTCACGCCCGGCGACCAGGGCTTCCGGCCGATCGACACCAGCCTCGGCCGGCTCGGCGTGCTGGTCTGCTGGGACCAGTGGTATCCCGAGGCGGCGCGCCTGATGGCGCTGGCCGGCTCCCGACTGCTGCTCTACCCGACGGCGATCGGCTGGCACCCGCCGGACGACGAGGCGGAGAAGCAGCGCCAGCGCGAGGCGTGGATCACGGTCCAGCGCGGGCACGCGGTCGCCAACCACCTGCCGGTGCTTGCCTGCAACCGGGTCGGCCACGAGCCGGACCCGAACGGGGGGCCGGGCATCGTCTTCTGGGGCAACAGCTTCGCCTGCGGGCCGCAGGGAGAGCTGCTTGGCCAGGCCTCGCAATCGGGCCCGGAAACGCTGGTCGTCGACCTGCCGCTGGCCCGCACCGAGGGCCTGCGCCGGATCTGGCCCTTCCTGCGCGACCGGCGCATCGACGCCTACGGCGACCTCGTGCGCCGCTTCCGCGATCCCGAACCGACCGCCTGAGGAACCGCCCGATGATCCTGATCCTGGACCCCAACCTCGAGCCCGGCAGCGAGCCGTACCGCGAGCTGATGGACCACCTCGCCAACCTGCCGTCGATCGAGGCGCGCGTACACCACGTGCAGGGCGCGCAGCAGATGGTCACCGAGGTCTACCTGATCGGCGACACCGCCTCGCTCGATCTCGACGACATGGCCACCCTGCCCGGCATCGAGCGCGCGGTCCGGGTGTCGCGCGAGTACCGCGTGCTTGGCCGGCACAAGAACGACCGCCGCCCCACGTCGTGGGAGTACCGCGGGGTCCGTTTCGGCCAGGACACGCTGCAGGTCTTCGCCGGCCTGTGCGCCGTCGACACGCCGGAGCACGTCGAGCGGATGCTCGCGGTGCTGCAGGAGCACGGCCAGGTCTGCACCCGCATGGGCGCCTACAAGCCGCGCACCAATCCCTACTCGTTCCAGGGGCACGGCAAGAACTGCCTGCCGTACGTCTTCGAACTGGCCGGCAAGTACGGCATGCAGGTGATCGCCATGGAGGTCACCCACGAGGACCACGTCGCGGAGATCCACGAGGCGCTGCGGGCGGCCGGCGACCCGGTCGGGGTGATGCTGCAGATCGGTACGCGCAACATCCAGAACTTCGAGTTGCTCAAGCAGGTCGGGCGCCAGAACGACTACCCGGTGCTGCTCAAGCGCGGCTTCGGCATCACCCTCGAGGAGTCGCTGAACGCCGCCGAGTACCTGGCCAGCGAGGGCAACCAGCGGGTGATCTTCTGCCTGCGCGGCATGAAGACCAACCTCGGCGATCCGCACCGCAACTTCGTCGACTTCACCCACGTGCCCGTCATCAAGCGGTTCACGCGCATGCCGGTCTGCGTCGACCCGTCGCACTCGGTGGGTACCCGCGACGCCGATCCGGAAGGCATCCTCGACGTCATGCACGCCACCGCGCAGGGCGTCGTCGCGGGTGCGAACATGGTGCTGGTCGACTTCCACCCTGAACCGAGCAAGGCGCTGGTCGACGGCCCGCAGGCGCTGCACTTCGACGAGCTGCCGCTGTTCCTCGAGGACGTGCGCATCGCGCGCGAGGCCTACCTCCAGCGTCTGGCGCTGCACGAACGCCATTTCGCGCAGCAGGCCGGCACCGGCCACTGAGGGGCATGGCCGCCCCGCCCCCCGACTGGCTCGGGACCTTCCCGCGCCTCGCCTCGCTGGACCCGGCCACGCGCGACCGCCTGACCGACGGGGCCCAGCCGGTCACGCTGCCCCCCGGCACGACGCTGTTCCACGACGGGGACCGCTGCAGCAGCTACCTGCTGGTCCGCGACGGCTCCGTGCGCGTGCAGAAGGTCTCGAGCAACGGGCGCGAGATCACGCTCTACCGCGTCGGCGACGGCCAGACCTGCATCCTGACCACCTCGTGCCTGCTCGCTGGCGAGCGCTACCCGGCGCACGGCATCACCGAGACGGAGGTGCACGCCATCGCCCTTCCCGGCGATCTCTTCCAGGCGCTGCTCGCCGACTCCCCCGGCTTCCGCGAGTTCGTCTTCTCGGTCTACGCCCGGCGGATCGCCGACCTGATCACCCTCGTCGAGGAGGTGGCCTTCGCGCGCATGGACCTGCGCCTGGCGGCGCTGCTCTGCGAGAGCACCGACGCATCCGACGTGCTCAACGCGACCCACCAGGAGCTCGCAGCGCAGCTCGGCACCGCCCGCGAGGTGGTCAGCCGGCTGCTGAAGGACCTCGAGCACCGCGGGCTGGTGACGTTGCGCCGCGGGCGCGTCGAGCTGATCGATCGCCCCGCCCTGTCCCGTCTCGCCGACGCCTGAGCCTGTGTGACCCCGGTTACTGAACCGGACCGACCGCCATGGTCCAATGGCGACCATCCGGGCCCGGTCCCGTGTTCCGGAAACGCGAGCTACAGGAGCAGAGTCATGCAGAACGTTGGTACCGTCGATCGCGCGCTGCGCATCATCATCGGCCTGGCGCTGATCGTTTTGACCTTCATGGGCATCCTCCCCGTCTGGGGCTACATCGGCGTCGTCCCGCTGGCCACCGGCCTGGTCCGCTGGTGCCCCGCCTACACCCTCTTCGGCGTGCGCACCTGCGCGACGGACGAGGCGAAACCCTCGACCTGAGCTTCATTTCGACCGGAGGGCGGAGCGGATCGGGGCCGCCTTTCCCGACCCGCTTCGCCTGCTTCTCTTTCCACCCCCCGAAACCAGCAGTTAGAATGAACTCTGCCCGTCACTTCTGATGTCGGGTATGGAGGTCGTGCCTCATCCACGGCCGAACTGCACCGGGGGTCCACGTCCAGGTGAACAGCCGAGCCAGCGTCTTCCGTGTCGTCTGGGGACCACAGCGCTTCTACCTGTCGCTGGGCTGGAAGACCCTCATCGCCTTTGCCCTCGTCGTCTTCCTGCCTATGGCAGGGCTGCTGATGCTCACCGGGCAGACCATGCGCGACGTCCTCGAGAACGAGACCGGCCACGCGCTCGAGGCCAACATCCGCGTGGCCTGGAGCGCCTACCAGCGACCGCTCGAGGACGTGCGGATTGCCCTGGTGCAGGCCGCCGACAGCGATCGCACGGCGCGCGACCTCGCCCAGCGGGACGCGACCGCCCTCTTCCGCCTGCTTGAGCGCCAGGCGAAGCGCTTCGACTACGTCGATCTCTGGTTCGCCGTCGATCGCGAGCAGGCGGTCCAGGGGCGGATCCAGGGTCCCCTGGGCGATCACTACAACTTCGGCAGCGGCTTCGGGCGGGCGCTGGGCACGCTGCGCGAGAACCTGATCACCACCGAGCTGCTGCCGCGCGACCTCTTCGTCAGCGAGAATCCCCAGCACTACGCGACGCTGCCACCGCTGGTGCTCGCGCAGCTGATCATCGCGCCGGTCCGCGACCAGGGCGCACTGGTCGGGGTCATGCTCCTCAACGGCAACGAGCTCCTGCTGCAGCGGATCCAGAACCGGCTGACCATCGAGAACACCCACGCCGCCCTGATCCAGGGCAACCGGGTGATCGCCACCGCCGGGTTGCCGGACGAGCCGCACCCGGTCGGCAGCCAGATCGAAACCGCGCTGGACCGCGCGATCGAGAGCGGCAGCGTCTACAGCGGCCAGCTCGGCTCCGGCGACCAGGGACGCCTGGTGCTGGCCGAGCCGATCCTGAACGGCGACTTCCAGCCCGTCGGCGGCCTGATGCTGACGGTCGACAACGGCAAGATCGCCGCCCACGTGGCCCAGAACAGCCGGCACATCTACCTGTTCATCGGCCTCGGTATCCTGCTGTCCCTGGGCGTCGCCTACCTGGCCTACCGCGACACGGTGCGCCCGCTGCGCGCGATCGTCGCGGCGCAGGACGCCTTCGCCGAGGGCGACCACGGCGTGCGGACCGAGATCGTCACCCGCGACGAATTCGAGAGCCTCGGCGCGGGATTCAACCGGATGGCGGATGCGGTGGCCGAGCACGACCGGCGCCTGACCCAGTACACCGCGCTCTCCTCGCTGGTCAATCTTTCGCTGAGCGCCGAGGAGCTGCTCCAGGGCACCCTGGAGAAGGTGATCGACATCTCCCGGGGCCTGCTCGGCGTGATCTACCTCCGGGACGAGGGCAGCAACCGCCTCGTGCCCTACGCCTGCCACGGCCTCGATCTCGAGGCGATGGATTCGCTGAAGGTCGGCGAGGGCATTCCCGGGCAGGCCGCGCTGGAGCGCGAATCGCGGCTGGTCGATCTCGACGGGGCCGACCTGAAGAACGTGGTGCTCCACCTCGGCGTCGGCGAGTCCCGGCCGCGGCAGCTGGCCTACTTCCCGCTGATCTACCGCGGGGATCTGCTCGGCCTGCTGCTGCTCGGTTTCGCCGAGACCAAGCCGGAGAGCGAGCACGTGCTGCTCGAGCACCTCTCCCGCCAGGTGTCGATCATCCTCAGCGACGCCGCCTCGCAGCGCAGGATTCGCGATCTCGCCACCCATGACCCGCTGACCCACGTCGCCAACCGCGGCCACTTCTCGGAGCAGCTCGAACAGCAGTTCAACTCGGCCCAGCGCTACGGCACCGACCTCGCGCTGCTGCTGATCGACATCGACCATTTCCGCAAGTTCACCGACCGCTACGGTTACCACATGGCCGACCTGGTGCTTACCGCAGTGGCCGGGGTGCTGAAGAAGTCGGTGCGCAAGACCGACCTGGTCGCCCGCTTCGGAGAGAACAAGTTCGCCGCGATCCTGCCGCACACCGACCTCGAACAGGCCATGGTGACCGCCGAGAAGATCCGCAAGAACCTGATCGGCACCGCGGTCACGCAGCTCGAGCGCGAACGCGTCACGATCAGCATCGGCACCGCGGCCTATCCCGATCCGTCGATCCAGTCTCCGGTCGAGATGGTCCGCCGCGCGGACCAGGCCCTGCTGAAAGCCAAGCAGGCGGGCCGCAACCGCGTCGAGGCCGCCGCGTGACCGCCCGGTCGGCAACGCGCCTGCTGCTCGGGATCGCACTTCCCCTGTGGCTGCTCGCGGCAGGGGACGTCCGGGCCGACCACCGAGAAGTCCGCATCGGCGTGCAAGTCCAGGGCGAGGGCCAACCGACCCTCGACCGCTTCGCGCCGCTCATCAGCCACCTGAACAACCGCGTACCGGGACACGCCTTCGAGCTGGTCGCGCTGAGCCGCGACAACCTCCTGACGACGGTCGACAACAGCGCCCTGCTGCTCGATTTCGTGATCACCGACCCGGGGCTCTACGCCGTGCTGGAGGTCGAGCACGGCGTGACCCGCATCGCGACCATGGTCAGGCACTTCGACGGCCTTGCCCTGAACACGGTGGCGGCGGCGCTGTTCACGCGGGGCGACCGGATCGACATCAACCACGTCGAGGACCTGGAGGGGGCCCGGCTGGCGGCCTTCGACGAGCACGCCTTCGAGGGCTGGTACCTCGCCCGGCACATGCTTCTCGCGGGTGACCTGGAGTTCGGTGCCGACTACACGGCGGAATTCCACGGCTACGACGCCGGTGCCGTGATCGAAGCCGTGCTCGAGGGCCGCGCCGATGCCGGCGTGCTCCCCGCGGGCCACCTCGAGGAGTTGCGCGATTCCGGGCACGTCGCGCGCGAGCGGCTGAAGGTCATCGAGCCCCGTCAGACCGCCTTCTTCCCGGTTGCGCACAGCACGGCGCTCTACCCCGAGTGGCCGATCGCCAAGCTGAAGCACACGCCCGACGACCTCGCCCGCAAGGTGGTCGTCGCCCTGCTCGACATCCGTGCGGAGGAGGTCCAGATTCCCGAGGGCGAGATCGAGTGGACCACCCCGCTCGACTACCAGCCGGTGCACGCGCTGCTGCGTACCATCGGCGCCCCGCCCTACGCGGGCTTCGATCGCCTGACCATCGCCAGCCTGGTCGACGACTACGGTCACTGGATCGCGGTGTCCGCGCTGGTCCTGCTGCTCATGCTTGGAACCACCGTCTACACGCTCTACCTGAACCGGCGGTTGATCCGTTCCGAACAGCTGCTGCGCGACGAGAACCGGGAGCGCCGCCAGGCCGAGGAGGCGCTGGGACGCTACGGCGACGAGCTCGAGGAGCGCATCAGGAGCCGCACCGCCGAGCTCGAGTACCTCGCGCACTACGACGACCTGACCGGGTTGCCGAACCGCAACCTGCTGTTCGAGAACCTCGACCGGGTGATCCAGAACAGCCAGAAGGAGAGCAGCACCTTCGCGCTGCTGATGATCGGCCTCGACCGGATCCGCGAGATCAACAACACCCTGGGCCACTATTTCGGCGACATGATCCTCCAGCAGGCCGCCGACGTGCTCGTCAAACGGCTCAAGGAGGCCGAGACCGTCGCGCGCAGCGGCGACGACGTCTTCGTCGTGGTGCTCGCACGGGCTGGTCAGTCACGCGCCGAGGAGGTCGCCCACGAGATCCACGAGGCCCTCGACCGTACCTTCTTCCTCGACGGACACCCCCTGCACATGAAGGCACAGGTCGGGGTCACGGTCTTTCCCGAGCACGGCCTCGACGCCGACACGCTGATGCGTCACGCGGACGTCGCGCTGCACTCGGTGCGCCGCACGCGCATGGAGTACTCGGTCTACGACCCGAGCCTGAACAAGCACGGCCTGCGCGACCTCAAGCTGCTCGGCGACCTGCGCAACGCGCTCAACAGCGAAGACCAGCTGATGCTGCACTTCCAGCCCAAGGTCTGCCTCAAGGAGCGCCGCCTCAGCGGGGTCGAGTGCCTGATCCGCTGGAACCACCCGCAGATGGGCCTAGTCTCCCCCGAGCTGTTCGTCCCCCTCGCCGAGAAGACCGGGTTGATCCGCCCGCTGACCCTCTGGGTGCTCAACGCCGCGTTCAACCAGGTCAGCCGCTGGCAGGAGATGGGACTCGACGTGGTCAGCGCGATCAACCTCTCGGCGTGGAATCTGCAGGATCGCCACCTGCTCGGCCAGATCCGCGAACTGCTCGACGCGTGGAGCATCCACCCATCGCGCATCGAGATGGAAGTGACCGAGAGCGCGATGATGGACGATCCGGAGCGGGTGCTCGCCCTGCTGCGCGAACTGAGCCAGATGGGCATCCGCCTGGCGATCGACGACTTCGGGACCGGTTACTCGTCGATGTCCTACCTCAAGCGCCTGCCGGTCGACGAGGTCAAGATCGACAAGTCGTTCGTCCTCGATCTCGACAGCAACGCCGAGGACCGTGCCATCGTCAAGGCGACCATCGACCTCGCCCACAGCCTCGGACTCGAGGTGATCGCCGAGGGCGTGGACAGCCAGGAGGCGATCGACCTGCTGATCGAGATGGGCTGCGACACCGCCCAGGGTTACTTCATCGCACGGCCGCAGAGCGCGCTTGATCTCCTCAAGTGGCACGTCGAATCGCCCTGGGGACAGGCGCTCTACCGGCGGGGCGAGGCGGCGCCGAGTCCGCTGACCGGCAACGCCGAGCCGGACCGGGCGCCAGAGCGCGGGCCGAAATCGTTCCATTGACACCACGGAGTCCCAGATGGTTACCGCGATCATCCTGATCAAAGCCGACCGCCACCACATCGGCGATCTCGCCCAGCAACTCGCCGACCTCGAGGGCATGAGCGAGGTCTACTCGGTCAGCGGCCGCTACGACCTGGTGGCCATCGTCCGCGTCGAGAACAACGACGCCCTCGCCCACCTCGTGACCCACGACATGGTCAAGCTCGACGGCATCACCCACACCGAGTCGATGCTCTCGTTCCGCGCCTTCTCGCGCCACGACCTCGACGAGATGTTCTCGATCGGGATGTGAAACCGTCCCGACCCGGCCATGCGCGACGGTGCACGAACCGCATTCCGCCCGCATCGGAGCCGCGCCTCGGGGAGAGGGAAAAATCGTAACGCCGAAGTCTGCTAATCTTGATCACAACAAGACCGTAAATCGGTCCTGAAGATCAGAGGAGCGATCACACGCTCCCCCTCGTGCGCATCTTATTTACCTGGATTGCATGTCACGGGACCGCCATCGGCAATCCGGACAATCAGGTGTTTCGCATGGATTCTCAACTAAGTCCCCTTCATGCCCGTATGGGTACGCTCGGCCTGCTCACGCCCGACGACGAGTCCCTTCTCGACCGGCTGCTACACGGTGTCCGGCACCACCCGGCAGGGCTGCAGCTTCAGTCAGAAAAGGCGCCTTACCGCGCGACGATCGTCATGCTCGCGGGCTGGGGCCTGCGCTACAAGACCCTGGCCGATGGCCGGCGCCAGATCACCAACTTCGTGCTTCCGGGGGAGACGATCGGCCTCTACGGCGCTTTGTTCAACCGTTGCGATCACGCCGTCGAACTGATGACCGAAGCCACGACCGCCGAGATTCCATGCCTCGACGTCATGGAGGTGTTCGCCGCCTCCCCGCGGCTGGGCACGGCGCTCTGCTGGATCGGAGGCCAGGACGAGCGGTTCATGGAGCAGCAGGTGATGCGCATCGGCAAGATGAACGCGGCGCAGCGCATCGCCCACATGCTGCTCGAACTCCATACCCGGCTGCTACAGAACGGGTTCGAGGATCCCTGGGCCCTGCAGATGCCGATCACCCAGGCCGTGGTCGCCGACGCCCTGGGTATGAGCCACGTGCACGCCAACCGATCGTGCCGCATGCTCCACGAGCACGGCTGGGTCGACAGCCAAGGCGGGCAGATGACCGTGCGCGAGCAGGATCAGCTCGCCAGTTTCTGCGACTACGATCCGGACTACGTGAACGGCGGCAAGTTGCCGTCGAAGGTCCTCCACCGGCTGGCGAAGTACACCTCGGCGGCTTCATCGAAGGTCCACTGACCCACGATCGCATCGCCGACCCCGTTAGCGGCCTGATCGCCAGCGCCGGTCACTCGCACGGGGGGGCGGAGGTCCCGACACGGGCTCGCGTCGCCAGCGACTAACAGGAGAACGCCCATCATGGACACCTCCAAACAACTGATCTCGGAATATGACCTGATTCGCAAGCTCAACGAGGCCCTAGCCTGGCACCCCGAGTGCAAG
>JAWVZO010000076.1:0-11127 GCA_033722135.1 Gammaproteobacteria bacterium | reverse complement strand
GCATCAAGCAGCTGTTCAAGGCCAACAAGATCGACTGGGTCCAGGGCCGCGGCCGGCTGCTCGCCGGCCAGAAGGTCGCGGTGACGCCGAACGGCGCCGACCAGCCGAGCGAGACGCTGAGCGCCGGCGCGGTGATCCTCGCCAGCGGCTCGCGCCCGATCGACATCCCGGCCGCGCGCATCGACCACGAGCGCGTGCTCGACTCGAGCGGCGCGCTGGAGCTGACCAAGGTGCCGAAGAAGCTGGGTGTGATCGGCGCGGGCGTCATCGGCGTCGAGCTCGGCAGCGTCTGGCAGCGACTCGGCTCCGAGGTGATCCTGCTCGAGGCCCAGGACGAGTTCATGCCGCTCGCCGACACCCAGATCGCGCGCGAGTCGCTGCGCCAGTTCAAGAAGCAGGGCCTGGACATCCGTCTCGGCGCACGCGTGACCTCGACCAAGGCAACCGCCAAGCAGGTCGCGGTCACCTACCAGGACAAGGACGGCGAGCACAAGCTCACCTTCGAGCGTCTGATCGTCGCCGTGGGCCGCCGGCCCAACTCGGACAACCTGTGGGCCTCCGACGTCGAGTTGATCAGCGACGAGTCGGGCTTCGTCCACGTCGACGACCAGTGCCGCACCCCGCTGCCCGACATCTATGCCATCGGCGACCTGGTGCGCGGGCCGATGCTCGCCCACAAGGGCTCCGAGGAGGGGGTCGCGGTGGCCGAGATCATCGCCGGCCAGGCGGTCGAGCTCAACCACGACACCATCCCGAACGTCATCTACACCGCGCCCGAGATCGCCTGGGTCGGCAAGACCGAACAGGAGCTGAAATCCGCCGGGGTCGACTACCGCGTGGGCAGCTTCCCGTTCGCCGCCAACGGCCGCGCGCGGGCCATGGAGCAGGCCGCGGGCATGGTCAAGATCATCGCCGACGCGAAGACCGACCGGATCCTCGGTGGCCACATCGTCGGTCCGGCCGCGTCCGAGCTGATCGCCGAGATCGTCCTGGCGATGGAGTTCGGCGCCAGCTCCGAGGACATCGCGCGCACCATCCACGCCCACCCGACGCTGTCGGAGTCGGTGCACGAGGCGGCGCTCGCCGTCGACGGTCGCGCGCTGCACCGGGCCTGATCGATCGCAGGATGCGCCGTTTCCGGCGTATCTGCCCGCGGCCGTCCGAAGCGTGGTTCGGACGGCCTTTATTTCCAGCGGCGCGCTGCGGGAAATGGCTCTACGTCCCTGTACCACGGTCGGCCTCGATCCCCACGCTGTGACCCGGTCGACCGTTAACCAGCTCGAACCCCCGGGGTGAAGACATGACCACCATCCGCCAGGACGACCTGATCCAGAGCGTCGCCGACGCCTTCCAGTTCATCTCCTACTACCACCCGAAGGACTACATCCAGGCCCTCGGTGCGGCCTACGAGCGTGAGGAATCCCCCGCCGCCAGGGACGCGATGGCGCAGATCCTGATGAATTCGCGCATGTGCGCCGAGGGGCACCGGCCGATCTGCCAGGACACCGGCATCGCCGTGGTGTTTCTGAAGATCGGCATGGACCTGCGCTGGGAGGGCGACCTGAGCGTCGAGGAGATGATCAACGAGGGGGTGCGCCGCGCCTACACCAACCCCGACAACACCCTGCGCGCGTCGGTTCTCGCAGACCCGGCCGGCGAGCGGCAGAACACCCGCGACAACACGCCGGCGGTGATCCACTACGAGATGGTCCCGGGCGACACGCTCGACGTCACCTGCGCCGCGAAGGGCGGCGGATCGGAGAACAAGACCAAGATGGTCATGCTCAACCCGAGCGACAGCCTGGTCGACTGGGTGCTGAAGACCGTGCCGACCATGGGCGCCGGCTGGTGCCCGCCGGGGATTCTCGGCCTCGGCATCGGCGGCACGCCCGAGAAGGCGATGCTGCTCGCCAAGCAGTCGCTGATGGCACCGATCGACATCCAGGAACTGCAGTCGCGTGGCCCCTCCAACCGCGCCGAGGAACTGCGCCTGGAGCTCTACGAGAAGGTCAACGCGCTCGGCATCGGCGCTCAGGGCCTCGGCGGCCTGACCACGGTGCTCGACGTCAAGGTGCTCGACTACCCGACCCACGCGGCGTCGTTGCCGGTGGCAATGATCCCCAACTGCGCGGCGACCCGTCACGTCCACTTCGTGCTCGACGGCTCCGGTCCGGCCGACCTCGCCCCGCCGCCCCTCTCCGACTGGCCCGACGTGTCGTGGTCGCCGAGCGCCGAGGCGATCCGCGTCGATCTGGCCACGGTGACCAAGGAGGAGGTCGCGAGCTGGAAGCCGGGTGACCGCCTGCTGCTGAACGGAAAACTCCTGACCGGCCGCGACGCCGCGCACAAGAAGATCCAGGACCTGCTCGCCAGCGGCGAGGGCCTGCCCGAGGGCGTCGATTTCAACAACCGCTTCATCTACTACGTCGGCCCGGTCGACCCGGTGCGCGACGAGGTGGTCGGCCCGGCCGGCCCGACGACCGCGACGCGGATGGACAAGTTCACCGCGATGATGCTCGAGGAGACCGGCCTGATCGGCATGGTCGGCAAGGCCGAGCGCGGCCCGGCGGCGATCGAGGCGATCAGGAAGAGCGGCGCGGTCTACCTGATGGCGGTCGGCGGCGCCGCGTACCTGGTGGCCAAGGCGATCCGCGCCTCGCGCATGGTCGCGTTCGAGGAGCTCGGCATGGAGGCGATCCGCGAGTTCGAGGTGCAGGACATGCCGGTCACCGTCGCCGTCGACAGCCGCGGCGAATCGGTGCACCAGGCCGGTCCGCGCGAGTGGCAGGGTCGCATCGGCAAGATCCCGGTCACGGCGGCCTGAGCCAGGCACCGCGCGGTGTCCCGACCCCGGATCCGCATGTCGGGCTGAAGCCCGACACGGCGCCGGAACCCGACGATACCGGGCCCGCGCACGAACCGGCCCGGAGTTGATCCGACCACCGCGGACTCGCCCCCACGTCTCTATACTCTACGGGCCACGGACCACCTGGAGTCGCGATGAAACCCAACGAACTGCCGCGGGTCCTCGACCCCGGGCAACTCGAACCGATGCTCGGCGACGAGAACCTGCTGGTCGTCGATCTCAGCCGGCCGGAACAGTACGCGCGCCTGCACATCCCGGGGGCGGTACACCTCGACTACAGCCTGATCGTCCACGGCCAGCGCCCGGCGCCGGGCCTGCTGCCCGATCCCGCGCAGCTGGCGAAGGTGCTCGGCGCCCTTGGCCTGCGACCCGAGCACCACGTCGTCGCCGCGGACGACGAGGGAGGCGGCCGGGCGGCACGGCTGCTCTGGACGCTCGACGTGATCGGCCACACCACCTGGTCGCTGCTCGACGGCGGCATGCACGCCTGGATCAACGAGGGCCACCCGGTCGAGGAGCGCACGGTGCAACCGACGCCCGGCGACTGCCCGGTCAGCTACGGCGACGGGCCGATCGCCACGCTCGACTGGATCAGGGACCGTCTCGAGGATGACGACGTGCGCATCCTCGACGCGCGCACGGCCGAGGAGTACCACGGGGTCAAGTCGTTCGCGGCCCGCCCCGGGCACATCCCCGGCGCCGTGAACCTCGACTGGATGCAGACCATGGACCGCGCACGCAACCTGCGCCTGCTACCGGAAGAGACGCTGCGCGAACTTCTCGACGCGCGCGGGCTGACCCCCGACAGGCAGATCGTCTGCCACTGCCAGACCCATCACCGCTCGTCGCACAGCTACGTGATGCTGCGTCACCTCGGCTACCCGAGGGTCAAGGGCTACCCGGGTTCCTGGGCCGAATGGGGCAACGACCCCGATGTCCCGGTCGCGACCGGAGAGGACTGAGCCGACCCACGCGGCCCGCACCGCGGCAGCCTCTATAATCGCCCCCCTCCCACGCCGCCGAGAGACGCATGGACCCCACGCCCGCCCATACCCGAGCCGCCGAGGACGTCGCCGGACTGACCGACTGGCTGCGCACCCTGCCGCAACACCTTTTGCCGACCCACGCTCTGTCGCGCGTGGTCCATCGCGCCACGCGCAGTACCGTCGGCTGGTGGAAGGACCTGCTGATCGACCTCTTCGACGGCCTGTTCGACATCGACCTGTGCGAGGCCGCGGAGCGCAACAAGCGCGCCTACCCCTCGTTCAACGCCTTCTTCACCCGCGCGCTGCAGCCGGGTGCACGGCCCCTGGAGGGCGACGGGACGACCCTGGTGAACCCCGTCGACGGCGCGGTCTGCTACTGCGGCCCGCTCGACGGCGCGCCGCTGCGCGCCAAGGGCCACCGTTTCGGTCTCCCCGAGCTGCTCGGCGGTTCGGCGGAGCGCGCGGCGCCGTTCGTGGGCGGCACGGTCGCCAACCTCTACCTCCACCCGCGCGACTACCACCGCGTGCACATGCCGCTCGCAGGCCGCTTGGTCGAGATGGTCCACGTGCCGGGCCGGCTGTTCGCGGTCAACCCGCCGGCGATGCGCACCGTCACGGGCCTGTTCGCGCGAAACGAGCGCGTCGTCCTGCATTTCGAGACCACGGTCGGGCCGGTCGCCATCGTGCTGGTCGGGGCGCTGTTCGTCGGCAGCATCGAGACGACCTGGGGCGGGGAGATCACCCCGCCCCACCGGCGCGAGGTCACCGTGACCCGCTACCCGGGGGATTCCGGACCGACCCTGCAACGTGGCGACGAACTCGGCCGCTTCAACATGGGCTCGACGGTGATCCTGCTGCTGCCGCCCGGCGCGGCGACGCTGCGCGACGGCCTCGACGCAGACCAGGAGCTGAGCATGGGGCGCCGGCTGGGCACCCTGCACCCGCCCGCCTGAGACTCATCGCGTCCGCCGTCTCCCCTTCCCCTGCGTTGCCGTGCCCGGCCGGTGGGCGGCGATGTGCTCACCGAGCATCCGGAACTCCTCGCCCCGCGCACTGCCCCGTCGCCAGACCAGACCGATCTCGCGGTAGGCGCCCGCGTCGAGCGGGTAGGTGCGCACCTGGGTGTCGCGCAGCAGGGATGAGCCCTCGGCCATCGCCGGCAGGAAGGTGATGCCGAGATCGGCCTCGACCATCTGCACCAGCGTCAGCAGGCTGCTCGCGGCGAATCGGCTCACCTTCTCCTGGCGCCGGATGCGGCACGCCTCCAGCGCCTGGTCGCGCAGGCAATGGCCGTCCTCGAGCAGCAGCACGCTCTCCTGCTGGAGCCGGTTGAACCGGTAGTGCTCGGGATCGACCCGCGCGGTGCCCTTCCGGCAGGCCAGGCGGAACGGGTCGCGGAACAGGGTCATGACCTCGGCGTGGCGCACCTCGTAGGGCAGCGCCATAAGCACCACGTCGAGTTCGCCCGCGAGCATCGCGTCGAGGAGCGTGGCCGTCTGCTCCTCGCGTAGGTAGAGCTGCAGCCGCGGGTACGCCGCCAGCAGCGACGGCATGAAAGCGGGCAGCAGGAACGGCGCCACGGTCGGGATCACGCCCAGGTTGAGACGCCCGGCCAGCGGCTCCTCCGGGTGACGGGCTGCCTCGACGAAGGCCTCGGCATCGCGCAGCACCAGGCGCGCCAGCGGGGCCAGTTCCTGGCCCTCCGCGGTGACGGTGACCTTCTTCCGTGTGCGATCGAAGAGCTGCACGTCGAGCAGGTTCTCGAGTTCGCGGATGGCGACCGAGAAGGCGGACTGGGAGACGAAGCACGCCTCGGCCGCCCTGCCGAAATGGGCCTCCTCGACCAGCGCGAGGAAGTAACGCAACTGCCTGAGCGTCGGGAGGTGGGTCAACGCAGCCCCCTCTAACTATAGATTTAATCTATTATACTTATGTTGTTAATCAATTTTACAGATTTTTATTCGGACCGTACACTCATCTTCATCGGATCACACGGACCGGAACAGCGCCATGACCAAGACCGCCACCTTCGCCGTTGTCCACTTCTGCGTGGCCTTCGGTGTCGGCTACCTGATGACCGGCAGCGTGCTGGTCGGCGGCGCCATCGCGCTGGTCGAGCCGGCCGTGAACTCGGTGGCCTACCACCTGCACGAGCGGGCCTGGGTCCGCTTCGGGAAACGCGCGGAGCCGTGCGTTTCCGCGGGTGCCGCCATCACCTGCTGAACCATTTCCTTCCATCCACCATCCGCAACAGGAGTCACACCATGTTCGAGAATCGCGAAGGCCAGAAAATTCCCAGCGTCGTGTTCCGCACCCGCAGGGACCACGATTGGGTCGACGTCTCCAGCGAGGAACTGTTCGCCGGCCGCACGGTCGTCGTCTTCTCTCTCCCGGGCGCCTTCACCCCGACCTGTTCCTCCACGCACGTGCCGCGCTACAACCAGCTCGCGCCGGTGTTCAAGGCGCACGGCGTCGACGAGATCATCTGCATCTCGGTCAATGACGCGTTCGTCATGAACGAGTGGCAGGCGACCCAGAGGGCCGACGACATCACCTTCCTGCCCGACGGCAACGGCGACTTCACCCGCGGCATGGGCATGCTGGTGCCGAAGAACGACCTCGGTTTCGGCGAGCGTTCCTGGCGCTACTCGATGCTGGTCCGCGACGGGGTCGTCGAGAAGATGTTCATCGAGCCTGAGAAGCCGGGCGACCCCTTCGAGGTCTCCGACGCCGACACCATGCTGGCCCACGTCGCCCCGGACGCGGCCAAGCCGCACGACGTCACGGTGATGACCCGCAAGGGCTGCCCGTTCTGCGCCCGCGCCAAGGGCATGCTGAACGACGCGGGGATCGCGTTCGAGGAACTCGAGCTCAACCGCGATTACAGCGAGCGCTCGCTGCGCGCCATCGCCGGCGCCTCGACGGTGCCCCAGGTGTTCGTCAACGGCGAGCTCGTCGGAGACTCCGAGGCGCTCGAAGCCTGGCTGGAGGATCGGCGCAAGGCGGCCTGATCGCAGGGCCGGCACGATACGACCGGGGCGGGCGACCGCCCCGGTTTTTTTTCGCGCGCGCACTTCGCGCGCCGTCCACCGGGGGGCCGCCGGGCTGCCCGTCAGGAGAGGTCCTGGTTCTCGAACCAGGGGATCATGCGCCGGAACGCCTCCTCGATGTTCTCGAGCGAGGTCGAGTAGCTTATCCGCAGGGCGTTGCCGGACGTCTCGCCGAAGGTATCGCCGGGAATGGTGCAGACGCCGGTCTCGCGCAGCAGGCGCAGCGCGACGTTGCTCGCGCTGACCCCTTCGGGCAGCGACGGGAAGACGTAGAACGCGCCCTCGGGCTTGTAGCCGGTGAGCTGGGGCGTCCGGTCGATCAGGTCGACGAGGCGGTCGCGCCGGCGGGTGTACTCGTCGATCATCCGGGTGACGAAGGCGCGGTCACCGCGGAGCGCCTCGACGCCGCCCCACTGGCACGGCGTGTTGGCCACCGTCGTCGTGAACATGTGGTAGCGGCGCAGTTTCTTGATCGCCCCCTGGCTCGCGATCAGCCAGCCGATGCGCATGCCGGCCATGCTGAAGGTCTTCGAGAAGCTGCTGATCACCATGACGTGATCGAGGTCGCTGCAGCAGCCGAGCACGCTCGGGTAATCCAGGCCGTCGAACACCAGGTGATCGTAGACCTCATCGCTGATCACGTAGACGCCGCGGTAGGCCGCCTCCTCGACGATCGCCTCGACGGTTTCACGGGGGTAGACCGTTCCGGTCGGGTTGCTCGGGGAGTTCAGGACGATGGCGTAGGTGTCCATCGAGATCGCGTCGATCACTTCCTGCGGGTCGAGCTGGTGTTGGTTCTCCGCGCGCGTCCGGATCGACTTGACCACGCCGCCGTTCATGCGGATCAGGGGCGCGTAGAGCATGAACGACGGGTCCGGAACGATGAACTCGCGGCCGGGGGCGGAGGTGGCGGTCAGGGCGAGGTAGAGCGCCTCGGTGGCGCCCGTGGTCACGATCACGTTCTCCGGCGAGAGGGTGCGCTGGGCGCGTTCGCCGTAGTAGTCGGCCAGTGCCTCGAGCAACTCTGGCAGGCCGGCGTCCATGGTGTAGCCGGTCTGGCCCGCCTGCAGCGCGCGGACCGTGGCGTCGACGATGTTGTCGGGGGCCGGCAGGTCGGGTTGCCCGATGGAGAGGTGGATGACGTCGCTCATGGACGACGCCAGGTTGAACATGCGCCGGATTCCCGGCACCGGGATCGCCAGCAGCGCCGGGTTCCAGATCGGGCTCTCCGACTCGTAGAATTCGTGATCGACGGAGGCGCTCATGCGCTCGTGCTCCCGCTCGTGAACAGGTCGGGACGGCGCCCGGTGAGCGGCGCCGCCTTCTGGTAGGCGTGGCCCGCCTGGAGCACCCGCTTGTCCTCGAACCGCCGGCCGACGATCTGCAGGCCGATCGGCAGGCCGGCCGCGGTGAAGCCGCAGGGCACCGACAGCGCCGGCTGGCCGGTCATGTTGAACGGGTAGGTGAACGGCGTCCAGCTCGGCCAGCGCGTGCTGTGCCAGTCCGGCGGCACCTCGCGGCCGGTCGCGAAGGCCGGGATCGGCAAGGTCGGCGTGACCAGCAGGTCGTACTTGTCGTGGAACACCGACAGCCGCTCGGCGAGCGCCACCCGCTTGTTCACGGCGTCGAGATAGTCGAGCATGCTCAGCTTCTCCGCCTTGGCCGCCACCTCGACGAGCGCGGGATCCATCTGCTCCCGCTGGCGCTTGCCGAGGTCGCGCATCGCGTTGGCCGCCCCGCCGTAGAACAGGTGGGCAAAGGCGTCGATCGGGTCGTTGATCCCCGGGCCGGTGCGGGTCACCTCGGCGCCCAGTTCCGCGAGCACGTCGACGGCCTCGGCCACGGCAGTGGCGACCTCGGGATCGACGTCGACGTAGCCGAGGTCGGTGCTGAAGGCGATACGCGTGCCCGCGAGATCCTGCTCGAGGTCGGCGAGGTAATCGAAGTTCGAGCGCGGCGCCGCGAAGCTGTCGCGCGAATCGGGCTCGGTAAGCACGTCCATCATCAGCGCGCAGTCGGCCACCGTCCAGGTCATCGGTCCGGCGTGGGCGAGCGTGCCGAACGGGCTGCCCGGCCAGTGCGGCACCTCGCCGAAAGTCGGCTTGTGGCCGACGATGCCGCTGAAGCCCGCCGGGATGCGGATCGAGCCGCCGGCGTCGGTGCCCAGCGCGAGCGGTCCCATGCCGAGCGCGACGGCCGAGGCGCTGCCGCCGCTCGACCCGCCCGCGGTCATGGCCGGGTTCCAGGCGTTGTTCGTGGGTCCGCACAGCGGGCTGTCGGTGACGCCCTTCCAGCCGAATTCGGGCGTCGTGGTCTTGCCGAGCGGCACGTAGCCGTTGCGCTCGAGCGCGGCGACCGCCGGCGAGGACTTGCCGAGGGTGCCCCCGGGATCGATCACCCGCGATCCCTTGACCGTCGGCCACATCGGCGTCAGGAAGACGTCCTTGACGGCCACCGGCACGCCGTCGAGTCGGCCGCGCGTCTCCCCCTTGAGGTACCGCTGCTCGGATTCCCGCGCGTGGCCGAGCGTGGTCTCGGGATCGACCAGGCAGTAGGCGTTGACGGCCGGGTTGAGCCGCTCGATCTGGTCGAGCATCGCCTGCGTCGCCTCGACCGGGGAGAGCGCGCCGTTGTGGTACTCACGGAGGAGTTCGACGGCGCTCATGCGCAGTATCTCTTCGCTCATGGCATCCTCTTGCAGGTTCGGCGGATCACGGCGTGGCGCTGCTCTGCGCATAGCCACGCGCCTTGTCGACGAGATTAAGCAAAGGCTCGCCGCGTTGCCAGCGTTGGAAATTGGCGACGAACTGCTCGCCGAGTGCCCGCTCCCAGCCGACGAAGTCCCCGGCCATGTGCGCCGAGATCATGACGTTGGGCATGTCCCAGAGCGGGCTCTCCGGGTCGAGCGGCTCCGTCTCGAAGACATCGAGCGCCGCGCCGCCGAGCCGGCCCTCCTGCAGCGCGTTGACGAGCGCGTCGGTGCGCACGATCGGTCCCCGGCCCACGTTGATCAGCCGGGCCCCGGGATGCATGCGGGCGAAGGTCGACTCGTCGAACAGGCCGTGGGTGGCGTCGGTCAGGGGCGCGGTGATGACGACGAAGTCGCTCTCCGGCAACAGCTCCGGCAACGCCTCGCTGGCATGAACCGCGTCGAACGAGGGGTCCTCGCGGGCGGCCGTCGCGGTCGCGGTCACGTGCATGCCCACGCACCTGAGCAGGCGGGCGACCTCGCGCCCGATCGAACCGGCGCCGACGACCAGCGCCCGGCGGCCCACCAGAAGTTCGGTCTCGCGGTGGCGCCACTCGTGCGCCTGCTGCAAGCGGACGTTGGTCAGGGTGTCCTTAGCGAACATAAGCACGGCACCCAGGACGTACTCCGCGATGCCGCGGTCGAAGACCCCGCGGGCGTTGGTGACCACGACGTCGCTGTCGACCAGCTCGGGGAACATCAGGCGATCGACGCCTGCACTGGTCGCGTGCAGCCAGCGGATCGAGTGGCGGTTGGGCCAGGCGCGCCGCAGTGCCTCGGTGCGGAAGTCGGTGACGACCAGCACGTCGGTCTCCGGCAACGTCCGGGCCAGGTCCGTCTCGCCGTCGACGTGGACGATCTCCGCAGATCCGTCGAGCGGATCGAGACCCGGCAGCATGGCGTCTCCGGCCGCGGTCAGGACGCAGATTCGCGGCTTGTGCGCGCCGGACATGCTCATGCCTCCTCCAGCGCCTCCTCGAACAGGGCGACCCCGGCATCGACGAGTTCGCGGTCGACGATCAGCGGCGGCAGCCAGCGCACCGTCTGCCCGTGGGTGCCACAACGCAGCAGGAGCAGCCCGCGACGCTCCGCGGCCTTGACCAACCGGCCCGCATGCTCGCCGTCGGGCCGCCCGTCCGCGTCGACGATCTCCATGCCGTGCATCATGCCGAGACCGCGCACCTCGTCGATGAAATCGTGCGCGTCCCGCAGCGCATCGAGCCGCTCCCGCAGGTAGCCGCCGGTGTCGCGCGCGTTCTCGACCAGCCCCTCCTCCTCGATGACCTCGAGGGTCGCGAGCGCCGCGGCGCACGCGACCGCATTGGCCCCGTAGGTTCCACCCTGCGACCCGGGTCGACCACGGCTCATCAGCGCCTCCGGCGCCGCGATGCCGGAGATCGGGAAGCCGCTGGCCAGCCCCTTGGCGGTGATCAGGATGTCGGGCGTGATGCCGAAGTGCGCGTGGCTCCAGAACAG
>JAWVZO010000075.1:0-11298 GCA_033722135.1 Gammaproteobacteria bacterium | reverse complement strand
CGGCGAGCACCAGTTGCTTGCCGCCGGCGATCTGCACCAGCTCGGCGTAGCCGGCGATCCCGCTCGCGGAACGCAGGGCCTGGCGCGCCAGGGCGGAATCGTAGCTGACCACGAGCAGGCCGCGGGTCTCGGCCGTTTCCCCCTCCCCGGCGGTCACGGCGCGCACCACGTTGAGGTGGGCCTGCGGCGTGCCGAACTGGTAGACCTCGAGCGGGTAGCGCTTGCCGGGCTCGCGCGTGACCGTGTCGAACTGCTCGAGGTCGGCGTAGCTGACGGGGGGATCGGCGTCGGGTTCGAGGACGTCGTAGCCCGCCGGCAGCAGGCGCACCCTCTTGGCCTCGGGGAAGAGCCCCTTCAGGGCCTCGGCACGCGCCTCCAGTTCGCCCGCGCGATCACGCTCGAAAAGCGCCGCATCGATCGTGGCCGCGGCGACCGTGTCCGCGGTCGCCTCGACCGTGGCGAGGCGTGCCACGACCTGGGCGCGCACCGCGCTCGCCGCGCTCTCGCTGCGGGAGTCCAGGGTGCCGCGGGCCGCTTCCGCACCGAGGAACCAGACGGTCGCGGGAACGGCGGCGAAGAACAGAGCGGCGGCGACGGCGATCGGCACGCCGAAGTGGAGGAGACGCAGCCCGCCGGGACCCGCAGGCTTCTTCGGCTTGGACGCCTTCTTCGCTTTCGACTTGCCTTCCGGCGCCGTCCCCTCTTCGGCACCCTTGCTCCGCTTCAGCGAGGGTTTCGGGATGCTGGGCAGTTTCATGTTGTTGGTTCCGCTCAGTGCCGGCCCGAATGACCGAAGCCGCCATCGCCACGGCTGCTGGTCTCGAAGTCGTCCACGACGGTGAAGTTCGCGTGGACCACCGGGACGATGACCATCTGGGCGATGCGTTCCCCGACGCCGATGGTAAAGGACTCCCCGGAGCGGTTCCAGCAGGAGACGAACAGCTGTCCCTGGTAGTCGCTGTCGATCAGGCCGACGAGATTGCCGAGCACGATGCCGTGCTTGTGCCCGAGGCCCGAGCGGGGCAGCAGCATCGCCGCCAACCCCGGGTCGTCGAGGTGGATGGCGATGCCGGTCGGGATCAAGTGCGTCGTCCCGGGCGCCATCTCGAGCGGGCCCTCGACGCAGGCGCGCAGGTCGAGGCCGGCCGAGCCGTCCGTTGCATAGTGGGGCAGCGGGATGGTGTCACCGACCCGCGGGTCGAGAATCTTGACCTTGACCTCGTGTGGCATGGTAGCGCTCGGCGATCTCCGCGATCAGTCGTTGGGCCAGTTCCTGCTTGGACGCGCGGTCGAGGCGAACGCCCCCGCCGGGCCAGAAGAGTTCCAGTTCGTTGTCCTCGGTGCCGAAGGCGAGCCCGTCCCCGACGCGGTTGGCCGCGATCATGTCCAGGTGCTTCGCCTCGAGCTTGGCGCGGGCGTAGTCGGCCACGTCGTGCGTCTCGGCCGCGAACCCGACAGTGAACGGGCCGCCGTCGCGCGCGGCCACGTCGGCGAGGATGTCAGCGGTCCGCTCGAGGTCGAGACCGAGCGAGGTCGCGTCCTTCTTGATCTTCTCCGCGGCCGTCCGGGCGGGACGGTAGTCGGCGACCGCCGCGGTGGCGACGAAGATGTCGACGTCGTCGAGCGCGTCGCGGACCGCGTCGTGCATCTCGGCCGCGCTCTCGACGTCGACGCGCGCCACGCCCGGCGGCGTCGGCAGCGCGACTGGACCGGCGACGAGCGTGACCCGCGCGCCGGCGCGTGCCGCCGCCCGGGCGACCGCGAACCCCATCTTGCCCGAGCTGCGGTTGCTCAGGTAGCGCACCGGGTCGATCGGCTCGCGCGTCGGGCCGGCCGTCACCAGCACGTGGCGACCGGACAGCGCGCCGCCCCCCGGCGCGGCCCATCAGCGCGGTGAGCAGCTCTCCCGGGTCGAGCATCCGGCCCGGACCGGTCTCGCCGCAGGCGAGGTCCCCCTCGCCCGGACCGACCAGCTCGGCGCCACGCTCGACCAATGTCGCGCAGTTGGCCCGGGTCGCCGGGTGGAGCCACATCTGCGTGTTCATCGCCGGGGCGAGCACGAGCGGTGCGCGCGTGGCGAGGCACAGGGTGGCCAGCAGGTCGTTCGCATGACCGTGGGCCAGCCTGGCGATGAAGTCCGCGGTGGCCGGCGCGACGACCACCAGGTCGGCCCACCGGGCGAGCTCGATATGCCCCATGGCCGCCTCGGCGGCCGGGTCGAGGAGGTCGGTGTGCACCGGCTTGCCGGAGAGCGCCTGCAGGGTCAGCGGCGTGATGAAGGTCTGCGCGGCCGGGGTCATCGCCACCCGCACCTCGGCGCCGGCGGTCACCAGCAGCCGGGTCAGCTCGGCCGCCTTGTAGGCGGCGATGCCGCCGGTGATGCCGAGCAGGATGTTGCGATTGGCCAGGGCACTCATGTGGGGCTAGAGTGTATCCGTATTCTGCAAGGCATTGCACAGGGAGGTGGGATGCCGATCCACGACTGGCCCGCGGCGGAGCGTCCGCGGGAGAAACTCCTCGCCCGCGGCGCCGGTACGCTCTCCGATGCAGAGCTGCTCGCGATCTTCCTGCGCACGGGTTGCGCCGGGCGTAGCGCCGTCGACCTCGCCCGCGACCTGCTCGCCGAATTCGGCGGCCTGCGCGGCCTGCTCGAGGCCGGGCGGGACCGGATCTGCGCCCGCCGCGGCCTCGGCGCGGCGAAGTTCGCCCAGCTCGCCGCCGTCCTCGAGCTCGCCCGGCGCCATCTCCAGGAGGACCTCGCCCGGGGCGACGCGCTGACCTCGCCGGACCTGACGCGCCGGTTCCTCGCCAGCCGCCTGCGTCACCTCGACCGGGAGGTCTTCCTCGGCCTGTTCCTCGACAACCGCCACCGGGTCCTCGAGTGCGAGGAGCTCGCGGTCGGCACGCTCGATGGCGCGACCGTCCATCCGCGCGAGGTGGTGCGTCGCGCCCTGGCGCGCAACGCCGCAGCGCTGATCGTCGCCCACAACCATCCGAGCGGGGTCGCCGAACCGAGTGCCGCGGACGCGGCGGTCACCGTGCGGCTGCGCGACGCTCTGGCGCTGGTGGACGTGCGCCTGCTCGACCACTTCGTCGTCGGCGACGGGGAACCGGTCTCGCTCGCCGAGCGCGGCCTGCTCTAGCCGGACGGCGGGCAGGCCGCGCCACACCGGCTCTCCGGCAACGCCTCGTCTTGCAAGTCCCGGCCGGTCCTGATATAAATTCGCCTCTTTCGCCGGCACGATTGGCCGGCCAGGGCCATCTCCAGGAACTACAGCGATGTCCAGAGTCTGCCAGGTCACCGGCAAGCGGCCGGTCAGCGGGAACAACGTCTCCCACGCCCACAACAAGACGCGCCGGCGCTTCCTGCCGAACCTGCACACCCACCGGTTCTGGGTCGACAGCGAGCAGCGCTGGGTCAAGCTGCGCGTCTCGTCGAAGGCGATGCGCATCATCGACAAGAAGGGCATTGACACCGTGCTCGCCGACCTGCGCGCGGCCGGGCACAAGGTCTGAGGAGGCACGCACCATGCGCGACAAGATCCGACTCGTCTCGAGTGCCGGCACCGGCCACTTCTACACCACCGACAAGAACAAGCGGAACATGCCGGAAAAGATGCAGATCAAGAAGTTCGATCCGGTGGTGCGCAAGCACGTGATCTACAAGGAAGCCAAGATCAAGTAACCGCCCGCGGCGAACCGTGCTCCCCGAACCCGGCCCCTGGCCGGGTTCGTCGTTTCAGGGCGACGGCCCCTCCTTCTCGAGCAACCAGATATAGGTCGGGATCAGCGGGTAGAGCAGGCCCGCGAAGCGGCGGATCAGCGCCCGCTTCCAGCGGGCGCCAGGCAGGAGGTAGGTGGTCGCGTAGGCCCGGTGATCGCGGATCAGCCGCAGGGTGTAGTCGTGCCGCCTGAACCGGCGGGTCAGCCGCTTCAGGCCGAAGAGGCTCAGATGGAGTTCGTGGTAGTGGTCGGCCACGCCCAGCCGGCGGATCACCCTGTGGGCGAGCCAGCGCGGCATGGCGGAGAGCAGCGGAATCCGGTAGTGGGGCTCGACCAGCTGGAAGCGGTTGCCGGCGGCGAAATAGCAGTACCCGCCCGGCCTGAGGACCCGGTGGATCTCCGCCATCATCCGCTCGGCGTCCGGAACGTGCTCGTAGACGTGCGCGCAGAAGACCACGTCGACCGACGCGTCGGCCAGCGGCAGCGACATCGCATCGCCGCAGGCGAACCGCAGCCGATCGCCGGGGGCCCTCTCGCGCGCGAAGCGCAGGGCCTTCTCGTCGATGTCGATCCCCACCACCTCCCGGACATGCGGCGCGAGGCGGGCGTCGATGATGCCGCTGGAGGCGCCGACGTCGACCACCCGGCAATCTGCCAGGCGTGGCCCCAGGCGATCCTCGAGCACGCGCAGCGCGGTCACCGCCTTGCGCTCCCGGGACGCGCGGTCGAACACCCCGGGCACGAGATCCGAGAAGGCGTTCTGGTAGCCGCGCGGTTCTCTCCCCGATGCGTTCACGCCCTTCCCGTCCCCCGGCCCGGAACGGGAAGGACGTGCGTCACGGCCCGCACCGGCCCGCGTGTCATCGCTGGCATCGGCTGCAGAAGAAGGTCGACCGGTTCGCGAGCTGAACGCCGCGCAACGGGAAACCGCACCCGGGACAGGGCAGGTTCGCGCGACCGTAGACGGCGAGCCGGATTTTGAACCAGCCGGCCTCGCCGCGGCTGTCGGTGTAGTCGCGCAGGGTCGTGCCCCCCACCTCGATCGCCTCGCCGAGCACCTTGCGCACCGTTTCGGCGAGACGCGCGTAGCGGGCCAGGGAGATCCGCCCGGCCGCCCGCCGCGGATCGATACCGGCCCGATGCAGCGCCTCGCTCGCGTAGATGTTGCCCACGCCGACCACGACGCGGCCGTCCATCAGGAAGGGCTTGACGGCGATCCGGCGTCCGTCGGCGCGCGCGCGCAGGTAGGCGCCGTCGAAGGCCGGGTCGAACGGTTCGGGGCCCAGGTCGCGCAGCAGCGGGTGGCGGAGGGGATCGCGGCGGGTCCAGAGCAATGCCCCGAACCGGCGCGGGTCGTGCAGCCTGAGGCACTGCCCGTTCTCCAGCCCGAGGTCGACGTGGTCGTGGACGCCCGGGGGCGTACCGGTCGGCAGCACGCGCAGGCTGCCGGACATGCCGAGATGGAGCAGTGCGGTCCCGGACGGCGTGCCCAGGAGGAGGTACTTCGCCCGCCGGGTGACCGAGATCACCCGCTGGCCGGCCAACTCGCGGCGCAGGCGCGCCGTCGGCACCGGCCAGCGAAGGCGGGGCTGGCGGACCTCGATCGTGACGATGCGTCGTCCCTCCAGCGACGGCGCGATGCCGCGCCGCGTGGTCTCGACCTCGGGCAATTCGGGCATCAATCGAGCCCCAGGTCGTCGACGCGGCCCGCGGGCACGGCGTACTGCACCGGGCCATCGTTCCAGGCGACCCACCAGCGTCCATCCCGCGACCAGGCCAGGAGCTTCCGCTTCGAGCCGTCGGCGAAGGTGAACTGCAGCGCCACCGGCTCCGCCGTCGCCGGCAGCTGGCGTTCCCGCACCAGGTCGGCCACGAGCGCCGTCCATGCGGTGGCGTACCCGGCCGCCCGCGGATCGTCCCCACCGTGCCAGAGGCCGTCTTCCCGCCGCTCCGCGTTCCAGCCGGGTGCCGAGACGGCGCTCGGCTCGGGCAGGCCGGCCAGCGGCGAGGGATCGACGAAGGCCGGCCAGTCGGCGCCGAGGTGAACGTAGGCGGTGTCGGCAACCAGGTACAGTCGACCCTTGCTGGCGACGTAGCGGCGGTAGTTCAGCGGCGCCTGGGCCCCGATCCGCAGCTCGTTCCCGTCGATCACCACGCGCGCGCGCGGAGGATCGAGCCCGACCTCGCGCAGGTCCACGTCGGCGAGCTCGTAGCTAGTCTCGCTCGCGGCCGCGGCGAGGCGCAGCACCTCGCCGACCCGCACCGCGTCTGCGGGCAACCGGCTGTCACGCATCAGCCACCACCGGCCCGACGCGCGCAGGAACTCCAAGACCCGGCCGTCGGCCTCGCGGACGATCGACAGCCTGCGCACCTCGGCCGGTGCGAGCTCCGTGACCCGCTCGACGCGCGGGGCCTCGACCGGCTCCCGGAGCTCGTGCCAGACCAGCCACGCGCCCCCCGCGAGCGCGGCCAGCAGCCAGAGGTTCACGCGTGCGCGATGCTTCATTTCAGCGACGCCGGCGGCGCCACCAGGTACCGAAACCCAGGCCCGCCAGCGCCAGCGGTACGGCAAGCAGGAACAACGAGGCGATCACGGCGGTCCGGGAACCCGTAAGCTCGAGGTTGCGGTCGGGCGCCTGCCGGGGCGGGATCTCGACCACCGAGTCGTCGGCCACGAGCCAGTTCACCAGGCGCAGGCCGAACTCCAGGTTGCCCCCGTTCCCTAGGTAGGCGTTGGCGAGGAAGTCGCCGTCACCGATGACCGCCACGCGCTGCTCGCCGCCGTCGGGACGCGGTCTCGTCAATGCCACGCCGAGCGTCAGCGGGCCGCGGGCCTCGCCGGGATCCTGGCGGATGGTCCCGTCGATCGGCCCCCGCTCGATCCAGGAGCGCGGCAGTGTCCGCAGCAGCGGCACGGCTTCCCAGTCGCCTCCCGGCAGGACGGCCAGCGCCTGGGCCTGCGGATAGAGCGTCACCCCCGAGAAGCCCCGGGTCACGGGGTGCTCGGGATAGTCGGCGACGACGACGAACGAAGGGTCGCCGAGGCCGTACGCCTCGCCCCCGGCATCCACCGCGACGCCGTCGATCGCGCGCAGGCCGAGCCAGGCTCCGAACGGGCCGAGTCCCGCCTCGAGTTCGGGGTCGCCCAGCCACAGCAGGTTGCCTCCCTCCTCCAGGTACGCCTCGATCCGGTCGCGTTCTCCCGGCAGCAGGGCGCCGCGTGGGCTAGCGACGACCAGCAGGGCGGTCGAAGCGGGCGGCCTGCCCGATAGCGCCGGGCTGAATGTCTCGAGCCGCAGGCCCGAGCGCAGGAGCTCCCCGCCGAACGTGCCGAGATCGTGGTTCGCCTTGCCGAGGGGCCGTCGCTCGCCGTGCCCGGCCAGGAAACGCACCTCGCGCATCTCGTCCCGCGCGAGCGCGATCAGGGCATGGGTCACCGCCTGTTCGGTCAGCGCGCGGACGATCTCGCGTCGCCCGTCATGCGCGATCACCATCTCGCCCTCGGCTCCGATGCCGAGTTCGCGCACCCGCGCGGGGGCGAGGTCGGGGTTGACCCGCTCCACCGTGATCTCAGGATGGGCGCGGGCGTAGCGCGCGAGCAGGGTCTCCGCGAGTTCGTCCATGCGACCTCCGGGCCGGACGAACAGCGTGATCTCGAGGGGTCCGTCGAACGCCTCGAGCGCCCGCAGGCTCGCGTCGGAGAGGGTGTGCTGCCCGGCCAGGGTCCAGTCGAAGCGGAGGGCGTGGCGCTCGACGAGCCAGCCGGCGAGCCCGGCGACGACCAGCAGCATCAGGACGAAGAGCACGTCCTGGACGTGCCGCCCCCGCGGCTGTCGCCCGGTCCGTTCCCGACTCATCCGCGACGCCCTCCCTCCAGGCGCCGGGCACTGAGCAGCAGGCAGGTCACGGTGACGATCAGGTAGTAGCCGATGTCGGCGGTGTCGACGAGCCCGCGCAGGAAGGGCTGAAGGTGGTGACTGAGCGAGATCCACGCCAGCGCGCTCCCGGCGGGCGCACCGGCATCGGCCACCCAGAGCAGCAGCAGCAGGCCGAAGGTGCCGGCCGCGGCGGCCGCCGGCTGGTGGATCAGCGCCGAGAGCAGGAGCCCCACCGCCGCCACCGCGGCCAGCAGGAGCGTCAGCCCGAGCAGCCCGGCCAGGAACTTGCCGAGATCGAGGGTCGTGCCCGTCAGCAGCGCCAGGGGCATCAGGCCGAGCAGGCCGATCAGCAGCAGGCCGAAGGCGAACGCGGCGAGGAACTTGCCGAGGACCAGTTCGCCCGCGCCGAGCGGCGCGGCCAGCAGCAGGGGCAGCGTCCCCGCCTGCCGCTCCCCGCTGATCGCGCGCATGCTTACCAGCGGCATGACCACCAGCAGCAGGACGCCGATCTGGGCGAGCAGCGGCGCGACTACGAGATCGGTGACCCCGGGCGCCCCGGGCACGGCGGCCAGACGGGCCTGCAGCTTCACGAACCCCTCCACCTGGACGAGGAAAAGCCAGGCCGCGACGAACTGGGCGACGGCCAGGGCGATCCAGCCGAACGGCGTGACGAACAGGCCGCGCAGCTCGCGTCCGGCCACCACCAGCGCGCTCATGCGAGTTCCTCGCGGCAGGTCAGCTCAACGAACAGCTGCTCGAGCGAGCGGCGCCTCGGGCGCAGCTCCATCAGCCCCCAGCCGCCCTCGACCGAGGCCGCGGCAAGGGCCTCCGCGAGCCCGTGGCCCCCGCCGTGGCGCAGGACGAAGCGGCCCTCGCCGAGTGGCTCGACCGCCTCGACGCCGTCGAGCGCGGCCAGCACCGCGGCATCCGGCGGGGTGGAGAAGGCGCACTCCAGCTCGGCGCCTCCCCCGCCGTCGCCCGCCGCCGTCACCCGGTCGCTGTAGACCGCCCGGCCGCGATGCAGGATCAGCACCCGGTCGCAGACCGCCTCGACCTCGGGAAGGATGTGCGTCGAGAGGATGACGGCGTGGTCGTCGCCCAGGTCGTCGACGAGGGCGCGGATCTCGCGGATCTGGTTCGGGTCGAGACCGACCGTCGGCTCGTCGAGGATCACCACCGGCGGATCGTGCAGGATCGCCTGGGCGATCCCCACCCGTTGCTGGTAGCCCTTCGAGAGCTGCGCGATCAGGCGCCGCCCATCGGCGATCAAGCCGCAGCGCGCCTTGGCCCGCTCGCGCGCGGCGCGCAGCCGCGCGCCCCGCAGGCCGTGGAGGCGGGCACAGAAGTCGAGGTACTCGTCGACGGTCAGGCCCCGGTAGAGCGGCGGCTGTTCCGGGAGGTAGCCGAGGGCCGCCTTGGCCCGTCGCGGGGAGTCGTTCACGTCGTGCCCCGCCAGGGTCACCCGTCCGGCGCTGGGCGCGAGGCAGCCGCTGACGACCTGCAGCGTGGTGCTCTTGCCCGCGCCGTTCGGGCCGAGCAGGCCGAGCACCTCGCCGCGATCGACGTGGAAGTCGAGATCGCGGACCGCGCAGCGTGCCCCGTAGTCACGCCGCAGCCCCGTCACCTCGACCAGGCGCTCGCCGGACATCAGCGCGCACTCACCGGTCGCCCGGGATCACGCGCGTCGGCGCCCGGGAAACGGTAAGAGGTTGCCAAGTAAGGGAGTCGACGGGCCATGTGCAGGGTCGAGGGCGCGTACCGCGCGCCACGGGCCCAGTGTAACCCGGCCTCGTGACCGACTCACTCGTAGCTGCGGACGTCGTCGATCACCTTGCCGTCGTTGGGCAGGCTGTCCCGCGCCACCAGTTCGACCTCGCCGCGCAGCTTGCACACCTCGCGCAGGCTCTCGGCGACCGCCGCGGCGAGGCCTTCCGGCGTCCCGTCGCACTCGGCCCTGAGCACCATGGTGTCGCGCTCGTCGCTCCGGTCCACCACCAGGCGCCCGCGGCCGAGCTCGGAGTGGCGTGCGAGCACCGCCGCGACCTGCTCCGGGTGGACGAACATGCCGCGCACCTTGGTGGTCTGGTCGGCGCGCCCCATCCAGCCCTTGATGCGGCGGTTCGTGCGGCCGCACGGGCTGGTCCCCGAGAGGACCGCGGAGAGGTCGCCGGTGGCGAAGCGGATCAGCGGGTACTCGCTGCCCAGCGAGGTCACGACCACCTCGCCGACCTCGCCGTCGGCGACGGGGTCGCCGGTGCCGGGCCGAACGATCTCGACGTAGACGCCCTCGTCGACGATCAGCCCTTCCTGCCCGGGCGACTCGTAGGCGATCAACCCGAGGTCGGCGGTGGCATAGCACTGCACCCCGGCGATTCCCCGCTCGGCGAAATAGGACCTCAGGCTCGGCGGGTACGGCTCGGCGGAGACCAGCGCCTTGCCCAGGCTGGAGAGGTCGGCGCCCATCTCCTCGCCCTTCTCGAGGATGATCTTCAGGAATGACGGGGTGCCCACGTAGCCATGCGGCCGAAGATCGGCGATCGTCTGGACCTGCATCTCGGTCTGGCCGACGCCGGCCGGGATCACCGTGCAGCCGATGGCGCGTGCGCCACCCTCGGCCATCGAGGCGGCCGGGGTGAAGTGGTAGGAGAAGCAGTTCTGCACCAATTCGCCGTGGCGGAACCCCGCGGCGTACATGGCGCGCCCCAGCCGCCAGTAGTCGATGCGGTCGCCCTCGGGATCGTAGATCGGCCCCGGCGAGACGAAGATCCGCGACAGCCCGCCCGGGGCGACGGCCGCGAGGCCGCCGAACGGAGGCGCCGCGAGCTGGTGCTCCTTGAGCTGCGACTTCCGGGTCACCGGCAGCGCGGCGAAGGCCTCGTACCCCTCGATGGCGCGCGGGTCCACGTCGGCCAGGAGTTCCGCGTAGTACGGTGCGTTGGCGCTGGCGTGCGCCACCTGGTGAGCCAGGGCCCGGAGCTGTTGCGCCTCCCGCTCGGCGGGATCGCGGGTCTCGAGAGCGTCGAAATAGCTGTCCTGCGCGTTCATCGCGCGAATCCTCGCGGTAGTTTGGGTTTGCCGGGTCTCAGGAGAGCCAGCGCTTGCGGCGCCGGTAGTGCTTGACGTCCTTGAAGGACTTGCGGCCCTCGGTGCTCAGGCCGAGGTAGAACTCCTTGACGTCCTCGTTCTCGCTGAGCCGGCGGGCGTCGCCCTCCATCACCACGCGGCCGTTCTCCAGGATGTAGCCGTAGTTCGCGAAGCGCAGCGCGACCATGGTGTTCTGCTCGGCGAGCAGGAAGCTGACGCGCTCCTGTTCGTTGAGCGAATGGACGATCTGGAAGATCTCCTCGACCAGCTGCGGGGCGAGGCCCATCGACGGCTCGTCGAGGAGGATCATGTTCGGGTTGGCCATCAGGGCGCGGCCGATGGCGCACATCTGCTGCTCGCCGCCCGAGGTGTAGCCGGCCTGGCTGCCGCGCCGCTCACGAAGCCGCGGGAAGTAGTGATAGACCTTCTCCAGCGACTCGCGGATCGCCGCCTTGCCGTCGCCGCGGGTGTAGGCCCCGGTGAGCAGGTTCTCCTCGATGGTCAGGTGCTCGAAGCAGTGTCGGCCTTCCATGACCTGGATGACCCCTCGCTTGACCAGCTCGGAGGGGTTGAGTGCGTGGACGTTCTCGCCACGGTAGATGATGCTGCCCTT
>JAWVZO010000074.1:0-11405 GCA_033722135.1 Gammaproteobacteria bacterium | reverse complement strand
TCCACTTCCGGGTGCTGAACGCCAGCAAGGGCCCGGCCGTACGTGCCACCCGTGCCCAGGCCGACCGGGTGCTCTACCGCCAGGCGATCCGCGCCGTCCTCGAGCGGCAGGAGGGCCTGACGCTGTTCCAGCAGGCGGTCGACGACCTGGTGATCGAGGACGGCCGGGTCGCGGGCGTGATGACCCAGATGGGCCTGGTGTTCGAGGCGCCGGCCGTGGTGCTCACCGTCGGCACGTTCCTCGCCGGGCGGGTCCACGTCGGCCAGGCGAGCCATGCCGCCGGGCGCGCCGGCGACCCGCCCGCCCAGGCCCTGGCCGCGCGGCTGCGCGAACTGCTGCCGCGCACCGGGCGGTTGAAGACCGGGACGCCGCCGCGCCTCGACGGCCGCACCGTCGACTTCGCCCGGCTCGCCGTGCAGCCGGGCGACGATCCCGCGCCGGCGTTCTCGTTCCTCGGCGTTCCGTCGGACCACCCGCGGCAGGTCCACTGCCACATCACCCGGACCACGGCCGCGACCCACGCGATCATCCGCGCCGGCCTCGACCGCTCCCCGCTGTTCAGCGGGGCGATCGAGGGCACCGGGCCGCGCTACTGCCCGTCGATCGAGGACAAGGTGGTCCGTTTCGCCGACCGGGACTCCCATCAGATCTTCGTCGAGCCGGAGGGGCTCGACACCGTCGAGGTCTACCCCAACGGCATCTCGACCAGCCTGCCGTTCGACGTGCAGTACGACCTCGTGCGCTCGATCCCGGGCTTCGAGGCGGCCCGGATCGTGCGTCCCGGCTACGCCATCGAGTACGACTACTTCGACCCCCGCGACCTGCGCCCCAGTCTCGAGACCCGAGCGCTCCCGGGGCTGTTCCTGGCCGGCCAGGTCAACGGCACCACCGGCTACGAGGAAGCCGCCGCGCAGGGCCTGCTGGCCGGGATCAACGCGGCGCGCCGGGTCGCCGGGCGCGAGGCGTGGTGGCCGCGTCGCGACGAGGCCTACCTCGGGGTGCTGGTCGACGACCTGATCACCCACGGCACCACCGAGCCCTACCGCATGTTCACCAGCCGTGCCGAGTACCGCCTGCAGCTGCGCGAGGACAACGCGGACCTGCGCCTGACGCCCGTCGGACGGGAGCTCGGCCTGGTGGACGACGACCGCTGGGCGCGGTTCGAGTGCAAGCGCGAGGCGGTCGAGGCCGAGCAGCAGCGCCTCGCCTCGCTCGCCGTCGTTCCCGGCAGCGAGGCGGCACGCGCGTTCGCCGCCCGCTACGGCCGCGAGCCGGCGCAGAACACCGCCGCGCTCGACCTCCTGCGGCGGCCGGAGGTCGATTACGCGGGGCTGACGGCGCTGCCCGGCTTCGGGCCGCCGGTCGACGAGCCCGGCGTCGCCGAGCAGGTCCAGGTGCAGGCCGTCTACGCCGGCTACCTCGAGCGGCAGCGCGCCGAGGTCGCGCGCAGCCGTCGCCACGAGACGGTGGCGCTGCCCGACGATCTCGATTTCGCGGCGATCCACGGCCTCTCGAACGAGGTGCGCCAGAAGCTGCTCGCGCACCGCCCGGCGACCCTGGGCCAGGCGGCGCGCATCCCCGGGGTGACCCCGGCCGCCGTCTCCCTGTTGCTGGTCCATCTCAAGCGCCAGGGCGCATTGCGCCGGGCCGGCTGAGCGACCACGGCCGCTCACGGAGGTATTCGATGGCAAGCGAAGAGACGAGCCAGGCGCAGGCGGAGGCCGTCGGCCACTGGATGGCCGACGCCGACCGCTTCGCCCGCGAACTGGGCATCCGCCTGGTCTCGGTCGGGCCGGGTCGCTGCGAGGTGGCGATGCCGGTGGTCGAGACGATGCACAACGGGGTCGGCACCACCCATGGCGGCGCCACGTTCACGCTGGCCGATTTCGCCTTCGCGGTGGCCGCCAACTCGCACGGCCGCGCTGCAGTCGCGCTGTCGACCCAGATGAGCTACCCGGCGGCCTCGCGGGCCGGCGACACGCTGACCGCGGTGGCCAGCGAGGAGGCGCTCGGCGGCCGCACGGCCCTCTACCGGGTCGAGGTGCGGCGCGACGACGGGACGCTGGTCGGGCTTTTCACCGGCACCGTCTTCCGGCGCAGTGACGCCATCGGTCCCGCCGCCGCCGGCGGGGATGGCCAGGTCGGCGGCTGACCGGACACCCGGATGCCGAATTGTGGTAATCTGCGCGGCCTTTTTTCGGCCGCCTGGGCGACGGGAACCGAGCGTCCCGCGAGGAGGAGAGTCCGTTGAGCGCAGTCCAACCGATGCCGGCCGCGAGCCGGCAGCTGATGTCCGGCAACGAGGCCGTCGCCCGTGCCGCCTGGGAATCCGGCGTGCGGGTCGCCGCCGCCTACCCGGGCACCCCTTCGACCGAGATCCTCGAGGCGATCGCCGGTTACCCTGACCTCTACGCCGAGTGGTCGGTCAACGAGAAGGTCTCGCTCGAGGTCGCCATCGGGGCCTCGATGATGGGCGGCCGTGCGCTCTGCGCGATGAAGCACGTAGGGCTCAACGTCGCCTCCGACGCGCTGATGACCCTGACCCTGACCGGCGCGGCCGGCGGCCTGGTCATCGCCGTCGCCGATGACGTCGGCATGTCTTCGTCGCAGAACGAGCAGGACTCGCGCTACTGGGGCCGCTTCGCCCACGTGCCGATGCTCGAGCCGGCCGACGCCCAGGAGGCGCACGCGATGACCCGCGTGGCGTTCGAGCTCTCCGAGCGGTTCCAGGTGCCGGTGCTGCTGCGTCTGACCAGCCGCGTCTGCCACGTCAAGGGCGTGGTGGTGACCGGCGAGCGCGAGGCGCACGAGCCGACCGGTTTCCGCAAGGACCCCGCGCGCTGGGTGATGGTCCCCTCGCACGCCAGCAGGCGTATCCCGCTGATGCTCGAGCGCGAGGAGGAGCTGCGCAAGGCCGCCTGCGAACACCCGCTGAACTTCGTCGACGAGGGTGACGATCGCCGCTTCGGCTTCGTCACCTCGGGCCCTGCCTGGCTGCACGTGCGCGAGGCGTTTCCCGACGCCCCGGTGCTCAAGCTCGGTTTCAGCTGCCCGCTGCCGATCGACCGCATCAAGGCCTTCGCCGAGTCGGTCGAGACGCTGGTGGTGGTCGAGGAGACCGAGCCGTTGGTCGAGCTCGAACTCCGCGCCGCGGGCCTGGCGCTCGTCGGCAAGGACCATCTGCCCCGCCAGGGCGAGCTGACGCCCGAGGTCCTGCACCGCGCCCTCGCCCCGCTGACCGGGACCGAGATCGCCCCGGTGAAGGAGGCCCCGGCCCCGGTGACCCGCGACGTCTTCCCGCGGCCGCCGACGCTGTGCATCGCCTGTCCGCACCTGGGCGTCTACTTCTCCCTCTCGCGGCTCAAGAAGCTGGTCATCGCCGGCGACATCGGCTGCTACACGCTGGGCGCCGGGCACCCGTGGAACGCGCTCGACAGCACCGTCTGCATGGGCGCCTCGCTGCCGATGGCGATGGGCGCCGACAAGGGGCGGGGCGAGGTCGACGCCGACAAGCGCATGGTCGCGGTGATCGGCGACTCGACGTTCATGCACATGGGCATGCAGGGCCTGCTCGACATCGCCTACAACCGCGGCAACGTCACCATCCTGCTGCTCGACAACCGCATCGTCGGCATGACCGGCGGCCAGGAAAACCCGGGCAGCGGGCGCGACCTCTACGGCAACGAGGCGCCACGCGTCGACTTCGCCAAGCTCGCCGAGGCGATCGGGGTGCCCGGCGATCGCGTCCACGTGGTCGACCCCTACGAGCTGCCGACGCTGTTCAAGCTGCTCCGCGACGAAACGCGCAAGGACGGCCCCTCGATCATCATCACCAACAGGCCGTGCGTGCTCACCGACCGCTTCGAGCGCCGCGTCGCGCTCAAGGTCGATGATGCGAAGTGCACCGGCTGCAGCAACTGCCTCGATGTCGGCTGCCCGGCGATCTCGGTGACCCGCCGCGAGACCGTGGTCAAGCCGAGCGGCAAGGAGAAGGAGCTCAACTTCGTCACCATCGAGACCTCCGCGTGCACCGGCTGCAACCTGTGCCAGAAGACCTGTGCGCCGGACGCCATCGTCCCGGCTGCGGAGCGCGTGGCATGAGCGAGTCGCAGGTGACCAACATCCTGGTGGTCGGCATCGGCGGCCAGGGGGTGATGACCGCCGCCGAGATCCTCGCCGAGGCGGCGCTCGCCGAGGGCTACGACGTCAAGAAGACCGAGGTCGCCGGCATGGCCCAGCGCGGGGGCATGGTCACCTCGCACATCCGCTTCGGCGAGCGCGTGCTGTCGCCGTCGATCGTCGCCGGCACGGCGGACATCATGGTCGGCTTCGAGGTGGCCGAGGCGCTGCGCTGGTGCCACTACCTGCGTCCTGAGGGCGTGGCGATGGTCAACACGCTGCAGCTCTCGCCGCCGGTGGTCAGCGTCGGGCTGTTCGATTACCCGGACGACCCGGTCGGCAAGATGAAGGAGGCCGGGATCCGGCTGCACGCCTTCGATGCCGGCGAGATCGCCCGGGGTCTCGGTGACATGCGCCTGGTCAACACCGTGATGCTCGGCGCGATCGCCGACCACCTGCCCTTCCCGGCCGACCGCCTGCGCGAGCGCATCCTCGAGCAATTCCGCGCGCGCAAGCCCGCCCTCTTGCCGGTCAACGAGCAGGCGTTCGAGGCGGGGCGCAACGCCGCCTGAGCCGACGCGCGATGCCGGCGTCGGCGCTGCGCGACGGGCTCGCCGCGCTCGGCCTGGAGCTTGATGACGAGGCCCAGCGGACCCTGCTGCGTTACGGCGACCTGCTGCGCCGATGGAACCGCGTCTTCAACCTGACCGCGGTCGACGCGCCGCGCGAGATCGTCACCCGCCATCTCCTCGACGCCCTCGCGGTGCTGCCCTACCTGCCCCCGGGACGCATCGTCGACGTCGGCAGCGGCGCCGGCCTCCCGGGCATCCCGTTCGCCGTCGCCCGCCCGGAACTCGACGTGACCCTGCTCGACGCGAGCGCCAAGCGGGTCCGGTTCATGCGCCAGGCGGTGATCGAGCTCGGGCTCGCCAACGCCCACCCCGTGCACGCGCGTGCCGAGAACCACCGTCCCGACCGGGCCTACGACGCGGTGGTCACGCGTGCCTTCGCCGGCATATCTGATATGCTCAGCGCCTGCCGCCACCTGGTCGGCGCCGACGGCGTGATCCTGGCCATGAAGGGGCAGCGGCCCGATCCCGAGCTCGCCGCCCTGCCCACGGATGTCGTGCTGCGCGACGTGGTGCCGCTGGCGGTACCCGGGCTCGACGCCGCGCGCCACCTCGTGCGGCTGGTGCCCGTGACGGCACGCCGGACGCCACGTTGAACGGCAGCGCAGGAATCCCGATGGGCAGGACACTCGCGATCGCCAACCAGAAGGGCGGAGTCGGCAAGACGACGACCGCGGTCAACCTCGCCGCCTCCCTCGCGGCGCTGAAGTCGCGCGTGCTGCTGGTCGACCTCGATCCGCAGGGCAACACCACCACCGGCTGCGGGATCGACAAGGCCGACCTGGAACGCAGCTGCTGTTCGCTGCTGCTCGGCGAGGCCACCGCCGAGGAGACCATCGTCGCGCTCGCCGATCACGGCTTCGATCTGCTGCCGGCCAACGGCGACCTGACCGCGGCCGAGGTCGAGCTGATGCAGGCGCTGGCGCGCGAGCAGCGGCTGCGCCGGGCGCTCGAGCCGATCCTCTCCGGCTACGACTTCGTGCTCATCGACTGCCCGCCGTCGCTGAACATGCTGACCCTCAACGCGCTGGTCGCGGCCGACGGGGTCATCGTGCCGATCCAGTGCGAGTACTACGCGCTGGAGGGGCTCTCCTCGCTGCTCGACACGGTGCGCCAGATCCAGGAGATGGTGAATCCCGGGCTCCAGCTCGAGGGGCTGCTGCGCACCATGTTCGACCCGCGCAACAACCTGGCCAACGACGTCTCCCGCCAGCTCGAGGAGCATTTCGGCGAGCGCGTCTACCGTACGGTGATCCCGCGCAACATCCGCCTCGCCGAGGCGCCGAGCCACGGCGTCCCGGCGATGCACCACGACAAGACCTCGAGCGGGGCGCTGGCCTATCTGGCGCTGGCCGGCGAGATGGTGCGTCGCCAGCGCCGTTCCGCGGCGGCCCCGGTCCCGGCCTGAGCAGCGACGGAGAGCAAACATGACGGCGAAGAAACGGGGTCTGGGGCGCGGACTGGACGCGCTGCTCGGCAGCGGCAAGGGAGCGTCGGCCGAGCCTGCACCCGCACGTGCCGAAAGCGGCGACGACGCGTCGCTGCGCCACCTGCCGGTCGACCTGATCCAGCGCGGCCGGTACCAGCCGCGCAGCGACATGCGCAGCGACAGTCTCGAGGAGCTCGCCGACTCGATCCGCGCGCAGGGCGTGGTGCAGCCGGTGGTCGTCCGTCCGATCGGCGAGGAGCGCTACGAGCTGATCGCCGGTGAACGACGCTGGCGCGCGGCGCAGCTCGCCGGCCTGCACGAGATTCCCGCCGTGGTCCGCGACGTGCCCGACGAGGCCGCCGTCGCGATGGCCCTGATCGAGAACATCCAGCGCGAGAACCTCAATCCGCTCGAGGAGGCGCGCGCGCTCGACCGGCTGGTCAAGGAGTTCGGGCTCACCCACGCCGGCGCCGCCGGGGCCGTCGGTCGCTCGCGGGCCGCGGTCAGCAACCTGCTCCGCCTGCTCGAGCTGGAGGCCGAGGTGAAGGGCCTGGTCGAGGAGCGCACGCTCGAGATGGGGCATGCGCGCGCGCTGCTCGGGCTCGGCGGCGCCCACCAGGTGGAGGCGGCGAGGCACGTCGCGGCCCGCGCGATGTCGGTGCGCGAGACCGAGAAGCTGGTCAAGCGCTGGCTCGAGGGAGAGCGCAAGAAGAGTCCGCCGCGGCCCGATCCCGACATCCGCCGGCTCGAGGAGGAACTCGCCGGCCGGCTCGGCGCCCGGGTCCAGCTGCGTCACGGGCGCGGCGGCAAGGGCCGGCTGACCATCGAGTACAACTCGACCGACGAGCTAGAAGGAATTTTGGCACACATCAAATAATTTCATTGGTCAAGGACTTAGGCGCGCACCTAGGATGGCTGTCACGGGGCGGCAGACCCCGGATGCCAAGGACAGAGGAGCCAGCCCATGCGCGTCGACGAAGTGATGACCCGTACCGTTCGCACCGCCACACCCGAGACCCGTCTCGAAGAGGTCGCCGCGGTGATGTGCCTCAACCGCGTCAGCGGCCTGCCCGTCGTCGACCAGGACGAATGCCTGATCGGCTTCATCGCCGAGCGCGACATCCTGCACTACCTCTTCCCGACCCTCGACGACCTGATGGGCCATTCCGGGCTGCGCGACTTCGAGCAGATGGAGCAGCAGTACGGGGCGACGCTCGGCCTGACCGTGGGTGACGTCATGCACCGCGGGGCGGTCAGCGTTCCACCGGGCACCCCGCTGCTGCGCGCGACCTCGGTCATGGTCCGCCACAAGTTCCGCCGCATTCCCGTCGCGGAGACCGACGGCCGCCTGGTCGGGATCGTCAGCATCGGCGACATCCACAAGGCGCTGTTCAAGCACAGCCTGATCGGCGCGTCCCGATGCGAGGCCGCTTGACGTCGCGACTCCCCTGACGCGATCCATCGCGGTTCGCGTCCACCGGCGCGGCGATAACGCCGCGCACCCCCAGTGATTTTTGTCGCCTCATTGACAAGATTTATGGGGCCACCGTATACTCCCGCTCCGTTTCCACGGACGAAGGGACGACACGACCGCAACTGCATGGAACGCGGATGCTGTCGCCCGGACTTCGTTTGTTGCATCGCAGCATAGGCGCTTGGGGAACCGCCACCGCTCTACGGCCTACGTGATCGTCCTCCAGCTGGCGCTGATCGGCTCCATGGCGACGATCCTGCAGGTCCTCCGGGGTGGAGCCGCCGCGCCCGCCGTCCTGTTCGGCGGAGGCGTGGCGGTGGCGAACCTGTTGCTCCTGGAATGGCGCGCGCGCCGGGCCAACCGTGCCGGAGCCCTGTCGGCCCGGCAGAGCCTCCAGGTCCTGTACCTGTCGGCTCTTGAGCGGTTCGCCGCGGTCGCGCTGCTGTTCGTGATCGGCATCGGCTTCCTCGCGCTGGAACCGCTGCCACTGCTGCTCGGTTTTGTAGCTGGACTCCCGGCGCTGCTGCTGCAGACCAGGCCGGGCAACGGATGAGCGAGAGTCATGGCAGTCGAAGGCGAAGCACTCACAGCATCGGGCTACATCAAGCACCACCTCCAGAACCTGACCTTCGGCTTGCACCCGGAGCACGGCTGGGGCATCGCCCACGGGCCCGCCGAGGCCAAGGCGATGGGTTTCTGGGCGGTGCACGTCGACACGCTGTTCTGGTCGATCGGCCTCGGGGTCGTATTCCTCTGGTGGTTCTACAAGGTCGGCCAGAAGGCCTCCGCCGGGGTCCCGAACGGCGCGCAGAACTTCGTCGAGTGGATCGTCGACTTCATCAACGACAACGTGCGCGGCAGCTTCAGCGGCAAGAACGACCTGGTCGCACCGCTCGCGCTGACGCTGTTCATCTGGATCCTGCTGCAGAATCTCATGGACCTGGTCCCGGTCGACCTGATCCCGTGGATCGCCACGCAGATCGGCATTCCCTACATGAAAGTGGTGCCGACCACCGACCCGAACGCGACGTTCGGCATGTCGATCGGCGTGTTCATCCTGGTGCTCTACTACAGCTTCAAGATGAAGGGCGCCAAGGGCTTCGCCGCCGAGCTGACCCTGCACCCGTTCGAGAGCAAGAACCCGATCATCAAGGCGCTGTTCGTGCCGATCAACCTGCTGCTCGAGGGCGTCAACCTGCTGGCCAAGCCGGTGTCGCACTCGCTGCGACTGTTCGGCAATCTCTACGCCGGCGAGATGATTTTCATCCTGATCGCGCTGATGTACAGCGGGGGCATCCTCCTCGGAGCCTTCGGCATCGCCCTGCAGTGGGCCTGGGCGGTCTTCCATATCCTGATCGTGCTGCTCCAGGCGTTCATCTTCATGACGCTGACCGTCGTCTACCTCGACATGGCGCATCACGTTCCCGACGACCATTGATCGACCAGGCCCTGACGGCCTATTTGCTAACAGGAGAGAGAAATGTCTGAAGCTAGTGCACTCCTCTTTATCGCGGGCGCCCTGATGATGGGCCTCGGTGCCCTCGGCGCCGCCGTCGGCATCGGCATCCTCGGTGGCCGTTTCCTCGAGGGGGCCGCGCGCCAGCCCGAGCTGATCCCGATGCTCCGCACCCAGTTCTTCATCGTCATGGGTCTCGTCGACGCCGTGCCGATGATCGCGGTCGGTATCGCGTTCTACGTGCTCTTCGCGGTGGCCGGCTGAGCGGACGAGCGTCCCCACCGTCACCTCCCGCCCGTAACGCGAGGTAAGCCATGAATATCAACCTGACGCTCATCGTTCAGCTGATCTCCTTCGCGCTGTTCGTCTGGTTCTGCATGAAGTTCGTCTGGCCGCCGATCAACGGCGCGCTCGACGCGCGCAAGAAACAGATCGCCGACGGACTCGCGGCCGCCGAGCGCGGCAAGCACGAGAAGGAACTGGCCGAGAAGCGGGCCAAGGAGTTGCTGTCGGAGACCAAGGAGCAGGCCGCCGAGCTGATCGCGCAGGCGCAGAAGCGCGCCTCCGAGATCGTCGAGGAGTCGAAGAGCGAGGCGCGTTCCGAGGGCCAGCGTCTGCTCGAGGCCGCGCGGGCCGAGATCGACCAGGAGGTCAACCGGGCGAAGGAGGATCTCCGTGCCCAGGTGGTCGCACTGGCTGTCTCGGGTGCCGGCAAGGTCCTGGCGCGCGAGATCGACGCCAAGGCCCACGCCGACCTGCTCGACGACCTGGTCGCCAACCTGTAAGGCGGTTCCGCGATGGCAGAACTATCCACCGTGGCCCGCCCCTACGCGCAGGCCGTTTTCGAACTCGCCGAGGCGCAGGGCAACCTGGCGGCGTGGAGCGACATGCTCGCCGCGGCCACGATGGTTGCGGCCGACGAGGCGGCGCGACGGCTGCTCTCCAGCCCGGGCGTCTCTCGCGAGCAGGTGGCCGACCTGTTCATCGAGGTCTGCGGCGACGCGCTCGACGAGAACGGCCGGAACCTGATCCGGGTGCTCGCCGAGAACCGTCGCCTGACCCTGCTCGAGGAGATCGGGGCCCAGTACGCGACGCTGCGCGCCGAGGCCGAGAAAACCGTCGAGGCCCAGGTGATCTCGGCGTTCGAGCTCAGCGAGGCGCAGCAGGAGAAGCTCGCCGACGCGCTCAAGAGACATCTCGGTCGCGACGTAAGGCTTACGTGCGAGATCGACAAGACATTGATCGGCGGGGCGGTGATCCACGCCGGCGACCTGGTGATCGACGGTTCGGCCCAGGGGCGGCTGAACCGGCTCGCCGGCCAGTTGGAAGGTTAAGAGGTTTAAACAAATGCAGCTCAATCCTTCGGAAATCAGTCAGCTGATCAAGGAACGGATCAAGAATTTCGACGTCGCGACCGAGGTCCGCACGCAGGGCACCGTGGTCAGCCTGACCGACGGCATCGTGCGCATCCACGGCCTGGCCGACGTCATGGCCGGCGAGATGATCGAGTTCCCGGGCAACACCTACGGCCTGGCGCTGAACCTCGAGCGCGATTCGGTCGGCGCGGTCATCCTCGGCGAGTACAAGCACATCTCCGAGGGCGACAGCGTCAAGACGACCGGGCGCATCCTCGAGGTGCCGGTCGGCGAGCCGCTGCTCGGCCGCGTGGTCGACGCGCTCGGCATGCCGATCGACGGCAAGGGCCCGATCGAGAGCGAGCAGACCTCGCCGGTCGAGAAGGTGGCACCGGGCGTCATCACCCGCAAGTCGGTCGACCAGCCGGTGCAGACCGGTCTGAAGTCAATCGACGCGATGGTGCCGATCGGCCGCGGCCAGCGCGAGCTGATCATCGGCGACCGCCAGACCGGCAAGACCGCGATCGCGATCGATGCGATCATCAACCAGAAGGGCACCGGGATTAAGTGCATCTACGTCGCGGTCGGCCAGAAGGCCTCGTCGATCGCCGGCGTCGTGCGCAAGCTCGAGGAGCACGGCGCGATGGAACACACCATCGTCGTTGCCGCGAGCGCCTCCGACTCGGCGGCGATGCAGTTCATCGCCCCCTACGCCGGCTGCTCGATGGGCGAGTACTTCCGTGACCGCGGCGAGGACGCCCTGATCATCTACGACGACCTGACCAAGCAGGCGTGGGCCTACCGGCAGGTCTCCCTGCTGCTGCGCCGCCCGCCGGGCCGTGAGGCCTACCCCGGCGACGTGTTCTACCTGCACTCCCGGCTGCTGGAGCGCAGCGCCAAGCTCAACGAGGTGCTCGGTGGCGGCAGCCTGACCGCCTTCCCC
>JAWVZO010000073.1:0-11547 GCA_033722135.1 Gammaproteobacteria bacterium | reverse complement strand
CCCGGCGGCGTCGTCCGCGCCTCACACCCGGACCCACGCGCCCCTCGCGCGCGCGCGCGGCGGGCGCGCGGCGGCCGCTTCGCAGCCGTGCAGGTCGGAGGGATCGGGGAGCCGCTCCAGGGCAAGGTCCAGGTCACCGGCCTCGGCCAGTTCGCGCCGGGCGAGGACCCGGCGCACCACCGGGTGCAGGTCGTCGGGGAGGATCGCGGTCGCCGTCTCGCGGCGACGACGGATGGTGACGGACCCGCCGAGCACCCCGGGCTTCAGTCGAGCCGGTCGAGGATCGCGCGCTTGACCGCGTCGAGCTCGGCCGGGACCTTGGACACGGCGTCCTCGCACTGACTGATCGCGGTGTCGGGATCCTTGAGCCCGTGCCCGGTCAGCGTGCAGACCACGGTGCTCCCCTCGGGGATGCGTCCGCCGCAGATGTCGTTCATCGCGCCGGCGATGGAGATCGCCGAGGCCGGCTCGCAGAAGATCCCCTCGCGCCGGGCGAGGAGTTTCTGGGCGTTGAGGATCTGCGCGTCGTCGAACTCGTCGAACCAGCCGCCCGAGCCGCTCTGCGCCGCGATCGCCTTGTCCCAGCTCTGCGGGTTGCCGATGCGGATCGCGGTGGCGACGGTCTCCGGGTCCTCGACCGGGTGGCCGCGGAGGAACGGCGCCGCCCCGGAGGCCTGGTAGCCGCACATCACCGGCCTGCCGCCGACGATGCCTCGGTCGTGGTACTCGGTGTAGCCCATCCAGTAAGCGGAGATGTTGCCCGCGTTGCCGACCGGGAGACAGTGGTAGTCGGGCGCGCGGCCGAGGGTATCGACGATCTCGAACGCCGCGGTCTTCTGGCCCTGGAGCCGGTACGGGTTGATGGAGTTGACGATGGTGACCGGCGCGGCCTCGGCGACCTCCTTGACCAGCCGCATGCCGGCGTCGAAGTTGCCCTCGATCTGCAGCACCGTCGCGCCGTGCATCATGGCCTGGGCGAGTTTCCCGAGGGCGATCTTGCCGTCCGGGATGAGCACGAATGCGTTGATCCCGGCCCGCGCGGCATAGGCCGCGGCCGCGGCGGAGGTGTTGCCGGTCGACGCGCAGATGATCGCCCGGCTGCCCTCGGCGACCGCCTGCGTGACCGCCATGGTCATGCCACGGTCCTTGAACGAGCCGGTCGGGTTCAGTCCCTCGTACTTGACGTAGAGGTCGACGTCGCGGCCGAGGTCCCGTGGCAGGTTGTTGAGGCGGATCAGCGGGGTGTTGCCCTCGCCGAGGCTGATCACCCGGGTGTCGTCGGCGACCGGCAACCAGTCGCGGTAACGGTCGATCAGCCCTGTGTAGCGGTTGCCCATCTCGGTCCTCTCTGGCGCGGCGTCGGCAACCGGCGTCGCGTCGCGGTGGCTAGTTGGCGTCGAGCGCCTCGACACGGATCCGGGTCACCGGGGCCTCGACGATGTCGAGCGCCTCGATGGCGGCGATCGCCCGGTCGACCTCGCGTTCGCGGACTCGCTGGAGGAGGATGATGACCGGAACGTAGGTGGCCCCCTCCTCCGGCTCCTTCTGGATGATCGCCTCGATGCTGATCTCGCGCTCGGCGAGGATCCGCGTCACGTCGGCAAGCGTGCCCGGTTTGTCCACGGCCTGCAGGCGCAGGTAGTAGGCCGAGTGGACCTCGTCGATCGGCAGGATCGGCAGATCCGCCATGGCGTCGTGCCGGAACGCGAGGTGCGGCACCCGGTTCTCCGGATCGCTGGTCAGGACCCGGGTCACCTCGACGAGATCGGCGACCACCGACGAGGCGGTCGGTTCTGCCCCGGCGCCGGCCCCGTAGTAGAGCGTCGGGCCGACGGCGTCGCCCATGACCAGCACGGCGTTCATGACGCCGTCGACGTTGGCCAGAAGCCGTCGTTCGGGAATGAGCGTCGGGTGGACGCGCAGCTCGATGCCCGCCCCGTTGCGCCGCGCGATGCCGAGGTGCTTGATGCGGTAACCGAGCTCCTCGGCGTAGGCGACGTCGCCGCGGGTGATCTTGGTGATCCCCTCGGTGTAGACGCGGTCGAACTGCAGCGGGATGCCGAACGCGATCGAGGCGAGGATGGTCAGCTTGTGCGCGGCGTCGATGCCCTCGACGTCGAACACCGGGTTGGCCTCCGCGTAGCCGAGCTGCTGGGCCTCAGCGAGCACGTCGGAGAAGTCGCGCCCCTTGTCGCGCATCTCGGTGAGGATGAAGTTGCCGGTGCCGTTGATGATCCCGGCCACCCACTCGATGCGGTTCGCGGCCAGCCCCTCGCGCAGCGCACGGATCACCGGGATGCCGCCGGCGACGGCCGCCTCGAAGGCGACGACCACGCCCTGCGCGTGCGCCGCGGCGAAGATCTCGTTGCCGTACTGCGCGATCAGCGCCTTGTTGGCGGTGACCACGTGCTTGCCCTGCGCGATCGCCTCGAGCACCAGCTCGCGCGCCGGCTCGTAGCCGCCGATCAGCTCGGCGACGACCTGCACCTCCGGGTCGCGGACCACCTCGAAGGGATCGTCGGTGAGGCGGATGCCGTCGGTTGGGCAGGCGCGCGTCGCCGTGAGGTCGCGCGCGGCGGCGTGGGCGACGCGGATCCCGCGCCCGGCGCGCCGGGTGATCTCCTCGGCGTTGCGCTGCAGGACGTTGACGGTACCGGCCCCGACGGTGCCGAGGCCGAGCAGTCCGACATTGACCGGGTCCACGGAACCCTCCTCTCAGGCGGCGCCGACGCCGCGACGGAACATGGAACGCAGGCCGCGGACCGCCTGGCGCGTGCGGTGCTCGTTCTCGATCAGGGCGAAGCGGACGTGGTCGTCACCGTACTCGCCGAAACCGATACCCGGGGAGACCGCCACCTTCGCTTCCTTGATCAGCAGCTTCGAGAACTCGAGCGAGCCCATCTGGCGGTAGGCCTCGGGGATTCGCGCCCAGACGAACATCGTCGCCTTCGGCTTCTCGACCTCCCAGCCGGCCGAGACGAGGCCGTCGCAGAGCACGTCTCGCCGCGAGCGGTACATGTCGCGGATCTCGGTCACGCACTCCTGGGGGCCCTCCAGCGCGGCGATCGCCGCGACCTGGATCGGCGTGAACATGCCGTAGTCGAGGTACGATTTCATCCGCGCCAGCGCGGCGATCAACTTCGGGTTGCCGCACATGAAGCCGACCCGCCAGCCCGGCATGTTGTAGCTCTTCGACAGCGAGAACGACTCGACCGCGACCTCCTTCGCCCCCGGCACCTGCAGGATCGACGGCGCGACGTAGCCGTCGAAGACGATGTCGGCGTAGGCGAGGTCGTGGATCACCCAGATGCCGTGCTCGCGGGCGATCTCGACCACCTTCTCGAAGAACTCGAGTTCGACGCACTGCGTCGTCGGGTTGCCCGGGAAGTTCAGCACCAGCATCTTCGGCACCGGCCAAGAGTCGCGGATGCTCTTCTCGAGCTCGGCGAAGAAGTCGACGCCCGGCACCAGCGGCACGTAGTGGATGTCGGCCCCGGCGATGACGAAGCCGTAGGGGTGGATCGGATAGGCCGGGTTGGGCACCAGCACCGCGTCGCCCGGCGCGACCGTGGCCAGCGCGAGGTGGGCCAGCCCCTCCTTGGAGCCGATGGTGACGATCGCCTCGAGTTCCTGGTCGAGCTCGACATCGTAGCGGTCGCGGTACCAGCGGCAGATGGCTCGCCGCAGGCGCGGGATGCCCCGCGAGGCGGAATAGCGGTGGGTGTTGTTGCGCTGGGCGACCTCGACGAGCTTGTCGACGATGTGCGCCGGCGTCGGCTGGTCGGGGTTGCCCATGCCGAAATCGATGATGTCCTCTCCCCGCGCGCGCGCCGCGGCCTTCAACTCGGTCGTGATATTGAAGACGTAGGGGGGCAACCGACTGATTCTGCGGAACTCTTCGTTCACCTTGTTCAACCTTTTGCCGGGCCCGGGCGTGTCGAAAACAAGCCGGCAACATTACTGGACGCGGATCGAGACTGTCAACGAACGCGCTACCGTCGCCGCGTCGCATCGGTTATGGTTGCGCCATGCAGCTGATGCAGGACAGCGACCAGGGCGGGTACACCATCGTCGGCCACGCCGAGGGGATGGTGCAGGTCAACGGGGAACAGCTCGAACGCAGCTGCGTCGTCGCGCCGGACCGGTTGCTCCGCGACTGGAGCCCGCGCGATCTCGACGACCTCGAGGCGGCCCACCTCGAGGCGCTCGCCGAACTCGACCCGGAACTGGTGCTGCTCGGCGTCGGCGCGCACCTGCGCTTCCCGCGTGTCGACCTGCTGCGCGCCCTCGAGCACCGGGGCATCGGCATCGAGGTGATGGACACCCCGGCCGCCTGCCGCACCTACAACCTGCTCAAGGGCGACGGCCGTCGGGTGGTCGCCGCGTTGCTGATCGGCTGACCCACGCGCGGGTTCCCGGTTTCGCTCCTCGGGCACGGGCCGGTCCGGAACGCGCCCCACCGCCACCCATGTCGAACGTGTAGGAACGCCCGCCACCGGGCGGGCCCGCATCGTCGCAGCAGGCGGCGTGGCGGAACCGCATGCGACCACCGCGCGCGCGTGGGGAGACCGGGAGGGATCAGCGGAACAGCGTGCTCGCCGAGTAGCCGGTGTTCTCCATGATCTTGCGCAGGCGCTGGAGTGCGTCCATCTGGATCTGGCGCACCCGCTCGCGCGTCACGCCGATCTCGTTGCCCACCTGTTCCAGGGTCGCCGACTCGTAGCCGTGCAGGCCGAAACGACGTTCGACCACCTCGCGCTGCTTGTCGGTCAACTGCCCCAGCCACTCCTCGAGCTTGTCGTGCATGGTCTGGTCCTGGAGCATGTCCGAGGGGTCCATCAGCGACTCGTCGGGAATCGCCTCGAGCAGCGGCTTGTCGACCTCGCGGCTCAGCGGCGTGTCGACCGAGGTCTCGCGCTCGTTGAGGCCCATCATGCGTTTGGCCTCCTCGACCGGCTTGTCGAGGGTTTCGGCGATCTCCTCGATGGTCGGCTCGTGGTCGAGGCTCTGCGCCAGGCGACGCGCGGCGCGCAGGTAGACGTTGATCTCCTTGACCACGTGGATCGGCAGGCGCACGGTGCGCGTCTGGTTCATGATCGCCCGCTCGATGGTCTGGCGGATCCACCACGTCGCGTAGGTCGAGAAGCGGAAACCGCGCTCGGGATCGAATTTCTCCACGGCGCGGATCAGACCGAGGTTCCCTTCCTCGATCAGGTCGAGCAGCGCGAGGCCGCGGTTGACGTAGCGCCGGGCGATGCGCACGACGAGACGCAGGTTGCTCTCGATCATCCGCTTGCGCGCGGCCTCGTCGCCCTTCTGCGCGCGGCGCGAGAAGTAGACCTCCTCCTCCGCGGTGAGCAGCGGCGAGGCGCCGATCTCGTTGAGGTAGAGACGCGTGGCGTCGAGCTGCGCTGAGCTCGAAGAGGTCAGCGACGAATCCTTGGAAAAGGTCCGCGGCTCGTCGTCCGTGGCCTCCTCGGTCGTATTGTCGTCCGATTTGTCCTCGTCATCCGCAGATTCCTGGTATTCGAGGTCGACATCCTGGTCGGCGAGATTGTCCATATCATCCTCTCCCAGCATCGATGGCTCCTTCGAGTCGTCGTGGACGCCCATGTCCTTCGGTTCGCGGCTCTTTGGATCGGGTTTGGAACGGGACGATGCTGCCGGACTCCCGCGAGTCATCCTTTCGGTAGCAGGCGGAGCGGGTCGATCGGCTTTCCGTGGCGACGGATTTCAAAATGCAGCATCGCCCGGTCATTATCTACCCGTCCCATTTTTGCAATCAACTGTCCTGGCGCAACCAAATCGCCTTCTCTTACCAGGAGTTCGCGATTGTGCCCGTAGGCGCTGAGGTAGCGGTTGCCGTGCTTGATGATGATGAGGTTGCCGTAGCCGACCAGACCGTCGCCGCTGTAGACCACCTTGCCCCCGGACGCGGCATAGACCGGCTGCCCCTCGCTGCCGACGATGTCGATCCCTTTGCGCGTCGGGTCGCTGGCACTGAAGGTGCGGAACAGTCGGCCGCGGACCGGCCAGCGCCAGGTCACGCCACCGACGTCCCGGGTTTCGTCCGGCGCGCCGGGATCGGTCTTCGCCGTCGTGCGCGACGCGGGCGGTGGCGACGGACGCGGTGCGGGCGGCGTGGGTCGTTTCGCAGGAGGCGGCGTCGCCGGCGCGGGCCGCACGGGCGGAGGCTTTGCGGCCGGTGCGGGTGCCTCGGCGCGGCGCGGCGGTGGGGCGGGACGCCGCACGGCGGGCTCGCGCAGGTCGAGCTTCTGGCCGGGATAGATGGTGTACGGCGCACCGATGCCGTTCCACGCCGCGACCTGGCGGTAATCGAGACCGTAGGCCCAGGCGATCGAGTAGAGGGTGTCGCCGCGGCGCACGCTGTAGACCGAGGGTGGAGGCCCCGCGCCGACGGTCCGGTTCGCGACCGGGGCCGGCGGCGGCGGACCGCAGGCGGCCAGCAAAAGCATCGCCAGCAACGTGGGCGGGAGGACTTTGCGCAGACGCATCATCAGCCCGCGATCAGGACATACGCCACGCCCAGGAAGATCACCAGCCAGCCGAGGCGGTCGATGTAGCTGCGCAGCAACCGCTCCATCGGCGCCCCGCCCCAACGCATCAGTCCGGCGACCAGGAAGAACCTCGCCCCGCGGCCGACCAGCGACGCGAGGGTGAATGGCAGCAGCGGCATGGCGCTCGCGCCCGCGGCGATGGTGAAAAGCTTGTACGGAATCGGCGAGAAGCCGGCGATGAACACGACCCAGACGCCCCAGGTCGCGAACCACTCGATCGCCTGCTCGTAGCGCGCCCCGTACCCGGCCTCGACGATCCACGGCAGAACCGCGTCGATGGCGAGCATCCCGATGAGGTAGCCGAACAGGCCGCCGAGCACCGAGGTGGCGGTGGTCAGTGCCGCGTACCACCAGGCCCGGTCGGTGCGGGCGAGGCTCATCGGCGCGAGCATGACGTCCGGCGGGATCGGGAAGAACGAGGACTCGGCGAAACTCAGCCCGCCGAGGTACCAGGGCGCGTGGCGGTGGACGGCCCAGATCATCGCCCGGTCGTACAGCGCCGAGAACACGCGCATGTCAGCCCCGGCCCGGTACCAGCGGCACGAAGCTGACCCAGGCGAGGTGCGACTCCTCGAAACGATGCCCGTCGCGGGTGATCAGGCGCAGTTCCTGCGCCCCGCGGTCGCCCACCGGGATCACCATCCGGCCGCCGTCGGCGAGCTGCTCGAGCAGCGTCTCGGGCACCTCGAGCGGCGCGGCGGTCACCACGATGGCTTCGTACGGGGCGAACCCGGGCCAGCCCCAGCTGCCGTCACTGAGCTGGGTCTTGATGTTGTAGATGCGCAACTCGCGAAAGATCCGCCGGGCACGCTGCAGGATCTGCGCGTGGCGCTCGACGCTGTAGACCTTGGGCACCAGGCGCGACAGCACCGCCGCCTGGTACCCCGAGCCGGTGCCCACCTCGAGCACGCTCTGCGGGGTCCCGCTGGCGAGGACCGCCTCGGTCATCAACGCGACGATGTAGGGCTGGGAGATGGTCTGGCCGAAGCCGATCGGGAGCGCCGTGTCCTCGTACGCGCGACTGGCCAGCGCCTCGTCGACGAAGAGGTGGCGAGGCACGTCGCGGATCGCCTCGAGCACCGCCGCGCTGCGGATGCCCTCCTCGCGCAGCCGGTTGACCAGCCGGTCGCGGGTGCGCATCGAGGTCATGCCTATGCCCGCGTGGCCGGCGTTCACGCCAGCACCCCCGTGTCGAGCCAGCCCGCGACCGCGTCGAGCGCGGCGTGCCGGGTCAGGTCGACGTGGATCGGCGTGACCGAGACGTAGCCGTTGCGTACCGCGTGGAAGTCGGTCTCGGGGCCGGCGTCCTGCTCGGGACCGGCGGGTCCGATCCAGTAGATCTCCCGACCGCGTGGATCGGTCGTGCGGGTGACCGGCTCGGCCCGGTGACGGTGACCCAGGCGGGTCGAGCGGAAGCCCCTGATCTCGTCCCAGGGCAGGTCCGGCACGTTGACGTTGAGGATGGTGTCCCGCGGCAGCTCGGCCTCGCCGAGCCGCTGCACCAGCTGCAGCGTCGCCCGCACCCCGCTGGCGTAGTGTTCCGGCTCGTAGCCGGCCATCGAGACCGCGATGGCCGGCAGCCCGAGGAAGCGTCCCTCCATCGCCGCGGCGACGGTCCCGGAGTAGATCACGTCGTCGCCGAGGTTCGGTCCCGAGTTGATCCCCGAGACCACCAGGTCGGGGTCCTCGTCGAGCAGCCCGGTGATCGCCAGGTGCACGCAGTCGGTCGGCGTGCCGTCGACGCGGATCACGCCGTCTTCGAGCCGTGTCATGCGCAGCGGGCGCTCGAGGGTGAGCGAGTTGCTGGCCCCGCTGCGGTTGCGATCCGGGGCGACCACGGTCAGCCTGCCGAGGCTGGCGAGCCCCTCGCCGAGTTGGCGCAGACCCTCGGCGTGGTAGCCGTCGTCGTTGCTCAGCAGGATGTGCATGCGGGTTCCAGCGGGGTCGCCACCATGCGCGGCGCGGGTGGTGCGTACTATACCCGAATCACCGACCGCGCCGCGCCCGCGGTGGCGCGCCGCGGGCGTGTGATAATCGTCGCCGTGAAGCGCCAGAAGAGAACGACCACCGAAGAGGAACGCGCGCTGTTTCGCGAGGCGATGCGCGGGGTCAGGCCACTCGACGCCGCCCCCAGGAAGGCCCCGCCCCCGGCCCCGCGCAAAGCGCCCCCGGAGGTGCGCGACGCGACACCGTCACGGGAGCGGGCGCGTTCCGCGGCCGACCGCCGGGGACTCCAGACGCGGACCCGGCAGCGGCTCAGGCGCGGGCAGATCCGGCCGGAAGCCACGCTCGACCTGCACGGCCTGACCCGGCACGAGGCCCTAGGCATCCTCGAAACATTCCTCGAACGCGCCCAAGCGGCGCGCCGGCGCTGCGTACTGGTGATCCACGGCGTCGGCCGAGGCAGCGTCACAGGCGGGGTGCTGCGCCAAGCGGTGCCCGGCTGGCTGGAGGCCCACCCCGAGGTCCTCGACAGCGCCCCCGCCCGGCCCGCCGACGGCGGGGCCGGGGCGTGCTACGTGCTGCTGCGTCGCGCGCCGCCGTCTCGCTAGCCGCTCAGCGCGGCTCGAACAGCACGCAGCCGAACTCCGCCCGGGTCTCGAGGGCGGCGAACTCGTCGTCGACCCGCGCCAGGGCGCGCATCCGGTTGCTGTTCATCTGCTCGATCCGCTCGCAGACCCCGAAGCCATCGCGCTCGGTGTCGCTCTGCAGCTGCGGGTTGCGCTCGTACCGCCAGTGTCCGCAGTCGTCGCAGAAACCTTGCTCAGCCATCGCCACTTCCTCCGTTATACCGTCGCTGGCATCCACCCCGGGCCGGGGCTATGCTGGCGCGCCGTTTTACGCCGTCACGCCATCATGACCCAGCCAACACCTTCGCCGGAAACCTACCCCTACCGCGTCGCCGTCCCGGCGCGCTGGGGCGACGCCGACCTGCTCGGGCACATCAACAACGTCGCCTACTACCGCTACTTCGAGGTCGTGGTGGTCGACTTCATCGCCCGTCCCTGCGGCATCGACTGGCTGCGCGACCCGGTGATCCCCTACGCCGCCGAGAGCCGTTGCCGTTTCCTGCGCCCGCTCCGCTTCCCCGGCAACTTCCTCGCGGCGCTGCGCGTGGTCCGGATCGGCACCACCAGCGTCACCTACGACCTCGCGCTGTTCGACGAATCCGACGGGCAACTCGCGGCCACCGGCGACTGGGTCCACGTCTTCGTGGACCGCACCAGCGAGCGACCGGTGGCGATCCCCCGTGACGTGCGCGACGCGCTCGAGGCCCACCGGGCCGGGGAAGACGTCGGGGACTGAGCGAACGCGACCGGCCCGGTCGGCCGGATTCGCCAGGCTCACTCCGCGGCCGCCCGCGGCAGCGTGGTCACGGTCAGGACCAGCGCGAGCCCGGCGAGACCCGCCGCCATCAGGAAGCTCGACGCGAAGCTGCCGCTCGCCTCCGCGAAGATCCCGGCCAGCCCCGGACCGGTGATCTGGCCGATGCCGAAGACGAACGTGATGGTGCCGAAACCGGCGACCGCGTGCCGCGGCCCCATGTAATCGCCGACCGTGGCGGCCATGATCCCGGGAATGCTCCAGGCGGCGAGGCCGAACAGCGCGATCGACAGGTAGAGGAACGGCTCGGGCAGCGGCAGCCCGGCGCAGAGGTAGGCGCCGGCGTGCATCGCGAACACGGTGGCCATGCCGACCTTGCGCCCGGCATGATCCGACAGGTAGCCGAACACCGGCCCCGAGAAGAGGCTCAGGAAGCCGACCCAGAACCAGAATCGCCCGGCCACCGCCTCGCTGAAGCCGCGCTCCTGGACCAGGGTCGTGACGATGAACGTCGCGTAGATGACGTAGGTGAATCCGAACAGGAAGTAGATCGCGCCGAGCCGGGCCAGCACCCGGCGCCGGGTCGCCGCGTCCGGTTCGACGGCCGGGGCGGGGGGGCGGTCGGCGTCGGCCGGCGCGTCGCCGCAGATGCCGAGCCCGACATCGCGCGGGTCGTTGCGCAGCAGCAGGCCAGCCAGCGCCGCGATCGCCACCACCGCCAGGCCCAGGAACAGCCAGCTGTAGCGCCACCCCTCCGCGCCCCAGGTGGCGTTGACCGCCGGGATCAGCATGCCGGTGAACATGATCGCGAAGCCGCTGCCGATGACGATGAAGCCGGCCGCCCGGCCGCGCAGGCGGCGCGCGAACCAGTGCGAGACCAGCCCCATGATCGGCACGTTGGCGGCGCCGCTGCCCAGCCCGGTGACGGTGTAGAGCAACAGCACGGCCAGGAACGCGTCGCTGCGCGCGATGAGCACCATCGTCAGCCCGATCGTCAGCAGCGCGCCGGCGATCACGGCCCGCGCTCCGTAGACGCGCACCAGCCTGCCGCAGGCGACCACGGCGAGCAGGTAGCCGACGAAGTTGGCGGTGCTGATCAGGCCCATCTGGGCGTAGCTGAGCGACAGGCTGAGCCCCATCGACGGCAGCAGCATGCCGAGCGCGAAGCGTCCGATACCGAGGCAGGCGAAGACGATCAGCAGCCCGGTGACGACGATGATCCAGCCGTAATGCGCCGGCAGCGCGCGCGCGAGGCGCCGGGCGAGATCGCCTGTGGCTTGATCGTCGGCTTGCATGCGGTGGTCCCGGCGCCGTTGGTCGTTGTCCCGGGCCGCGGCGCCTGCGGCCCCCGGGAGCTTGCCACCCGGGTCGCCGCGGCTGCAACCCGGGTCCGGCGGCGCGGTCTCAGCCGGCGGGCTCGAACCAGGCGAGCTTCTCGTGCAGGCGGACCACCTGCCCGACGATGATCAGGGTCGGCGCGCGCACCGCCGCCGAGGCGACCCGACCGGGCATGTCCGCGAGGGTGCCGATGATCACCTTCTGGTCGGGTGTGGTGCCCTTCTCGACCAGGGCGATCGGCGTCTCGGCCGGCATGCCGTGGGCCTGCAGCTCGCGGCAGATGATCGGCAGGCCGTTCAGGCCCATG
>JAWVZO010000072.1:0-11612 GCA_033722135.1 Gammaproteobacteria bacterium | reverse complement strand
GCAGGCCCGGCGGGGGCCCAGATTTGAACTCCAGACCCGAACCGGAGGACCAAGACGGCAAGAACCCGAAAGACTAATCACCGCGACACCCTGCGCGTCGCCGTTGGCTGCGCCGGGCCGGCGGCCTTGTCCTGGCCGGCCTGCTGCCACCGGCGGCGTTTGCGGCCGCCCGGCTGCGGCCGACGCCGATGCAGACCGCCGGGCCGTTCTACCCCGAGCGCCTGCCCGACGACAGCGACAACGACCTGCTCCGGGTCGCCGGCCGCGACGCCGTGGCCCGGGGCGAGGCGACCGAGCTCCTCGGGCGGGTGGTCGACCGGGACGGCCGGCCGCTGGCCGGCGCCCGCGTCGAGATCTGGCAGTGCGACGCCAACGGCCGTTACCACCATCCCCGCGATCCGGGACGCACGCCGCGCGACGCCGGCTTCCAGGGCTTCGGCCGCGACACGACCGACGCCGAGGGCCGCTACCGCTTCCGCACCATCCGCCCGGTGCCGTACCCGGGACGCACGCCGCACGTCCACTTCGCGGTGCACGGCGCCGGCCTCGACCGCCCGCTGGTCACGCAGATGTACATCGACGGCCACCCGCTGAACCGGGACGACTTCGTCCTCGGGCGGGTGCCGGAGGCGCTGCGCGACCTGCTGCTCGTGCCGTTCGAGGCGCGGGCGGAGGGAGGCTGGCGCGCCGAGTTCCGCATCGTCGTCGACGCCGCGGGCCGCTTGTCCTGATCCCGCCGCGCGGGCAGCATGGGCGGGCCACCCCAGGGGAGCCCGCCGATGCCGCAGGTCGACTGGTACTTCGACGTCATCTCGCCGTTCGCCTACCTCGCCAGCCAGCGGCTCGACCGGCTGCCCGAGGGGATCGCGGTGCGCCCGGTACCGGTCCTGTTCGCCGGCCTGCTCGACCACTGGCACACCAAGGGGCCGGCGGAGATCGCGCCGATGCGCCGCTTCACCTTCCGCCACATCGCCTGGCTGGCCCGGCGCGACGGCATCCCGCTCCGCTTCCCCCCGCAGCACCCGTTCAATCCGCTGCGCCTGCTGCGCCTCGCGCTGCTGCTCGACGACCTCGCCGCGGTGCGGCGCCTGTTCCGGTTCGTCTGGGCCGAGGGGCGCAGCAGCGACGACCCCGACGCCTGGGCGTCGCTCGGCGCGGAGTTCGGCCTCGACGACGTCGAATCGGCCATCGCCGCACCGGAGATCAAGACCGGGCTGCGCGGGAACACCGAGCGTGCCATCGCCCTCGGCGTCTTCGGCGTGCCCACCTTCGCGGTCGGGGACGAACTCTTCTGGGGCTACGACGCGCTGCCCTTCCTGGCCGAGTACCTCGCCGAACCGGCGCGCGTCAGGGCCGAGGTGCTGGCCCCGGCCGATGCCATGCGCGAGGGGCGGGGACGGCCCGGGGCCGCGCGGTGAACGCCCGTCCGTGGCACGTCTACCTGCTCGAGTGCGGCGGGCAGGCGATCTACACCGGGATCACCACCGACGTCGCCCGGCGCGTCGCCGAGCACGCGGCGGGGCGCAGCCGTGCGGCGCGGTTCACCCGCGGCCGCGGCGCGGTGCGCCTGCTCTACGCCGTGGAGGTCGGCGAGCGCGGCCTGGCGGCGCGCGTCGAGCATCGCCTGCGCCGGCTGCCGCGTGACGCGAAGCGCGCCATCGCCGCGGAGCGTCCCGGGCCGGTGCCCCTGCTGGCGCGGCTCGGCCTGCCCGGCTGACCGCTCAGGAGGGGGTGGCGGCCGGCAGGGCGAGCAGCCAGTAATCGAGCATCTCCGCGGCGACCGGCCGCGAGTAGAGGTAGCCCTGGCCGACGTCGCAGCCGAACGCGAGAAGCAGGTCCTCGGTGGCCTGGTCCTCGACGCCCTCGGCGACGACCTGCATGCCGAACGTGTGGGCGAGGTCGAGGATGGCGCGGACGATCTTCTTGTCGTGGTCGTTGCTGGTCACCTTGCCCACGAACGACTTGTCGATCTTGAGCTCGTCGAGCGGGAGCCGCTCGAGGTAGGCGAGGGAGGAGTAGCCGGTGCCGAAGTCGTCGATCGACACGCGCACACCGAGGTCGCGGAGGTCGTGCACGGCCGCGATGCCCGCCTCGGGATTGAGCATCATCGACGTCTCGGTGATCTCGACCATCAGCCGCTGCGGGGCGACGTCCCAGATCGCCAGCGCGTCGGCGATGATGTCGAGGATGCCGCGGTGGGTCAGGAGTTGGGCCGAGAGGTTGATCGACACCTTGGTCCGGTCCGGCAGTGCCTGCAGCTCGCTGAACTGGCGCAGCGCGGCATTGAAGGTCCAGCGGGTCAGCGGCACGATCACGTCGTTGCGCTCGGCCACCGGGATCATCCGCTCGGGAGAGATCCCGGCGTAGCGCGGGTGGTCCCAGCGCAGCAGAGCCTCGAAACCGGTCACGGCGTGGTCGGCGAGGCGCAGCTGCGGCTGGTAGTTGAGGACGAACTCGCTGTTGTCGATGGCGTTCTCGATCGCGCGCAGGAGCGTGAAGTCGTCGGTGACGCGACCGTACGGCCGGGGCCTGATCAACCGGTAACGCTGCGCGTCGCGGAAGGCCTGGTGCAGGCCGTCTTCCACCGCCGCGAGCAGGGCGTCGGGCGTCGGCCCGTGGTCCCGGTAGAGCCCGCCGGCCGCCCGGCAGGCGATCGCCACGGTTCGCTCCCCGATGCGCACGTTCGGCTCGAGTTCGTCGAGCAGGCGGTTGATCGCCAGCTCGAGCAGGGCCTCGTCGCACGGTTCGGCGATGAGCAGCCCGAACAGCCCCCCTCCGAGATGGCCGACGACGTCCTGCGGACGCGCGATGCGCTTCAACCGGCCGCCGATCGCCTCGAGACAGGCGTCGCCCGCGGCGAAGCCGAAGGCGTGGTTGATCTCGCGCAGGTGCGCGAGCTTGACCACCACCAGGCCGAAGGTCGCGTCGTGTTCGGTCGCCGGTGTGGCATGCGCGATCAGTTTTTCCAGGAACCGCTCCCGGCGCACGACGGGCGGTGCCGGCGGGGCGGAATCCATCCGGCCGGTCAGGCGAAGTAGCGCGTAGGGTCGATGCCGAACGCGCCGCTGTCGTGGGAGTCGACGATCTCCAGCGGGCGCTCGCCGGGCCCCGGGAGCTCGTCACCGAGGTCGAGGACGCTGTTGCGCTCGAACGCTACCTTCTCCTCGTCGAGGATCAGCATGACCCGGGGGCGCAGTCGGCGCGTCCGGTTCTGCGCCACCACGATGGCAATCTCGCCGGAGGAGAGTTCGACGATGGTGCCGGTGGGGTAGACGCCGAGGCACTGGATGAACTGCTCGTAGAGCTGGGCCTGGAACTCCGTGTCGCGCCACTCGTACATCTGGCGGATGGCGTGGTGTGCCGAGATCGGCTCGCGGAAGGGGCGCTTGCTGGTAATCGCGTCGAAGCAGTCGACGATGGCGATGATGCGCGCGAAGATGGGAATCTCGCCCTCCATGAGCCCCATCGGGTAGCCTCGTCCGTCGTGGCGCTCGTGGTGGTGGCGGACGCCGTCGAGGACGCGCGGCGGCACCCCCGAGCCCTGGCTCAGGATCTCGACGCCGAAATCGACGTGGCGTCGCACCAGCGTGAACTCCTCGTCGGTCAGCTTGCCGGGCTTGGTCAGCAGGTCCGGGGGGAGCTTCAGCTTGCCCACGTCGAACAGCAGCCCGGCCAGGCCGAGGTCGTGGAGCTGATCGCGCGACAGGCCGAGGTGACGGCCGAACATGACCGCGAGCACGGCGGTGTCGATGGCGTGATCGTAGGCGTAGCTGTCGACGCTGCGCAGCTTGGTCAGCCAGAGCAGGGCGTCCGGGTTGCGGATCACGCTCTGGACCATGTCGTCGACCGCGCCCTTCATCGCACCGGCGTCGATCTTCTTGTCGATCCGGATGTCCCTGACCAGGGCCTCGACCGCGTCGCCGAGCGCGTGTTTGCTGTCGCGGGCCCGCGGCAGCTCCTCCTCGATCGACGTGACGTCCCCGTAGGCGACCCGCTCGACGGGCATGCCGGGAATCTTCTTCAGCTCGTCGGTCAGAGGCAGGGTGCCGAAGGTGAGCAGCGGCTCGGGCGCCTTCTCCTCGACCTTGGTCTCGTCGACGTAGACGTGCCTGCAGTAGCGGCGCAGGTTGTCGATGTCGTGGTCGTTGCGGATCCGGAAACCCTGGAACATGAAGGGCGTGTCGAGCCACGGCCGGTCGACCCGCGACACGTACATCCCGATGCGCAGTTCGCTGGTGCTGAGCTTCTTTTCCACGGCAGTGGCGCCCCTCACGGGGTCCCGGTCCGGTTCGTCTGTGGAAAGACTAGCAACAGGCTCCGGTCCTGTGAATCTCCCGGACGGCGGTGCGGATTCTCGCCACGGTGCGGGCGTTGGGATAATCTTGGCTCCCCCTCAGGCCACCGCGAGACCGCCCGATGCTGCCCAAGTTCGAGAAGATTCTTTACGCCAGCGACCTCGGCGATCGGACCCGTCCCGCCTCGCGGGCGGCCGTCAGCCTGGCCCAGCAGTACGGGGCCACGATCGTGATGTGCCACGCCCTGGAGCCGGTGGGCGCCTACGGCCGGGCGCTGATCGAGAACTACATCTCCCACGAGGATCTCGAGGCGGCCTACCGGGACGGCCAGAAGCGGGTCCTCGAAACCATGCGCGAGCGTCTCAAGCGCTTCTGCGAGGAGGAGCTGGCCGGCACGGCAGACATGTCCGCCCATGTCTCCAGCCTGGTGGTCAAGGAGGGGCCGCCCGGCGAGGTGATCGTCGACGAGGCGGCCAAGCACGAGGTCGACCTGATCGTCGTCGGCACCCACCGCGGTACCAGCGGCCTGAAACGGATGCTGATCGGCTCGACCGCGCGTTACGTGACCCAGCACGCGGCGTGCCCGGTGTTCGTGGTCCCCACCGAGTAGCACCGGCGCGGCTCACGCCACCGCGGGCAACCAGACCGAGAAGGTCACGCCGCGCCCGTCGGCCCGGTTGCGGACCGACGCCCGACCGCCGTGTGCCTCGGCGACGCGCCGCACCACGTAGAGTCCCAGGCCGAGGTGGTGGCCGCGGCCGTCGGCCCGCGGCCGGCCCGAGACCAGCGTCTCGAAGAGCCGCCCCTCAAGTCCGGGCGGCAGGAGCGGCCCGTCGTTGGCGACGGCGAGCCGCCAGCCGTCCGCGTCGCGCCCCAGCTCGACCGCGATCGTCCCTTCGGGCGGGGTGAAGTCGACGGCGTTGTCGAGCAGCTTGTCGAGCATCTGCTCGAGCCGGTGGTCGACGCCGTCCACCGGGGCGGGCTCCGCGGGCAGCGACGCCTCGAGCCGGCGTTCCGGGTGCTGCAGCGCGAAGCTCTCGAGGTAGCCCCGGAGCAGGGCGGCGAGGTCGAGCCGCGTGCGCGGGTCGCCCTGCAGCGCCTCCTCGAGGTCGGCGGCCTCGGTCAGGGTCGCCAGGGTCTTCTCGACCCGCTCCAGGCCCCGTCCGGCACGCGCGAGCAGCGCCTGGCGGCCCGCGTCCGAGCGCTCCTCGGCGAGGTTCGCCAGGGCGGTCGCGACGCTGTTTAGCGGGTTGCTGAGCTCGTGGCGCAGGGTCCGCGGCAGGCTCTCCACGAAGCGGGTGTGACGCCGCAGCCGGACGAGCAGCGCGCTGATCGCGCGCGAGAGCTCGCCGAGCTCGTCGCCGCTGCGGGCCTCGGCCGCGAGGCGGGTGCTGACCTGGCGGCCGCGTGCGTCGATGGCCGCGCCGGCCTCGCGCCCTAGCCGGCGGATGCGCCACGCCAGGCGGCCGGCGAAGAGCAACAGCGCCAGCACGCTGGCGCCGAGCAGGGCCAGGCTGGCGGCGCCGAACTCGGCGAAGGTGCGGTAGCGCAGCTGCAGCAGAGCGTCGAGGGGCTGCTCGACCAGCACCGCGCCGAGCACCTCGCCACCCGCGCGGAGCGGCACGGCCGCGGCCAGGAGCGTCCCGGCCCGGCGAACCTGCGCGCTGCCCGGCCGCCCCTCGAGCGCCGCACCGAGCAGCGGCAGGTCGATCCGCGCGAGGCGGCGGGGCTCGGCGGCGAGACCGGATGGGCCGCCGACCCCGGCGCGGACCCAGCCGTCGCGGTCGACGACCCATGCCCGCGGCGGACCCGCGGCCAGGCCGCCGAGCAGCGCCTCCAGTCCAGGATCGCGGTGGCGCGGCCGGAGCGGGGGCGTGGCCAGCGTCCGGCCCCGCGGCATGGCCCGGTCCGCGTCGTGGACACGCACGCGCACCACGGGATGGCCGGCCAGCACCGCTAGCGGCAGGCGGAACTCGACGGTGTAGCCCCCGGAGGCGGGCTGCCACTGCGCCTCGAGACCGAGCGACGGGCCGGGCACGATCCTGGATCCGTCAGGAGTGCTCGGCAGCGCGGCGACGCGGCCCGGTCCCTGGGCCGTGAGCACCCGGTAGCGGGAGACGCCGTCGTCGGCGTGCAGTTCGAGGACCACCGCGTCACTGTGGTCGAGCGCCGCCTCGCCCGGGTTGCGGTAGCCGGCCACGGGGTCGCGCACCGCGACCAGGCCGTGCAGCCAGCCGTCGCGGGTGCCGAGCCGGAGGCTGAAGCCGAACGTATCCGCACCGACAGCGAGCCCGTTCCCGGGATGTTCCCGCCACTCGCCCGGGTAACCGTCGAAGGCCTGGTCACCCGTCATCGGCCAGGCGTAGAGCGTCGTCGTGCCGCTTCCCCGGCCGTGACCGAGCCGCTCCGCCTCGGGTTCGAGCAGCAGCGCGGCCCCGGTAGCGAGCAGTTCCAGCGAGCGAAGCTGCCCGTCGACCAGGAACGCCTCGAACGCCAGCAGGGCCCGCCAGGCGAGCCAGGGCAGGGTCAGCAGCAGCAGGCTCGCGAGGAGGAGCTTGCCGCCCAGCGACGGGCCGCGTCGGACCATCACGACTCCCAGCGGTAACCGAATCCGTAGACGTTCTCGATCGCACCGAACCCGGGGTCGAGTTCCCGGAACTTGTGCCGCAGGTTACGCACGTGGGTGTTGATCGTGTTGTTGGTGACCACCGTCTGGCGGGTCGCCGCGGCGAGGCGGTCGTAGCTCGCGCCGCGCGCGTGCCCCGGCTCGACGATCGCCTCGAGCACACGGTACTCGGTCAGCGTCAGCGGCAACGGGTCGCCCCGCCAGGATGCAGCGCAGCGCTCGGAGTCGAGTTCCAGCGGGCCGTGTGCCCGGCCCCGGCCCGCCGCGTGCGGGGGGGCGCGCATGCGCAGCAGGGCCGCGACCTTCTCGACCAGGAATTCCAGCGAGACCGGCTTGACCTGGTAGTCGCAGGCGCCGAGGCGCAGTCCCGAGATGCGGTCGATGTCGTCGCTGCGGCTGCTGAGGAACAGCACCGGCAAGTCGGGCGCGTGCGCGAGCAACTCGCGGCAGAGCGTGAAGCCGCCGTCGAAGGCGTCGCCGAGCATGATGTCGAGGATCGCCAGGTCGGGCGGCGACCCGGCGAGCCGCGCGCGGGCCTCGTCGACGCCGGCGCACTCGAGGACCCGGTAGCCGCGGCGCCGGAGCGCCTCGGCGCAGCTGGCCCGCTGGTCCGGGTCGTCCTCGACGATCGCGACGGTCTGGGACATCGGCGGCGGCCCGCTCCGCTGGCAGTGGAGGCATTCTACCGTCGCGCGTCGCGCCCCCGCAGGCCGCCCGGCCGTCTCCACGAGTTCTCCACGATCGCTCCACCCCCCCTGCAAGCTCCCGGGGCGCGGAACGGGTGCAATGGCGTCACCGGCGCGGGTGAGGAAGCCGTCGGCGCGAACGCCGATGACCGCCAGGGAGGGCGGGGCTGGTCCAACACGGCGGGCGCGGGCCCGCGAGGAGGAAGGATGCACCTGTTCGTACCCATCAGCGACACGTTGCTGTTCGACCACCCGGAGGAGATCCGCGGCCCGCTGGTGCCGTTCTCCGTGAACCTGCCCTGCGAGAGGGCGTGGGCCGTGGTGCCCATGGACGAGGAGACCGACCATGATCGACCCACCCAAGCGACTCCGGAACGTCTGGTTCGGCCTGCTGCTGTTCCTGACGGCGACGGGGAGCGCCAGCGTCGCCGATGCCGTGCCGCACCCGGCAGCGATGACCGAGACCACCCGGGGCACGCTCTGGCTGCGCCAGGAGGGAGACCCGGCGGGGCTGCACGCCGCGCCCGGGCTGGCCACCGAGGTGACCCTCGAGGTGACCGCGCTGATGGCCAGGGCGACGGTCCGCCAGCGGTTCCGGAACCCGGGTCGTGACTGGGCCGAGGGCGTCTACGTCTTCCCGCTGCCGGAGACCGCCGCGGTCGACGGCATGGAGCTGCGCATCGGCGAGCGGGTCATCGAGGGACGGGTGAAACCGCGTGAGGCGGCGCGGCGCGACTACGAGCAGGCCCGGGCGAGCGGCCGCCGGGCGAGCCTGGTCGAGCAGGAACGGCCGAACGTGTTCACGACCTCGGTCGCCAACATCGGACCCGGCGAGGAGGTAACGGTCGAGATCCGCTACCAGCAGCGCATCGCCCACCGCGACGGCTCGTTCCGCCTGCGCTTCCCGACCGTGGTCGGCCCGCGCTACATCCCCGGCCGCCCCATGCCCGGCGAGGCGGTCGACGAGTCGGTACGTCTGGCCGGGGGCTGGGCCGTGGCGACCGACGAGGTTCCCGACGCGCCGCGGGTGACGCCGCCGGTCCGCGCGCCCCAGGCGCCGCCCCGGGAGGCGTTGTCGATCGAGGTGCGCCTGCGGGCCGGCTTCCCCGTCGCGGCGCTGGAGAGCCCGCACCACGCGACCCGCGAGACGCGGCTGGGTGCGGTCCGCGTGGTCTCGCTGGCCGACGGACCGGTGCCCGCCGACCGCGACTTCGAGCTGGTCTGGCGCCCGGCGCCGTCGGCGATGCCGCGCGCGTCGCTGTTCCACGAGGAGCTCGACGGGACGCACTACGCACTGCTGACCGTGATGCCGCCGGACCGCCTCGCCGAGGACGCGCCGCGCGTGCCGCGCGACCTGGTGCTGGTGGTCGACGTGTCGGGTTCGATGCACGGCGAGTCGATCCGCCAGGCCCGCGCGGCGCTCGACCTGGCGCTCGCCGGCCTGCGCCCGGACGACCGCTTCAACGTCATCGCCTTCAACAACGGCGCCTGGAGCCTGTTTCCCGGGACGCGCCCTGCGAACGCCGCCAACGTCGCCGGCGCGCGACGCTGGGTGGGGCGCCTCGACGCCTCCGGCGGCACCGAGATGGCCGGCGCGCTGCGCCTGGCGCTCGCGGTACCGGAGGAGGCGTCCACCGGGCGGCTGCGGCAGGTGGTGTTCGTCACCGACGGCGCGGTCGGCAACGAGGCGGCGCTGTTCGACCTGATCGAGAGGCACCTGGGCGAGGCGCGCCTGTTCACCGTGGGCATCGGCTCGGCGCCGAACAGCCACTTCATGCGCCGTGCGGCGCGCGCCGGTCGGGGCAGCTTCGTGCACGTCGGCAGCACGGCGCAGGTCGCCGGTCGCCTCGGCGAGCTGCTCGCCAAACTCGAGCGCCCGGCGCTCACCGGGGTCACGCTCGAACTGCCCGAGGGCCGAGAGACCGCGTGGCTGCCGGACCCGGTGCCCGATCTCTACCACGGCGAGCCGGTGCAGGTGCTGCTGCGGATGCCCGCCCTGCCGCCGGAGATCGCCGTGACGGGACGCCTCGGCACGCGCGACTGGCGCGCGGCGCTCACCTTCGACGCGGCTCCGGCCGACGGCATCGGCCGGCTGTGGGGACGCGAACGCATCGCCGGCCTGATGGACCGTCACCGGCGCGCGCGGGACGCTGCGGCACGCGACGCCCTGCGCGACGAGGTCGTCGCGGTCGCGCTGCGCCACCACCTCGTCAGCCGCTTCACCAGCCTGGTCGCGGTCGACGTCACCCCGGCCCGGGTACGCGACGCGCTGCTGAAGCGCCACAACATCCCGACCGAGCTGCCCGACGGCTGGTCGTACGGGAAAGTGTTCGGCGTTCCGCAGACCGCGACCCCGGCGCCGTGGCACCTCGTCGTCGGCCTGCTGCTCACCCTGGCGGCCTGGGGCCTCTGGCGGCGGAGCCCGGCATGACGCGCCGGATCCGGCACATGGTCGCCGTGGTATTCGCCCTGGTCGGGATCTACCACCTCGGCCAGGGCGGATGGATCGAGGCCAAGGCGTGGCTGGCGCACGGCCTGATCGACCGGGCCTGGGCGAACACGCGCGCCACCGGCCGCCCGACCCAACCGTGGCCCTGGGCCGACACCTGGCCGGTGGCGCGGCTGAGGGTCCCGGCGCTCGGCATCGAGCGGACCGTGCTGCACGGCGCCAGCGGGCGGACCCTGGCGTTCGGCCCGGCCTGGGACAGCGCGAGCACGCCGCCGGGCGGGGCCGGAGTCGTGCTGCTCAGCGGGCACCGCGACACCCACTTCCGCTTCCTGGCCGAGCTCGCGCCCGGCGCGCGGCTGCGTCTCGAGGGGATCGACGGTCCCCGCGACTACGTGGTCGAGGGCGCGAAGGTGATCGACGTCCGCCGTGACCGGCTGGTCGATCCGGGCGGCGTCGATGCGCTGCTGCTGGTCACCTGCTACCCGTTCGACACGCTGCGCGCCGGCGGGCCGCTGCGCTACGCCGTCACGGCGAGGCCCCTGCCGGAGTCCCGCTCCGCATCCCGGCCGGGGGCCGCGTGACCGTCGCCGCCCGTCGCCCCGGGACCGCCCGCACCGACGCTCCGCGAGGCGGCCATGCACCACGCGCGGGACGGCACGCGCCGCGCATCGACGTGCCGCGCGTGCTCGCCCGGTGGCGGCGGCTGTTCGCGTTGCGGTCGCGGCGTCTCGCGTGAGCGGGCTCAGCGGCGCGCGCGGCCGTGGACGGTCAGCAGCGCGAGCGGCAGCAGGACCATTCCGGCCACGAACCCGCCGATGTGGGCGAGGAACGCGACCCCGCCCTCGCCCGGTGCGCTGAACGCCTGGCTGACGAGCTGCAGCACGAACCAGAGGCCGAGGACCACCATCGCCGGCAGGCGCACGGTGTGCAGGATGAAGCCGATCGGGATCAGCACCAGGACCCTGGCGCGTGGGTAGAGCAGGAGGTACGCGCCGAGCACCCCGGAGATCGCGCCGCTGGCGCCGACCATCGGCACCTGGGAGTCGGGGTCGGGCAGGGCCTGGGCGAGTGCGGCGGCGACGCCGCACGCAAGGTAGAAGAGCAGGAAGCGCCCGTGCCCGAGCCGGTCCTCGACGTTGTTGCCGAAGATCCACAGGTAGAGCATGTTGCCGAGCAGGTGCCCCCAGCCGCCGTGCAGGAACATCGAGGTGAAGATCGTCGCGCCGGGCGGGATCACGGCCAGCGAATCGTGCAGGGCGATCTGGTCGAACAGCACGGCCGGGATCAGTCCGAAGCTGTAGACCGCCCGCAGGGCGGCCTCGTCGTCGAGCCCTGCCTGCCACAGGAACACCGCGACGCACGCGGCCATCAGGCCGACGGTCAGCACCGGGGCGCGCTCGGCGGGGACGTCGTCGTGCAGCGGGATCATCTCGGGCGGTTCACCGGTCGGGCGGGCACTATACTAGCGACCACGGGCACGGCGGGCCAGTTACTTAATAAAAAGGTTTTTATATGCTACGCATCATATTGATAATATTTATCTATATTGTTGCCTC
>JAWVZO010000071.1:0-11662 GCA_033722135.1 Gammaproteobacteria bacterium | reverse complement strand
TTCCGCAGACCGGTTACTGACGTGCATAGACCCTCTCCTTGAACGGCGCCGGGCCGAGCCGGCGAAGGGTGTCGATGAAACGCTCGCCGTCCCGCCGCAACGCCACGTAGACCGTCAGCACCGCCTCGATGGCGTCGACGACCGCGGCGCGCGGCAGCGCCGGGCCGAGCACCTTGCCGAGCGAGGCGTCTTCGGCCGCCGAGCCGCCGAGCTGCAGCTGGTAATACTCCTCGCCGTTGCGGTCGACGCCGAGCAGGCCGATATGGCCGACGTGATGGTGGCCGCAGGCGTTGACGCAGCCGGAGATCTTGAGTTCGATCTCGCCGAGGTCGAGCTGCCGGTCGAGGTCGACGAAGCGGTGCTGGATCTCGCGTGCGACCGGGATGGAGCCGGCGCTGGCCAGGCTGCAGTACTCGGCCCCCGGGCAGCAGATCATGTCGGTCAGCAGTCCGGCGTTGGGGTGTGCGAGGCCGTGCTCGCGCAGGCCCCGCCACAGCGCGTGGAGGTCGCCCTGGCGGACGTGTGCCAGCACCAGGTTCTGCTGGTGGGTGGAGCGGATCTCGCCGAAGCTGTAGCGGTCGGCGAGCCCGGCCAGGGCGTCCATCTGCCCGGCGTCCATGTCGCCCGGCGCGCGGCCCGGCGCCTTGAGCGGCACCGTCACGACCCGGTAGCCGGGGACCCGGTGGCGGCCGACGCAGCGCCCGAGCCACGCGGCGAAGGCCGGGTCGGCGTCGCGCTGCGCCTCGAAGGCGCGGTCCCAGACCACGGTGCGCTCGTAGGGCGGCGGCACGAAGTGGGCCGCCATCCGCTCGAGGTCGCCGTCGGTCAGGCGCAGCGGCCCGTGGCGCAGGTGCTGCCATTCGGCCTCGACCTGCTCGCGGTAGCCGTCGATGCCGAGCGCGTCGACCAGGATCTTGATGCGTGCCTTGTAGAGGTTGTCGCGCCGGCCGTGCAGGTTGTAGACCCGCAGCATCGCCTCGGTGTAGGAGAGCAGGTCGCGCGGGTCGAGCGCGGGGTGGATCACCCGCGCCAGGCGCGGGGTGCGACCGAGGCCGCCGCCGACCAGGACCTCGAGCGCGTCGCTCCCGTCCTCCCTGCGCACCACCCGGAAGGCGATGTCGTGCACCGCCAGCGCGGCGCGGTCGCGGGCGGAGCCGCTGAAGGCGATCTTGAACTTGCGCGGCAGGAACGAGAACTCCGGGTGGAGCAGCGACCACTGGCGCAGGATCTCGCAGTAGGGGCGCGGGTCGGCGACCTCGTCGGGCGCGACGCCGGCCAGCGGGTCGGCGCTGATGTTGCGGATGCAGTTGCCGCTGGACTGGATGGCGTGCACCTGCACCTCGGCGAGCTCGGCGAGCAGCGCCGGCGTCTCCTCGACCTCGACCCAGTTGAACTGGATGTTCTGGCGCGTGGTGAAGTGGCCGTAGCCGCGGTCGTAGCGGCGCGCGACGTGCGCGAGGCGGCGCAGCTGCGCCGAGGACATCAGGCCGTACGGGATGGCCACGCGCAGCATCGGCGCGTGCTTCTCCCGGTAGAGGCCGTTGAGCAGGCGCAGCGGGCGGAACTCGTCCTCGGTCAGCTTCCCGGCGAGCCTGCGCGCGACCTGGTCGCGGAACTGGGCCACGCGCTCCTCCAGAAGGGTCTGGTCGTGGCGGTCGTAGGCGTACATGGGCATCCCTCGTGGCGTGACGGCTGAACGGACCGCCGGACGAATCTGCCGAGGAGGCTAGCCAGCCGGGGCCGGCAACGGAAAGATTATTTCCGCATGTCGATATTCCGCGCGCCGGGTCAGGCCGCGGCGAGGAGGCGGTCGACCAGGCGCTGCGCCTGTCCGGCGTAGCCACCGCCGAAGAGGTTCACGTGGTTGAGCACGTGGTAGAGGTTGTAGAGGTCGCGGCGCAGCGGGTAGCCGTCGTCGAGCGGCGCCGCCTCGCGGTAGGCGGCATGGAAGGCCGGGTCGAAGCCGCCGAACAGCTCGGTCATCGCCAGGTCGGCCTCGCGGTCGCCGTGGTAGACCGCCGGGTCGAAGACCACCGGCGTGCCGTCGGCCAGCGCCGCCCAGTTGCCCCCCCACAGGTCGCCGTGCAGCAGCGAGGGCTCCGGCGCGTGGCCCGCGAGCAGGGCGTCGAGCCGATCGAGCAGACGGTCGGCGCCGCGGAACCGGTGGCCGCGGCTCGCGGCGAGGTCGAGCTGGTGACCGAGGCGCCGCTCGCGCCAGAACCGGACCCAGTCCGCGTCGCGTCCGTTCGGCTGCGGCGTGCTGCCGAGCGTGTTGTCGCGATCCCAGCCGAACGCGTCGGCGGTGGTCGCGTGCAGCGCCGCGAGGTCGCGGCCGAGGCGGGCTGCGCTGTCCCGATCCCCGCCGCGCAGGTCGAGGTGCTCGAGCACCAGGAACGCGCGGTCGCCCGCCGTGCCCCGGCAGACCGGCACCGGCACGCGCACCGCGTCTGCCGCGGCCAGCGCCTCGAGGCCGGCCGCCTCGGCGGCGAACATCGCGCTCTGCGCCGCCGCGTGGAGCTTGACGAAGAAGCGGCCCGCATCGGTCTCGAGGCGGTACGCGGCGTTGATGCAGCCGCCTCCGACCGGCCGGGCGTCGCGGAACGCCACGCGGCCGCCCGTGGCGTCGCGCAGGCTGTCGAGGATGGCTTCCCAGGGCTCCACGGCGGCTCCGGCGACCATGACGGGGTCCCGATTCTCGGGCGGAGCCGGCGACCGCGTCAAACCGCCCCGGCCACTCTGGTAGACTCCGCGCGATGGACGTCTCGCACCTCCTCGAGGACCTCAACGAGGCCCAGCGCGAGGCGGTCAGCGCCCCGCCGGGGCCGCTGCTGGTGCTCGCCGGCGCCGGCAGCGGCAAGACCCGCGTGCTGGTCCACCGGATCGCCTGGCTGCTCGAGGTCGAGGGCCTCTCGCCCCACTCGCTGCTCGCGGTCACCTTCACCAACAAGGCCGCCGCCGAGATGCGCGCCCGCGCCGAGGCGCTGATCGGCGTGCCGACGCGGGGGCTCTGGATCGGCACCTTCCACGGGCTCGCCCACCGCCTGCTGCGCCTGCACTGGCGCGAGGCGGCACTGCCCGAGACCTTCCAGATCCTCGACGCGGACGACCAGTTCCGCCTGGTCCGCCGGGTGGTGCGCGGCCTCGACCTCGACGAGGCGCGCTGGCCGCCGAAGCAGGCCCAGCACTGGATCAACGCGCGCAAGGACGAGGGGTTGAGGCCGAAGCACCTCGACGACCGCGGCGACCCGTTCGAGCGGCAGATGGGGCGCGTCTACGCTGCCTACCAGGCCGCCTGCGAACAGGCCGGCGTGGTCGACTTCGCCGAACTGCTGCTGCGCGCGCACGAGCTGTGGCTGCAGCAGCCGGCGCTGCTCGACCACTACCGGCGGCGCTTCCGTCACCTGCTGGTCGACGAGTTCCAGGACACCAACCGCATCCAGTACGCCTGGCTGCGGCTGCTGGCCGGCGAGGAGGGCTGCCTGTTCGCGGTCGGCGACGACGACCAGTCGATCTACGGCTGGCGCGGGGCGCGGGTCGAGAACCTGCAGCAGCTGCGCGACGACTTCCCGGGCACCGCGCTGCTGCGCCTCGAGCAGAACTACCGCTCGACGGCGACCATCCTCAAGGCGGCCAACGCGCTGATCAGCCACAACGCCGCGCGGCTCGGCAAGGAGCTTTGGACCGGCGGCGAGGAGGGCGATCCGATCCGCCTCTACGCCGCATTCAACGACCTCGACGAGGCGCGCTTCGTCGTCGAGCAGCTGCGCACCTGGCGCGAGCGCGGTGAGGCGCTCGCCGGCGCGGCGATCCTGTACCGCTCCAACGCCCAGTCGCGCGTCTTCGAGGAGGCGCTGCTCGCCGCCAACCTCCCCTACCGGGTCTACGGCGGCCTGCGCTTCTTCGAGCGCGCCGAGATCAAGGACGCGCTCGCCTACCTGCGCCTGCTGGCCAATCGCGACGACGATCCGGCTTTCGAGCGCACCGTCAAGACCCCGCCGCGCGGCATCGGCGCGCGCACCCTCGAGCTGCTGCGCCAGCGGGCCCGCGACGCCGGCGGCTCGCTGTGGCAGGCGATGCAGGCGCTGCGCACCAGCGGCGCCCTGCCCGGGCGCGCCAGCAACGCGCTGGGCGCCTTCGCCGGCCTGATCGAGTCGCTGGCGGACGCGACGCGCGGCCTCGCGCTGGCCGAGCAGGTCGACGTGACCGTGCGGGACAGCGGGCTGCTCGCCTACCACGGCCGGGAGAAGGGCGAGCGCGGCCAGGCCCGGATCGAGAACCTCGAGGAGCTGGTCAACGCCGCGCGCCAGTTCGTGCCCGACGTCGGCGACGAGGAGGTCGACCTGCCGACCGCGTTCCTCGCCTACACCGCCCTCGAGGCGGGCGAGGGCCAGGCCGCGGACTGGGACGACTGCGTCCAGCTGATGACCCTGCACAGCGCGAAGGGGCTCGAGTTCCCGCTGGTCTTCCTCAGCGGCATGGAGGAGGGGCTGTTCCCGCACGCGATGTCGCTGCAGGACGCCTCGCGGCTCGAGGAGGAGCGCCGTCTCGCCTACGTCGGCATGACGCGCGCGATGCGCCACCTGTTCCTGACCTATGCCGAGCGGCGCCGGCTGCACGGCAGCGAGAGCGTCGCGCCGCCGTCGCGCTTCGTCGGCGAGATCCCCGTCGAGCTGCTCGAGGAGGTGCGCCTGCGCGGCCGGGTGACCCGGCCCGTCACGGCCCGGCCGCGCGGCGACGCGCCGTTCCGCCTCGGCCAGGCCGTGCTGCACGCCCGCTTCGGCGACGGCGTGGTGCTCGGCCTCGAGGGCGACGGCGCCAACGCCCGCGTGCAGGTCAACTTCCGCGACGCGGGCACCAAGTGGCTGATGCTCGCCTACGCCAAGCTCCAGCCGTTGTGACGCTCCCCCGCGGGGCGCGTCTGAACCTTTTCCGCGCTCGCCGACTCTGAAACACATTCGCCCGTCGTCACCCATCCCGAGGACCGCCCGACAATGAAACGACTGCTCGTCCTGCTGCTCGCCAGCGCCATGGCCACCGCGCTCTCCGCCGCCGAGGAGGGCACCGAACGCCTCCGCGCGGCGCTCGCCGAGCGCCTGCCCAACGTCGAACCCGACCGCATCGCCCCGTCGCCGGTGCCCGGTCTCTACGAGCTGGTGGTCGGCACCCAGGTGGTCTACATCACCGAGGACGCGCGTCTCGCGCTGCAGGGGCGCCTGCTCGACCTCGAGGAGGGCACCGACCTGACCGAGCCGGTGATCAGCGCGGCGCGGCTGGCGCGGATCGAAGGGGTTCCCGAGAGCAAGATGATCGTTTTCGAGCCCGAGGGTGAGGTCAAGCACACGCTGACCACGTTCACCGACATCGACTGCCCGTACTGCCGTCGGCTGCACGCCGAGATGGACCAGATCAACGACCTCGGCATCCGTGTGCGCTACATGCTCTACCCCCGCGCTGGGCCCAGCTCGGAGTCGTACCGCAAGGCGGTCGACGTCTGGTGCGCCGAGGACCGGAACGAGGCGATGACCCTGGCCAAGGCCGGCCAGGCGATCCCCCGTCTCGACTGCCCCAACCCGGTGCTGGAGCACATGCAGCTCGCGCTCGACCTCGGCCTGACCGGCACGCCGTTCTCGATCACCGAGACCGGGGCCGTGATCGCCGGCTACGCGCCGCCGCCCGAGCTGGCCGCACGGCTCGACGGCAACCGGACCACCGTGAGCGCCAACTAGGCGCCTGCCCGGGCTTCCGCCGCCAGCACCGCGCGCTCGCGCGCGGCGCGGCCCGCGTCGGGGTCGGCGCGCACGCTGACCCGCGCCAGCCGCGCGACGTAGGGCCCGGGCAGCCCGTGGTGGCGGGCACCGGCCAACACCAGGTCGTGGTACCAGTCGTACGGGGCGATCCCGGGGTCGACCGCGTCCGGCCGGGCCCGGTAGAGGAACACGTTGAGCGGGGCCCCTTCGTGGGTCACCACCCGCTCGGCGACCTCGTAGCCGGGGCCCTCGACGGCGTCCAGCGCCGCCTTCTCCGAGACGACGAGGCTGTAGACCGCGCCGTAGACGCGGTCCTCCGCGCGCCCGGTGTAGTGGGCGTCGCACTTCCCGGAACCGTCGACCAGCGAGTGCTTGTGAAAGCGCAGCACGTGACCGGTGAGCACCGCACAGCCGAGCGGCCGGGCGCTGGGCACGCGGCGCCGCATCCGTTCCGGGTGGAGGTTGGAGCCGTAGGCGAAGTAGAGGAGCCGCTCGCTCATGGACCCAAGCTAGCCCCGGCGTGCCGGGCCTGCCAATGACCCGGGTCAGATCGCCGCCGGCCGTCACCGGCGCGGCTCAGGCGCGGTCGAGCCGGTCCTCGCCGTCGCGCACCGCCTCGCGGAGTGGCGGGGCGATCGGTTCCTCGCCCAGCCAGATGCCGAAGTAGGCGCGCGCGAAGTCGTCGCCCTCGACGGTCACCTGCCGCACACCGTTCAGGTCCAGGGTGGTGCCGAGGCCCGGGGCGTGGCAGAGCGCGAAACGATCGCCTTCGGCCACGTCGCGGTAGGCCGCGTGCAGTCGCGCGATGCGCGCGGCCAGCGGCGCGAGATCGGCCTGCTGCCGCGACAGCACCTTGTCCGCCGCCTCGCGCAGCCGCTCGGCGGAGACCGTCATGCGGTATTCGATCACCAGACACGCGGGGTTCCGGACCTCGGCGAGCGCCCGGGACGCGACGCCGGCCGGTCCGTAGAGGGCCGCGTCGTAGACGTGGAAGATCCCCGCGTAATGCACCGGCGCGCTGGCCTTGCGCTCGAGCGCCTGCCCGGCGTGCGTCCATCGCTCGGGCAGCGGCGCGCCGCCGGCCATGGTCGCGGAGGCGACCAGCAGCGCCAGGAACGTGCCGAGGCGGCACGGGCTCACGACGCCTCGCCCGCGGGGAGCTTGCGGAAGAAGACCGTCAGCTCGCCCACCCGGAAGCCGAACTTGCGCATGGTCGCGCGGTTGATCACCACGCCGTCCTCGTGGGCGAAGAGCCAGTCGTCGAAGTCGACCTCGACCTCCCGGTCGCCGACCTCGAGTTCCAGGGTGTAGCGCCAGTGCAGCGCCATGCCCTCGGCGCGGCCGCGCGCGACGCCGACGATGTCGCCGGCGGTGCCCTCGTAGTGGTGGGCGTCGATCCGGCGGATGCGCCAGGTGCGGTTCATCCGTTCGCCGTCGGCGAAGACGAACTCCTCGTCCAGCACGAAGGTGTCGCCTTCCCAGGCGCCGTGCATGTCCACGGTGAAGCGGCGGCGCACCTTCCCCGAGCGGTCCTGGACGATGCCCCAGGCGCGCACCGGGCCGGCGAAGTACTCCTCGAGCACCAGCGCCGGGGCGGTGTCGCGGTAGTCGTCGATTTTCACGGGCGCGCATCCGGCCAGCCCGAGGGCGAGCACGAGGGCGGCGAGATAACGGAACATGGGGTCCTCCTCGGGTCTCGTATGGCGTGAGTTCCGGGTGGGCTCACAGCCGGGCCTCGATCGCCTCGATCACCACCGGGTCGGTGGGCTCGACGCGGCTGCGCCAGCTGGCGACGACCCGGCCGTCGCGATCGAGCAGGTACTTGTGGAAATTCCAGCGCGGGTGCCCGCCGCCCTCCGCGGCGAGGCGATCGAAGAAGGGGTGGGCGCCGCCGGCCGCGGCGCGGGTCTTCTCGAACATCGGGAACTGCACGCCGTAGGTGGTCCGGCAGAAGGACTTGATCTGCGCCTCGTTGCCCGGCTCCTGGCCGCCGAAGTCGTTGGACGGGAAGCCCAGCACCACCAGCCCGCGGTCGCGGTAGCTGGCGTAGAGCTTCTCGAGCCCGTCGTACTGGTCGGTGAACCCGCAGCGGCTCGCCGTGTTGACCACCAGCACGACCTTGTCACGGAAGGACTCGCACAGGTGCACGGTGCGCTCCTCGCCGAGCGCACGGAAGTGGAAGTCGAGGGTGTCCGCGCAGGCCTCCTCGGCGTGCGACGCCGTGGCGGGCGCCAGCCATCCGGAGACTGCGAGGAGCAGCAGGGCGACGGTGGGTTTCATGCGGTTCTCCTCTGGTCGTCGGTATCGAGTCGCTCGGCCAGGTCGGTGAGGCTGTCGAACACCTCGATCCGGCCCTGTGGGCGCGGGCGCAACCGGCCCGCACCCTGGCCGCCGACCCAGAGCCTCTTGTCGTCGGGCAGTTGGGCACGGACGTCCAGTACGGCGCGCGCGGCTGCTGGGGTGGCGCCGCAGGCGCTGATCGACAGGGCGATGCCCGCGGCGCGGTGACCGCTGCACGCGTCGACGAGCTGGTCGACGGGCACGTCCGGGCCGATCGAGATGCAGGGCACGCCGTGGGCGGTGAAGATCGCCTCGACCATGCGCAGGCCGAGTCGGTGGAGCTCGCCCGGTAGGGTCGCAAGGAGCATCGGTGCCTGGTCGGAGTAGCCCGGCTGCTGGCCGATGGCGTGGCCGAGCAGGCGGTCGACCTGCTCGCTGAACAGGTGCTCCTCGTGGATGGCCAGCCGACCGCTGGCCCACGCCTCGCCCACCGCCGTGGTCAGCGGGGCGAGGATGTCGACCACGAAGCGTTCCAGGCCGTGGCGCATCAGCAGCCCGCGCAGCGTCTCTCGCACCTCATTGGCATCACGCCGGCGCAGGGCCTCGAGGATCGCGTCGGCCTCCGTGGAGAGTTCCACCCCACGGTCGTCCCCGACCGCGTGGAGCAGGGCCCTCAGCTCCTCGGGATCGCGCCCGACCACGCGGTTGGGCCGGTGCCCGGAATCCACCAGCTGCTTGACCAGCCGTAGAGTCGCCACCTGCTCGACGGGGTAGGTGCGTTCGCCGTGGTCGTTGCGCCCCGGTTTCGGGAAGCCGTAGCGGCGCTCCCAGACCCGCAGGGTGTCCTTCGGAATGCCGGTGTCGCGCTCGACGGCGGCGATGTGAAGTGATGCATCTGTAGTAGACATGATTGAATTATGGCCGGTGTTTACACACAGTGCAACAGTTTTTTAATTTTTTGTCCTAGACAAATAGAAAAAAGCCCGCTAGACTCCTCCCTGTACTGGACGCTCTGACGACACCATCACACCGAGCTGAATATAAGGAGACCGTCATGAAGACCCCGTTCCGCTCCGAGCGCATCTTCCACGACAGCCGAGGCTGGTTCCTGACCCTGCGCCCCGACGACGCCCCCTACGTCGCCGCGCTGCCCGCGCCCGGCCAGCGACGCATCGACGGCCACGGCGTGGTCGTCGGGCCTTTCATCGAGCGCGACGCCCTCGACAGCTGGCTCGGCCAGTTCCTCGACCGTTACGGGCGTGACCGTTCGCGGGAGGCCCTGCGCAGCGCCGCCTGAACTCACCCGGGGGCGCGTCCGCAACGCGCACCCTCTCATGCATGGCGGCTGCCACCCGCCACCTCGACCCGCGGAGGAATCCATGCACATCGCCGTCATCGGCTCCGGCATCGCCGGCCTCTCCACCGCCTGGCTGCTCAGCCGGGAACACCGCGTCACTCTTTACGAGAGCGGCGACCATCTCGGCGGCCACGCGCACACGGTGGACGTGACCGTCGACGGCATCACCGCGCCGGTGGACACCGGTTTCCTGGTTTTCAACCACCGGACCTACCCGCGGCTCGTGGAGCTGTTCGCCCACCTCGGGGTGCCCACCGCGGCGAGCGACATGTCGTTCAGCGTCCAGCTCGAGGAAGAGGGCGTAGAGTGGGCCGGGACCAGCCTCGCCACGCTGTTTGCCCGGCCGCGCAACCTGTTCCGAGCCGCCTTCTGGCGGATGCTGCGCGACATTCCGCGCTTCAACCGGATGGCCACGGAGCACACCGGGAACGGGTCGCGTGCGGACGAGAGCCTCGGCGACTACCTGCGCAGGCACGGCTTCAGCCGCGAGTTCCGCGACTGGTACCTGCTGCCGATGGCGGGCGCGATCTGGTCGTGCCCGACCGGCGAGATGCTCGATTACCCGGTCGCCAGTTTCGCGCGTTTCTGCCACAACCACGGGCTGCTGCAGCTCTCCGATCGGCCGCAGTGGCACACGGTGCGCGGTGGTTCCCGCGAGTACGTACGCCGCCTCGCCGAGCCCGTCCAGGAGGTCCGCCTCGCCGACCCGGTGGTGGCGCTGCGACGGCTGCATCGCCAGGTGGCGGTGATCAGCGCGCAGGGCGGCGTGGCCCGCTACGATCACGCCGTGGTCGCCTGCCATCCCGATCAGGCGCTCCGGCTGCTCGCCGATGCCGATGCCGACGAGCGGCGTCTGCTCGGCGCCGTCCCGTACCAGCCGAACCGGGCGGTGCTGCACACCGACGCCGGCGTGATGCCGAGGGATCCGGCGGCGTGGTCGGCGTGGAACTACCACGCGGCGGCGGGCGGCCCGGACGACCGGCCGGTGGGCGTCAGCTACTGGCTGAACCGGCTGCAGCCGCTGCCGTTCCGCACGCCGGTCATCGTGACCCTGAACCCGAACCGGCCGATCGCGGCTGATCGCATCCTCGGCGAGTACGCCTACGACCACCCGGTCTTCGACTTCGGTGCCGTCGCCGCCCAGGGTGAGCTCGCCCGGATCCAGGGGACGCGTCGCACCTGGTACTGCGGCGCCTGGACCGGCTACGGCTTCCACGAGGACGGCCTGCGCTCGGGCCTGGAGGTCGCCCGCCGGCTCGGCGTGGAGGCGCCATGGCGCGCCGCGAGGCGGGCGGCATGAGCCCCCACCGCCTGCTGACCGGCACGGTGATGCACCACCGGCACCGCCCGGTGACGCACCGCTTTGCCTACCCGATGTTCGCCGTCGAGCTGGACGTCGACGACCTCGCGTCCACACCGCGCGCACTGGCGATCGATCGGCCGGGCTGGCTGGCGTTCCGGAGCGCCGACCACGGCCCGCGGGACGGGACGTCGCTGGCGACCTGGATCCGCGACCTGCTCGTGAGCCAGGGCCTGTCCGGCGCCGACGGCCGGGTGACGCTGCTCGCCATGCCGCGCCTGTTCGGCTACCTGTTCAACCCGGTCAGCTTCTGGTTCTGCCACGATCGGCACGGCGCGCTGCGTGCTGTACTGGCCGAGGTGAACAACACCTTCGGCGAGCACCACAACTACCTGGTGCACCGGCCTGACCGCGGGCCGATCGGCGACGGCGACGTGCTGACGGCGCGCAAGGTGTTCCACGTCTCGCCGTTCCTCGACGTCGAGGGCGAGTACCGCTTCCGCTTCGTGCGCAGGGACGGTCGCCTGCAGGTGGCAATCGGCCACGATGTCGGCGGCGCGCGCGTGCTCAGCACCGCGCTGTGGGGCGCCACCGCCCCGTTGCACGGGCCTGCCCTGCGCCGCGCCGCGCTGCGCACTCCCCTGCAGACCTTCGCCGTGATGGCCCGCATCCACTGGCACGCCCTGCGCCTCTGGCTTAAGGGCGTCGCGTTCCACGGCAAGCCGTTGCCCCCACTCGAGGAGACGTCCTCATGACCACCCGTGTCTCGACAAGGCCGGCGCCCCTGGCGCGCCCGACACCCCTGCTGCTGCGTCCGTTGCTGGCGCGGCTGGAAGGCATCACCCACGGCCGCCTCGAGCTGACGCTGCCCGGCGGCGGCAGGCTCTGCTTCTCCGGCACGCGTCCCGGACCGGAGGCGCGGCTCGAGGTGCACGACCTCGCCCTGTTCCGGCGCCTCGCCTGGAGCGGCGATATCGG
>JAWVZO010000070.1:0-11882 GCA_033722135.1 Gammaproteobacteria bacterium | reverse complement strand
GGTCCTCCCCGTCGCCTGGGTCGCCGGGCGCTCCGTCTCGGCCGGGTTCTGGCTCCCGCCCACCGCCCCCCTCGCCGCCGTCGCTGTCGGAGAGGTGGTCATCGTGGGTGTCGAGCTCGTCGTCGTCGGCGAGGCAGGGGTAGATCTCCTCGGCGCTCAGCCCCGCGAAGGCGTCGACCAGCAGCGCCTCCGGCGGCGGGGTCAGGCCCTCGCCGGCCAGCAGCGGGTTGACCGCGAGATCGCAGGCCGCGTCCCAACGCCGCCGGACCCGGTGCTGGCGACGCTGGAAGTGGCCGAGCGCGCAGTGCAGCGCCTCGTGGGCGAGCACGAACTCCACGGTCGACGGGGCGAGCGCGGCGATGTAGTCGGGGTTGTAGTAGATCGCCCGGGCGTCGGTGGCCGTGGTCCGGCACCACGCAGGGTCGGCCGCCACCAGCGGCAGCCGCAGCGTCAGCGCGCCGAGGAACGGCCGGTCGAGCACCAGCCGCGTGCGCGCGGCGCTGAGGCGGGTGGCCGGATCGTCGGGCACCGGCTCACTCCGCGAGCATCACGTCGGCCACCTGCCCCGCCCAGGTCGCGAAGTTCGGCGCCTCGCAGAGCGGCTGGCCGACCGCGCGGTAGAGGTCGGCGACCATCATCACCCCGAGTTCGCGCTGCGGCAGCCGGCCCGCGTAGGCGAGCAGGCGGTCGTAGACCGGCAGCGGGTCGCCGGCGTCGCGCGCCTGCAGCGCCCGGCGCACCAGCGCGGCGGCGACGGCGTACTGCAGGTCGATGCCCTCGGGCACCGCGTCCGACTCGCCGCGGACGATCGCCTCGAGGTCGGGCAGGCGGTCGAGGTGCTCGAGGTAGGCGGCCGCCTCGACGCCGGCGGCGGGACCGACGCAGCCCTGCAGCGCCGCGGCCAGCAGGTCGCGGTCGTCGCCGAACTTGGCCAGCGCGCGGTCGGCGAACTCCCAGGTGCGCGGCGACGGGAAGGCGGTCGGGTTCTGCGCCGGGTCGAAGTCGAACAGCAGGTCGGGGCGGAAGCGGAGGAAGCCGACCAGGCGGGGATCGATGCCACGGCCGTGGGCCCAGTCGACCCAGTCGTCGAGGTGAGGCTCCACCTCGAGGTGGGTGAACCGGTTGGCGAGCGGCGACGGCATCGAGTAGACCACGCCGCGGTCGCCCTGGCGGTTGCCCGCCGCGAAGATCGCCCACCCCTCCGGCACGCGGTACTCGCCGAGACGGCGGTCGAGGATCAGCTGGTAGGCCGCCGCGGAGACGGTGGGCGGCGCGGCGTTGATCTCGTCGAGGAACAGGATGCCCTCCGGACCGTGCCGCGCGGCGTCGGGCAGCATCGACGGCACCGCCCACTCGACGCGCGCCTCGACGCGGAACGGGATGCCGCGCAGGTCGCTCGGCTCGAGCTGCGACAGGCGCAGGTCGACCACGGGCACGCCGTGGCGCGCGGCGACCTCCCGCACGAGGTCGGACTTGCCGATCCCAGGCGGCCCCCAGAGCATCACCGGCGTGTGCCGGCCGGCGCGGGCGCCGGTGAATTCGCGTCCCAGAATTCGGGTGACCTGGGCCGGTCGCATGAAATCTCCTTGGCTGCGTCGTGGGCCGCGTCCCTTCGCCTACATCCCGGCCAGCATCGCAGGGATGTGGGTCCCGGGCCTTGCGCCGCGTCAACCCGTCCCGGGGGCCGCGGCCCCCGGAATCAGTTCCCCGGACGCACCACCATCAGGAACAGTCCGGCGAACGCGGCGAGGGTGGTCACGAGGTGGGCCCAGTGCCAGTGGCGCCCGTGGCGGAGGCAGGCCTCGGGGAGTTCCCGCCCGGCGCCACGCAGCGCGTGGCGCATCTGCCGCTGCAGCGGGACCAGGCCGACCGCCCACCCGAGCGCAGCGACCAGGAACAGCAGGATGCCGCCCGAGAGCCACGCCTGGGTTGCCAGCTCCCCGCCGCCGCCGACCAGCAGCCCTCCGCCACCGACCAGCAGCAGCGCGGCCCCGGGCGCCGCGACGCGCAGGTCCGTGGCCCCGACCCCGTCGAGCGCGAACTCCAGGGACGGCGCCTCCCGCGCGGCCAGGGCACGCCGCATCCAGACGCCCGAGAGCAGCAGGGTACCGAGGAACAGCACCGCGCCGCCGACGTGGACGAACTTCAGCAGTGCGTAACCCATCGCCGAGCCCCGCTACCAGTACGCGAGCAGCCGGCCGTCCTCGACCTTGTGCTCGAATCGGCGCAGCGGGCGGTTGCCCTTGGCCACGCACTCGCCGCTCTCGAGGTCGAAGGCCCATTCGTGCTTCGGGCAGGTCAGGCGCAACCCGTCGACGGCGAGGTGCGGGATGTCGGTGACCTGGTGCGGACAGCGGCTATCGTAGACGCGCAGTTCGTCGCCTGTCCGGTAGACGAAGACGTGGCGACCGTCGGCTTCGTACCACTCGGGACGCCCGTCCGGCACGGCGTCGAGATCGGCCACGTCGTGCCAGCCCGGCTCGGCGTCGAGGTTCTCCGGGCGGAACTCCGGGATGTCCATGTCCAGCAGGATCTCGGTCGCCCAGACGATCTTGGCCAGGCCGAGCACCGGGAACGCCATCAGCAGCGCGTCGATGACCTCGTTCGGCGTCGCGCCGTTGCGCAGCGCCCGCGTCAGGTACTGGCGGAAGCCGCCCTCGGTCTGCACCGCGACCTTGGTGATCACCGAGATCAGGTCGCGCGTGCGCGTATCGAGGTGGTCGCCGGCCTTCTTCAGGAAGGTGAAGTAGGCGGTCATCGCCTCGGGACGGGCCTTGACCAGGTAGTTCAACGCGTCGCTCATCGGGGCCTCCCAGCCTCGTCATCGATGAGCCAAGAGCATAGACGAGGCCGCGGGGGCGTCCAGACCGGGATCATCCCCGGGCGCGGCCCCACGCGGCCAGGCCCTGTTCGACCCGCACCCGGTGCCGCGGCGGCACCTGCAGCCAGATGCGGCGGAGGTCAGCGGGCGGCCGGACCAGCAGGGCGTCGTGGACCATCGCCAGCGCCCGGGCGGGGTCGAGGTCGCCATGGATCGTGCCGAGCAGCGGGACGGCGAGGCGGGTCACGGCGTGCCGCGCGCAGAGGAGCGTGACCCGGGCGAGCGCCGCGCGCACCGCCTCGGGGCGGACCAGGGGATCGGCGTCGACGTCGACGACCACGGCGTGCCAGTTCTGCCCGTGCTCGAGGACCCGGCCCAGCCGCTCCGGGGCGTCGTCGATCAGCGCCGTGTGCAGGCGGACCGGGTGCTCGGGCCGCGGCGGCCGCCAGTCGGGCGGCGCACCGACCACCCGCCAGCGGTCCTCCTCGACCACCGTCCGCTCGACGCTGAACGGCGGGTTCCCGGGCCCGGCCGCGACCAACTCGAGGTCGCCCCGGCGCCAGAAGGTGCGGCGGCCGCCCTGGATGACGTGCAGATTCGGTCGTGCGCTCATGCGTACCCCGCGCGGCGTGCCGGCCCCCGCGGCCGGCGCCTCGCGCCGAGGGTAACGTCCCGCGCGACCGGCAGCTAGCCCGTGGCCGCGTCGAGCCGGCGGAGCTCGTCCCGGTAGAGCAGGCCGGCCGCCCAGAGATTGCGCGCGAGCAGCAGGAACGACAGGCCGATCACGATCGCGAACGGGTAGACCATCGGCGCGGGCCAGAGCAGCGCCGGCGGCAGCAGCGCCAGCGCCACGGCGTGGACGCGGAACTGGCGCCGGCAGACCGCGTCGGGGAGCACCTTCTTCATGTTCGGCACCTTCACCCCGGTGCCGATCAGGCCACTCTGCAACAACCGGTTCTGCAGGTGGAACCAGACCAGGAACGGCACGATCTTGTAGAGCATGCCGTTGACCACCGACAGCGCGTAACCGAGCACCAGGCCGGCGCCGAGCAGCAGCGCCGAGCGCGGGTCGGCGGACCAGGCCGGCGCCGCGTGGCCGGCGAGCCAGAGCGCCAGGGTGGCCAGCAGGCAGCCCATGCCCAACCGCCAGAAGCTCAGCGTGACGTCGGGCAGGCGGCGCTTGCGCCGGCGCTGGAGGTCGAGCGTGACCACGGCGAACAGCGCGTTGCCGAGCCACAGCAGCGCCGCACCGGCCACGCCGAGCGGCGCCGCCGCCGGCCAGATCAGGCCCGCGGACCAGAGCAGCAGCGCGGCGAACAGCCCGCGATTCAGGCCGCGCGCCATCCACTCCGGGTACTCCGGGGTCATCTGGAACATCGGCACCACCTGGAAGGCGACGCCCGCGACGAGGATCCCTACCCAGCCGAGCAGCGCCCAGCCGGCGTGCAGGTCGGTCACCGCGCCGCGGCGGAGCAGCACCTCGTTCCAGCCGTGCCCGGCGAGCAGCCAGCTGCCGAGCGCGGCGGCAACCGCCAGGGCGACAACGGCGAATGTCATGCCGCGCACCGCGGCGTGCCGGCGCGGCGCGCGGTACAGGCTGTGCAGCGCGGCGGCGAGCAGTCCCGCGACCGCCAGGGCCAGCAGCACGGCCGAGGCCTGCAGCGCAGCGGGTACGTGGCGCACGAAGCCGACGGCCAGCGCCAGGGTCCCGGCCACGAGCAGCCCGTGTACCCCAGTGGCGACCGCCACCGGGTGGGCGACCGGCGCGCCCGCGACCACCGGCAGCATCTGCAGCAGGGCGCCGAACATCACCATCGCCAGCACGCCGAGGGTGAAGAGGTGGGTCAGCGCCAGCATCCCGGGCGTCCAGCGCGAGACCAGCAGTTCCGGCCCGGAGACCAGCAGCAGCCCCGCCGCGACGAGGCCGAAGAGCGGCGCGCTGAGGAAGAAGCGGAACGGCGCGTTGACCGGCGGCGCCTGCTCCAGCGCCAGCCCCGGGGTGCTCATGTCAGGCCTCCGCGGTCGCGGCCTCCGCGACCTCGTCACCGCGGCGCCAGACCAGCACCTCGTAGGCGGTCTCCGTGCCGGGCCGGCAGTGCCACGCGCAGCCGAGCTGCTCGAGCAGCGGGAACAGCGGCAGCGGCTCGCGTCGGTGCAGGACCCGCAGGTACTCGCCGGGCCCGAGGGCCTCGGCCGCCGCCAGGGTGCGCTCGAGCGGCTCGCAGGGTTCGAGTCCGGAGACGTCGAGGCGGATCTCCCGTGCCGTCATATCAGGCGCCGGCCCCCAGGCGGCGGGCGAAATCGTCGGCCTCCTCGCCGAGGGCCTGGTCGGTCATCGGGTAGAGGATCTCCTCCTCCTTGAGGTTATGCTGTTGCATCAGGACGTTAAGCGTCTCGGCGGTGCCGAGGACGGTCTCCTCGTCCTGCTCGGCCAGGCCGATCCGCAGCTCCTCGAACAGTGCGCGCATCTGCTCGTGCTCGCTACGCATGATGCGGGTCGGTCCCATGGCCATGCCGGTGAGTCGCTCGAACTCTGGGAAGAGCTGTTCCTCCTCGATCGAGAAGTGGTGGTTCATGCCGTCGAGGAACTGCTCCAGGCCGGCCGAGGCGGCATCCCAGTCGCCGTCGTTGACCGCCGCCTCCAGGTCGGCGAACAGCGTGTCGCAGCGACGGTGGTCGTCGGTCATGTAGGTGGTCACATCGGTCATCACGGTCTCTCCGGTGGTTCTCGCGTGGCACTATCGCGCGAACGCGCCGCGCCGGCCTTGATGGCCATCAAGCCGTGCTTGCCGCTCCCCGCGCGCGCAGCTATGGTCACGGCATCATGAAAACCGACACGCTGATCGGCATGCTGAACGGCATCCCGATGTTCGCCTCCCTCGACGCCGCGGAACTCGAGGGCATCGCGCACGCGACCCACCGGCACCGGCTGCGGCGTGGCGAGATCCTGTTCCAGAAGGGCGACCCCTCGCTCGGCTTCTATTACCTCGTGAGCGGCCAGGTCAAGCTGGCCCTGCTCGCGCCCGACGGCCAGGAGAAGGTGATCGAACTCGTCGAGCCCGGGATGACCTTCGGCGAGGCGGTCATGCTCATCGATCGGCCGTTCCCGGCCTACGCCGAGGTGCTGCGCGAGAGCGAGTTGCTGTTCATCCCGCGCGCGCCGCTGCTCGACGCGATACGGAGCAACCCGGACCTGGCGCTGAAACTGCTCGCCGGGCTCAGCGTCAGGCTGCACGGCATGGTGCGCGAGATCGAGGCGCTGGCGACGCGCAGCGCGACCCAGCGCGTCATCGGCTACCTGCTCGCCGAGCACGGCCAGGACGACCCGGACACGGTGTCGCTGCCGGCGAGCAAGGCGTTGATCGCCTCGCGCCTGAACCTCACGCCGGAGACCTTCTCGCGGGTGCTGCACGACCTCCAGGAGCGCGCCCTGATCGGCGTCGAGGGGCGGACCATCCGCCTGCTCGACCGGGCCGGCCTGGCCGGCCGGGAGGCGCCGGGCTGACGCGCGCGCCGGCCACCGGCAGGCCTACTCGAGCAGCCGGTTCGCCTCCTCGACATCCCCTTCGTCGAGCGTACCCACCGCCTGCTTGAGGTTCAGCGTGCTAAGCACGTAGGCGTGCCGGGCGACGTCGTAGTCGCGCTGCGCCAGGAAGAGGTTGCGCTGTGAGTCGAGCACGTCGACGATGGTGCGCGTCCCGACCTCGAATCCGGCCTGGGTCGCGTCGAGCGCGCTCTGGGTCGAGACCACCGTCTGCGCCAGTGCGCGGACACGGGCGATCGACGCGATGACGTTGCGGTAGGCGTCCCGGGTCTGACGCTCGACCTCGCGCGACTGCTGCTCGTAGAGCTCGCTCGCCTGGACCAGCTGCGCCTCGGCCTCGCGGGTCAGCGAACTGACCTGGCCTCCGAGGTAGATCGGCACGCTCAACCGCAGGCCGATGCTCGCCGACTCCGTTTCGACGTCGCGGCCCGCGACGCCCGTGAGCCCCCCGCTGAACGCGCCGCCCTCGGTCTCGGAATCGCCGTAGCTGGCGACCAGGTCGAGCGTCGGATAGTGGCCCGAGCGCCGTACCTCGATCTCGTCACGGGCGACGTCGAGGCCGTAGCGCGCGGCGAGCAGCGCGAGGTTGTCCCCGGCTGCCCTGTCCACCCAGGCCTCCAGGTCTGCGGGCTCGGGCTCGACGAGCGCGACCTCCTCGGCCAGGTCGGCGAGATCGCCCTGGGAGCGGCCGATGATCACGCGCAGCCTCTCGCGGGCGCTGTCGAGCCGGTTGCGCGACAGGATCTCCTCGGAGAGCACCCGGTCGTAACGGGCCTGCGCCTCGTGCACGTCGGTGATCGCGATCAGGCCCACCTCGAAGCGCTGCTGGGTCTGGTCGAGCTGGCGCGCGGTCGCCTCCTTGTCCGCCAGCACCGCCCGGAGGTCGGCCAGCGCATCGAGCACGCCGAAATAGGCCGTCGCGGTGCGCACGATCAGTTCCTGTTCGACCGCGGTGTAGCTCACCTCGGCCTGCTGCACCCGCTTGTCCGCCTGCCCCCGCGCCAGCCAGGCGGCACGATCGAAGACCGGCTGCTCCAGGCGCAGCGACAGTTCGCGGCTGTTGAAGGTCTCGGTGTTGCCCCCCTCCCGGTCCTGGCGGGTACGGCTTCCCTCGAGCCCGGCCGTCACGCTGGGCAGGTAGCGGGCCCGCGCCTGCGGGATCGCCTCGCGCGCCGCCTCGAGTTCTGCCGCTGCGGCGCGTAGCACGCGGTCCTCGACCTGGGCCAGGCGGTAGACGTCGAGCAGATCCTGCGTGGCCGCGAGTGACGGCATTGAGAACAGCGCCAGCATCAGCATGGCGGGTTGCATGAGGCGGTTCATGGCGCGATGCATTCCTTGCTTTGGTGGTTCGGGCGGCGTCGCGCCCCTATTTTGGCGCAATGTACCGGGGATGCCAGCCCGGTGCTGCGATCATTAACGTCGATAATAATTGACCTGGGTCATTTCCGCGTCCGGCAGTGCCGAACTTCGTGTTGACGCTCCCCGGGGCGGCTGGTTGAATATCCTACCGGAGAGGTTGGTTTTTCAGCCGCAACCGGAGTTCGATCGATGCGACTCTCGACCAAGGGACGTTACGCCGTCACCGCGATGTTCGACCTCGCGCTGCACGAGCACGAGGGTCCGGTGCCACTGACCGAGATCTCGACCTGCCAGACCATCTCGCTCTCCTACCTCGAGCAGCTCTTCGCCAAGCTGCGCAAGAAGGGCCTCGTCGTCGGGGTCCGCGGCGTCGGCGGCGGCTACCGTCTGGGCCACCCGGCCGACGAGATTTCCATCGCGGACATCCTCCGCGCCGTCGACGAGAAGGTCGACGTGTCGCGGGCCGCTGAGCAGGGCGATCCTGCCCAGGCCCTCTGGCTCGAGTTCAGCGAGAAGCTCTATGCCTACCTCGACCGGCGGACCCTGGCCGACTGCGTCAGCCGCCCCTACGCGCGCCGCATCGCCGCGCGCCAGGACAGCGAGAACGCGCGCGGCCTGCAGAACCGCAAGGACGCCGCCTGACGCGGCATCCCGGCCGTCACTTCCCGTCCGCGGCCGCTTCCTCTCAACCGCGGAGGCCACCGGCATCCGCCCCGTCCCGTTCGAGACCGTGCCGTCCGGCGTAGCCGTTGCGCCGCGGCGGAGACCAGCCGCGCAGTGACGTGACGGACGGTCGCAGGATCTCCACGCGCAGCGGGTGACACTCGGCGGCATCGCTCGAGTGGACCGAGCCGCAGTCGCCGCCCGGGCAGGCCGACAGCGCCGCGAGCAGGTCGATCTCCGCGAACAGTTCCAGGTAGTCGCCGGGCCGCGCCGGGCTCGCCTTCATGAAGTAGCGGTGGGTCTCGCGGGTGAAACCGGTGCACATGAACACGTTCAGCACGTCGTGGACGTGCGCCTCGGCCGCCTCCGGCGCGAGGCCGGTGGCCCCGGCCAGCGCCCGCGTCAGGTTGGAGTGGCAGCAGCGATCGTAATCGACCCCGTGCAGCAGGCGTTGGGTGTAGGGATCGCAGCGGGTCCCGAGCACGTCGTGCACGCCTGCTCCGTCGTCGTCCCACCCGTACCAGGCGAGCGTGTCGTGGGTGATGGTCGCCATCGGGCGAAGCCCGGGCAGGCTGCTCCAGAGCCGGTCGCCGGTGGTGACGTGCGATGCGTGCAGCTGGCGGGTCTTGCCGCTGAAGAACCGTTCCTCGAGGTCGTCCGGGTTCCAGAGATTCAGGTCGCCGACCTGCGGGCCCGAAAAGGCCACGATGCGGAACAGATGCCCGGCCGGCACGCGGAACGCGCGGGCGTCCCGGGGCGGGACGTCGAGCGACGCGATCGCGACGGCGTCGCGGCGCACGCCTGCGTAGAAACCGGCGTCGTACGGTGGCAGCCGGTCGAGGTCGTAGCAGAGCACTGGGGGTGCGGCGCGGCGTGCGTCCGCGTCCGCCGGCGGGGCCTCTCCGGGGGCGGTGGCCATGGCGTCTCCGGGAATCGCTTGGGGTCGGCCTCCAGTTTCGCCGAGCGGCGATGCGCCCGCCAGCGCAACGCCGGCAGTACCGGCAGTGCCGCCCTCAGACGCAGCCGGTCGGCTTCGGCAGGCCGCCGTACTTGGTGATCGGCTTCATCGGGCCGGTCATCCAGAGGTCGAAGAGCGCCCGGGTGTCCTCGCCCAGGTAGCGGGCGAACTTGCGCACCTGGGGAACGGTGGCGTGCGTCTCGTAGTACTCGCGCGCCTTGAGCACCTGTGCCCAGCGCGCCTCGTCGAGCTCGATGCCGTCGGCCGTGGCCATCGCCCGGGCCACGCCCTCGCTCCAGTCGTTCATGTCCTCGAGGTAGCCGTCGCCGTCGCGGGCCGGAATCCGTGTCTCGCTCATCGTCTGCTCCTGGAATCGCGATGCGGTTCGTCCGGGGCATTGGACGATCTCCGACTGAATCAGTCAACTATCCACGACGGGAGAGGCCGGCATCGCTTGTGGTATACAGGCCGCTGGCCGCCGACCACCCCAGCCCGAGGTGCCGTTCCCATGAGGTCCATCGTCCCGTCACCGCTGCTCCTGACGCTCCTCCTCGTCCTTCTCGCCGGCTGCGCGGGTCTCGAGGAGGACCGGCGCAACGCCGACTTCGGCCTACAGACGCTGTCGTTCGAGAACGCGATGCGCTGGGGCAACTACAAGCTGGCGGCGACCTACCTCAAGCCGGGTCCGCTCACCGAGGCCGCCGATCCCGGCCGCCACGAGGGCGTGCAGATCACCGAGTACAAGGTCCGCAACACCCTGCGCAGCCCGGACGAGAACCGGGTCACGCTGGACCTGCGCATCAGCTACCTGCGCCAGGGCGAGGCCTCGGTACGCACGCTCGACCAGGTCCAGACGTGGGAGTACGACGAGGAGAACAAGCGCTGGTGGCTGATGACGCCGCTGCCGGCGTTCGAGTAGCGCGGGTCAGCGCAGGGTCTCGACCGCGACCTCGACCCGCGTCTCGGCGTCGCCGACCCAAGCGACGCCTCCGTCGACGGTGACGTCGAGCCGCATGGAGCGTCGCACCAGTGCCTCGAGCCCGCGCGAGGCGGATGGCGGCACCCGGCGCACCGCCAGGTTGCCGAGCCCATCGAGCGTTCCCGCGTGCCTGGCCCACCACCGCTCGGCCGCCGCCCCGCCGTAGGCGACGACGGTCACCGCCTCCGCAAGGCCACAGGCCCGGCGCAGCCGTTTCGGATCGGGCAGCCCGACCTCGATCCATGACACGAGGGTGCCGTCGTCCGCATGCCGCCACAGGTCGGGCTCGTCGTCGGTCGACAGCCCCCGCGTGAAGACCAGCGCCGGGTCGGCATGCAGGGCGAACGCCAGCAGCCGGACCATCATCCGCTCGTCGGTCTCCGACGGATGGCGCGCGACGGTAAGCGCGTGGTGAGCGTAGTAGTGGCGGTCGAGGTCGCTGACCTGCAGGTCGGCCTTGAAGATCGTCGCCTTGAGTGCCATCGGGTCGCGCGCGCTAGTCGCGATTCTCCTCGTAGATGCGCGCGAAGTCGGCGTGGTGCTCGCGGAACAGCGCCAGCAGCTCCGGGTCGAGGTGCGCCGGGTCGGTCCGCCCGTCGCCCTCGGTCATGATCCGGAGCGCGGTCTCGTGGTCGAACGGCGGCTTGTAGCAGCGCGCGCTGCGCAGGGCGTCGTAGAGGTCGACGAGCTGGACGATGCGGCCCTCGAGGGAGATCGCCTCCCCCGCCAGCCCGGCCGGATAGCCGGAACCGTCCCAGCGCTCGTGGTGGTGAAGCGCGATCCGCTCGGCGCACGCCAGCACCGGGGAGGTGCCGCCGCTCAGGATCCCGGCGCCGATCTCGGGATGGGCCTTCATGACGTCGAACTCGCCATCGGTCAGCGAACCCGGCTTCAGCAGCACGTGGTCGGGGATGCCGATCTTGCCGATGTCGTGCATCGGGCTGGCGTAGAAGATCAGCTCGACCTGCTCGTAGTCGAGGCCCACCAGCTCGGCCAGGTGGCGCGAGTAGAGGCTGATCCGCCGGATGTGCGCCGCGGTGTCCTGGTCCTTGTACTCGGCGGCCAGCGTAAGGCGGTTGACCGTGTCGACGTAGGCCTCGCGCAGCGAGCGGGTCTTCTCCGCGACCTGCTCGGCGAGGATCTCGTTGTGGTGGGCCAGGAAATCCTGGAACGCCTTGACCTGCAGGAGGTTGCGCACCCGCACGACCAATTCGGTCCGGTCGACCGGCTTGGTCAGGAAGTCGTTGGCGCCGGCCTCGAGGCCGAGGACGCGCGACTCCTGGTCCTCGAGCGCGGTGACCATGATGACCGGCATCTGGCTGGCCCGGTGCGCCCGGCGCAGACGCCGGCAGACCTCGAATCCGTCCATGCCGGGCATCATGATGTCGAGCAGCACCAGGTCGGGCTGCGTCTCCTCCACCCTGGCGAGCGCCTCGAGGCCGTCGTGGGCGGTGTCGAGCGCGTACCCCTCGCCGGCGAGGATCAGCGACAGCAACCGAACGTTGCGCGCCTCGTCGTCGACGATCAGGACGCGCGATTCACTGTGCTCGTTCACGTC
>JAWVZO010000069.1:0-11915 GCA_033722135.1 Gammaproteobacteria bacterium | reverse complement strand
CGCTGGTCGGCGGCGACACGACGCGCGGTCCGCTGGCCGTCACCATTCAGGCCGCGGGGCACGTGCCGGCCGGCGAGGCGTTGCGTCGCGACGGCGCCCGTCCGGGCGATGCGGTCTGCGTCACCGGGACGCTGGGCGACGCCGCGCTCGCCCTCCGGGACCCGCCCGACCTGGCCGCCGGTGATCGCGACGCGCTGCGCGAGCGGCTGCTCAGGCCGACGCCCCGGCTGGCCGCGGGCCGTGCCCTGCGCGGTCTCGCGACGGCCGCGATCGATCTCTCCGACGGGCTCGCCGCCGACCTCGGGCACGTGCTCGAGGCCAGCGGGGTCGGCGCGACGCTGGAGCTCGCGATGCTGCCGCTCACCGCACCGCTTCAGCGCCGCGCGGAAGCGGGCGACTGGACGCTGCCGCTCGGTGGCGGCGACGACTACGAGCTCTGCTTCACGCTGCCGGAAGCGCGACTCGAGGCGCTGGCGTCGCGCGACCTCGGGGTAGAGTGGCGGCGTATCGGCACCGTCGACGCCGGATCCGGCCTGCGCCTGCACAAGCCGGACGGCACGGAATACGAACTTGCAGAGGACGGATACGACCACTTCCGCGAGACGCCGTGAGCGCGCCGCGCCCCGACCTGCGCGACCCGGTCCAGTGCCTCGCCTGCGGTCTCGGCAGCGGGCTGGCGCCGGTGGCCCCGGGGACGTTCGGCACGCTGGTGGCGCTCCCGGTCTGGTGGCTCCTGGCCCCGTTGCCGGTCCCTGTTTACGTCGGAGTGGTCGGCCTGCTGGCACTCGCCGGGATCTGGCTCTGCGATCGCGCCGCGCGGTCGCTCGGGGTCCACGACCATCCGGGCATCGTCTGGGACGAGATCGTCGGCTACCTCGTCACGATGCTCGCCGCGCCGCCGACCTGGCAGGCGATGGTGCTGGGTTTCGTGCTGTTCCGCGCGTTCGACATCGTCAAGCCGTGGCCGATCCGCTGGCTCGATCGCCGAGTCCACGGGGGGCTGGGCATAATGCTCGACGACCTGGTCGCCGGGGCCTTCGCCGCCGTCGTGCTCCAGGCCGTCCTGGGGTTCGTGTAGGTCGGGCTTCAGCCGACGCGAGGTCCTGGCGGGCGGAAGCCCGACCTACGGATGCCTGGCCAGTGCGGTGGCCTGGTGCCGGCTCCGAAGCCCGGGCATGCGGAAGAGCCGCAAGACGACGCATCGTGCCAGCGCGGCATGCACTCGGTCGGACGGCGGTCCGGCATGCGCCCCGCCAGGGGCGCCCTAGGCCCCGGCAACCGCCGTCGCCGTCACCTGCCGCGTGCGTGGGCCGTCGAACTCCGCGAGGAAGACCCCCTGCCAGGTGCCGAGGTCGGGCCGTCCGCCGCGGACCGGCAGCGTCAGGTCGCAGCCGACGAGGACGCTGCGCAGGTGGGCCGCGGTGTTCCCCTCGCCGTGGCGGTCCGCGGCGTCGTGCCACGGCGCGATCTGCTCGAGCCGGCGGAGCAGGTCGGTCACCACGTCGGGGTCGGCGTTCTCGTTGACCAGCAGCCCGCAGGTGGTGTGGCGCACGAACAGGTGCAGCACGCCGTCGACCAGGTCGAGCTCGCGGCACGCCGCCTCGACCCGGTCGGTGATGGCCACCAGCGCCTGGTGCGCCGGGGTGCGGATCTCGATGCGTGTCTGTTCCATGCGCCCAGTGTCGACCGGCGACCACGCCGGGGCAAGGGGCGCTGCCCGCGGCGGACCGATGTGCCATCATGGGCGGCACCTGGAGCGTGTCGAATCGGGTGCCTGGCGAGATGAGAGGAACCGTCGTGCTGGCGTGGCGCGCCGCGCTGTTCCTGGGGCTGCTGGCCGCGGCGGGCCCCGGTGCGGGCGCGCCCGACAGCGTCGTCGTCAGCGGCCTGTTCAAGGACCGCGCGGTGGTCGAGATCGACGGCAGGCAGCGCCTGCTGAAGGTCGGCGAGACGAGCCCCGAGGGGGTCAAGCTGATCGCGGCCGACAGCCGCCGCGCGATCCTCGAGATCGATGGCGAACGGGCGGAATACCCGCTCGGCGACCGGATCCAGACCGGCTTCCCCGCGCCCACGGAGAAGGTGGTGCGGGTGCCGTTGAGCCCGAACGGCCAGTACCTCCAGCCGGGCCTGATCAACGGCCGGCCCGTCACCTTCCAGGTCGACACGGGGGCGAGCGCGGTGGCGCTCAGCTCGGATCTCGCCGAGCGCATCGGCATCGATTACCTGAAGGGCGAGAAGCAGCGGGTGCTGTCGGCGTCCGGCATGACCTACGCCTACGCGATCACCCTCGACGAGGTCGACGTCGGCGGCATCGTGCAGCGCAACGTGCGCGCCGCGGTGCTGGAGGGGCAGCTGCCGCGTTGGCCGCTGCTCGGCATGACCTTCCTGCACGGCGTCGACATCAGCAAGTCGGGGACGCTGCTCGAACTGCGCACGCGCTAGCGGCGACGCCCCGGGGCGGGCGGGGGAGCGGTCAGACCCGCTCGGCCTCCTTGTCGCGCTCGATCATCGCGTAGGCCGAGTGGTTGTGGATCGACTCGAAGTTCTCCGACTCGACCACGTAGGCGCAGATACGCTCGTCCCGGTTCAGCCGCGCGGCGACGTCGCGCACCATGTCCTCGACGAACTTCGGGTTGTCGTAGGCGCGCTCGGTGATGAACTTCTCGTCCGGTCGTTTGAGCAGGCCGTAGAGTTCGCAGGAGGCCTCCGCCTCGACCATCTCGATCAGTTCCTCGATCCAGACGAACCCGCAGGTGCGCACGTTGACCGTGACGTGGGACCGCTGGTTGTGGGCGCCGCGCTCCGAGATCTCCTTCGAGCAGGGGCAGAGGCTGGTGACCGGCACCTGCACCTTGATCCACGTCGAGATCTCGCCGTGGCACGCCTCGCCGATCAGGCTGACGTGGTAGTCCAGCAGGCTCATCACCCCCGAGACCGGCGCCGCCTTGTTGACGAAGTAGGGGAACGACATCTCGATGTGCCCCGACTCGGCCTCGAGCCGCTCGGTCATCTCGAGCAGCATCTCGCGGAACGACTCGACGCTGATCTCCTTCTCGCGGCTGTTGAGGATCTCCACGAACCGTGACATGTGCGTGCCCTTGAAGTTGTGCGGCAGGTTCACGTACATGTTGAAGTTGGCGATGGTGTGCTGCTCGCCGTCGCTGCGGTCCTTGACCCGGACCGGGTGCAGGATGTCCTTGATCCCGACCTTGTTGATCGCGATCTTCCGCGTGTCGCTGGTGCTCTGCACGTCGACCATGGTGGCGGCGGTGGTGCTCATCTCGTCGTCCTCGATTCGTGGTGCGTCCGGCCGCTTCCGGGCCGCACCGGGAGGCAATAGTCTACCAGATTACTAGGAAATGGATGCCTCGCCTGCGAGCACGGCCTCGATCCGCGCCATGACCGACGCGGGGTCCAGGCCGGCGCTCGCGAGCACCCCGGCCGGGGTGCCGTGCGGGAAGAAGCGGTCGGGGATGCCGATCTGCAGCAGGCGGGCCTCCCCGGCCGAGGCGTGAAGATGCTCGGCGACGCCGCTCCCGGCGCCGCCGGCCACCACGTTCTCCTCCAGGGTGACGAGCAGCTCGTGGCCGGCGGCCATGCGCTCGATCAGCGCCACGTCGAGCGGCTTCGCGAAGCGCATGTCGACCACGGTGGCATCGAGCGCCTCGCCGACCTCGAGCGCCGTCTGCACCATGCTGCCGAAGGCGAGCAGGGCGACCCGCCCGCCCTCGCGCCGGACCTCGCCCTTGCCGACCTCGAGGGGTTCGTCGTCGCCGCTCGGCACGATGCCGGGCCCGGTCCCGCGCGGGTAGCGCACCGCAGACGGACCGTCGAGGGCGAGCCCGGTGGCGAGCATCCGGCGGCAGCTCTCCTCGTCGCCCGGGGTCATCACCGTCAGGTTGGGGATGCAGCGCAGGTAGCTGAGATCGAAGATGCCGTCGTGGGTCGCGCCGTCGGCGCCGACGAATCCGGCGCGGTCGATCGCGAACATCACCGGCAGGTTCTGCAGCGCGACATCGTGGATCAGCTGGTCGTAGGCGCGCTGCAGGAAGGTCGAATAGATCGCGACCACGGGGCGCAGGCCGTCGCACGCCATGCCGGCGGCGAGGGTCAGGGCGTGCTGTTCGGCGATGCCGACGTCGAAGAAGCGGTCGGGGTAGCTCTCGGCGAACTTCGTCATCCCCGAGCCGGTGCACATCGCCGGGGTGATCGCGACCATGCGGGGTTCGCGCTCGGCGGCCGTGCAGAGCCAGTCGCCGAAGATGCTCGAGTAACTCGGCCCGGTCGGCGTTCCCTTGTGCAGCTTGCCGTTGCTCGGATCGTACCGGCCCACGCCGTGGTAGGTCAGCGGCTTGGCCTCGGCCGGGGGGTAGCCCTTGCCCTTCTGGGTGACGATGTGCAGGAACTGCGGTCCCTGGCGCTCGCGCAGGTTGCGCAGCGCCGCCACCAGCGTCGGCAGGTCGTGGCCGTCGATCGGCCCGATGTAGTTGAAGCCGAGTTCCTCGAACAGCGTGCCTGGCATGACCATGCCCTTGAGGTGCTCCTCGGCGCGCCGCGCCAGTTCGTCGAAGGGCGGCAGGCGCTTGAGCACGCGCTTGCCGCTCTCGCGCATGCCGGAGTAGACCGGGCCGGAGAGCAGCCTGGCGAGGTAGTTGGACATGCCGCCGACGTTGGGCGAGATCGACATGTCGTTGTCGTTGAGCACCACCAGCAGGTCGACGTCGAGGTCGCCCGCGTGGTTCAGCGCCTCGTAGGCCATGCCGGCGGTGAGCGCACCATCGCCGATCACCGCGGCGCAGCGGCGGCCGCTGCCCTGCCGGCGGGCCGCGACGGCCATGCCCAGCGCCGCGCCGATGGAGGTGCTCGAGTGCCCCGCGCCGAAGGCGTCGTACGGGCTCTCGGCCCGTTTCAGGAACCCGGACAGGCCGCCGGGCTGGCGCAGCGTGTCCATCCGCCTGCGACGTCCGGTGAGCACCTTGTGCCCGTACGCCTGGTGCCCCACGTCCCACAGGATGCGGTCCTCAGGGGTCTGGTAGACGTAGTGCAGCGCGACCGTAAGCTCGACCGTGCCGAGACTGGAGGCGAGGTGGCCGCCGGTCTTGCCCACGCTCTCGACCAGGAACGCGCGCAGCTCCTCGGCCACCTGCGGGAGCTTGGTCTGGGGCAGGTCGCGCAGGTCGCGCGGGTCGTCGATCGCGCTGAGCAGGGGATAACGGGGATCGGGGGTCATCGCGGGGCGAAGCGGTCGTGGACCGGGAATGATGCGGGCTCGACGCGGCGGGCGCAACCCGTCGAGGGCGAAGGGGTCCCGCCCGGGGGGGGCGGCGGTCAGTGCGTCCGCGCGACGATGTAGTCGGCGAGCTGGCGGAGCGGATCGGCCCGCGCGTCGAGCGCCGCGAGGCGCGATACCGCGTCGGCGCAGAGTTCGCCGGCCAGGTGCTTGGACTCCGCGAGGCCGAGCAGGCTCGGGTAGGTCGGCTTGTCCAGCCCTGCATCGGAGCCCTGCGGCTTGCCGAGGGTGGCGGTGTCCCCCTCGACGTCGAGGATGTCGTCGCGGATCTGGAACGCGAGGCCGATGCACTTGGCGTAGTGATCGAGGTCGTCGGCGATCGAGGCGTCTACGGCGTCGTGGCAGAGCAGGCCGAGCCGCACGCTGGCGCGGATCAGCGCCCCGGTCTTGTGGATGTGCATGTTCTCGAGCTCGGCAAGCTCGAGCCTGCGCCCGACCGCGGCGAGGTCGAGCGCCTGGCCGCCGGCCATGCCGCGCGACCCGCTGGCCAGCGCGAGCGTCTCGACCATCTGCAGGCGTGCCGCGGCGTTGCAGGGCATCGCCTCGTCGTGGGCGAGGGCGTAGAAGGCGAGGGTCTGGAGGGCGTCGCCGACCAGCAGGGCGGTCGCCTCGTCGTAGGCGCGGTGGCAGGTCGGGCGGCCCCGGCGCAGGTCGTCGTCGTCCATCGCCGGCAGGTCGTCGTGAACCAGCGAGTAGGCGTGGATCAGCTCGACCGCGCAGGCGGGGGCGTCGAGCTGCTCGGGGTCGAGGCCCAGCGCCCGGCCGGTTCCGTAGACCAGCACCGGGCGGATCCGCTTGCCGGCGCCGAGCACGGCGTAGCGCATCGCCTCGTGGAGTCGTGACGGCGGGGTGCCGGCCGCGGGCAGCCACCGTTCCAGCGCCCGCTCGACCCGGTCCCGGCCGAGGCGCATCAGTTCGGCGAGCGCGTCATCCATCCTGCGGCGGTTCCCGGGGCTCGAACGCCTCGTCGTCGTCCTCGCCGGTCAGCACGCGGACCTTCTGCTCGGCCCTGGCCAGCTCGCCCTGGCAGAGCCGGGTCAGCTCGATGCCGCGCTCGAACGCCTTCAGCGAGGCCTCGAGGGGCATCTCGCCGCGCTCCAGATCGGCAACCAGCTTCTCGAGCTCGGCCAACGCCTTCTCGAAATCGACCGCGGGCTTCTTCGCCATCTCGACTCGGGTCCGGTACGGTTTCGCGGGGTGCGCGCGACAGCGGGCCGCCGCGCCGCGCCACGTTAACCCGCCCGGTAGAGCCGGTCAACGCGGACCGTTTGACCTGCCGTGGCGAAGCGCTAGACTAGCGCCCTCTTGGCGAGGACCCCTGCCGCGATGCCGTCCCCCCTGCCGTTGCTGATCGCCTGCGCGCTGCTCCTCCCGGGGCGTCTTCTCGCCCAGGTTCCCGAGGCCTCGGACCCGGGGATCGAGTTCGAGACGCGGGGCATCGCCGGCACCCCCGCCGAGCCCTGGCAGGAGGAGACCTTCGAGTTTCCGCCCTATCCCGAGGGCGACGGGGGGCTGTTGCCGGTGCCGGGGCAGAGCGCCGCTTCGGGGCTGGAGGTCTACCTCGACCCGGTGTCGATCCGGGTCGGCCGGGACGGCGTCACCCGCTACACCGTCGTCCTGGTCTCTCCCCGCGGGGCGCGCAACGTGCTCTTCGAGGGGCTGCGCTGCAGCGAGGTGAGCTACCGGGTCTACGCCTTCGCCGACGCCGCCGGCGAATTCATTCCCCGGTCCGGCGAGGACTGGCGGCGCGTGCACTCGGCCGCGGGTGCGTACGGTTACCGGAAGGCCCTCGCCAGGGACGTGCTCTGCGACCAGTACAACGTGCCCCGTCCGCGCGACGAGGTAATCGCCCGGCTGCGTTACCCGAGCACCGTCCGCGACGAGCGGGACTACTGACCCGGGCCGACGCCCGGTCGATCCGAGGAGCTGCATGGCCGCCAGCCGTTACGACGCCGCCGACATCGAGGTTCTCTCCGGACTCGACCCGGTACGCAAGCGTCCCGGGATGTACACCGACACCAGCCGGCCGAACCATCTCGCCCAGGAGGTCATCGACAACAGCGTCGACGAGGCGCTCGCCGGCCACGCGAAGCGGATCGAGGTCACCCATCACCGCGACGGCTCGCTGACGGTGACCGACGACGGGCGCGGCATGCCGGTCGACGTCCATCCCGAGGAGGGGGTCCCCGGGGTCGAGCTGATCCTGACCCGCCTGCACGCCGGCGGGAAGTTCTCGGAGAAGAGCTACCGCTTCTCCGGGGGGCTCCACGGCGTCGGCGTGTCGGTGGTCAACGCCCTGTCGAAGCACCTCGAGGTCTGGGTGCGGCGGGGCGGCAGGGAGTACAACCTCGCCTACGCCGGCGGCGAGAAGGTCAGCGACCTCGAGGAGGTGGGCACCGTCGGGCGCGGCAAGACCGGGACGACGCTGCGCTTCTGGCCCGACCCGGCCTACTTCGACTCGGTGCGCTTCTCCCTGCCCCGGCTGCGCCATGCACTGCGTGCCAAGGCCGTGCTCTGCTCCGGTCTCACGGTCCGCTTCGTCGACGAGGCGAGCGGCGAGGAGGTGACCTGGCACTACGAGGATGGCCTGCGCGACTACCTCGTCGATGCCCTGGACGGGGCCGCGCGCCTGCCGTCCGAGCCGTTCGGTGGGCAGCTGACCGGGCAGCGCGAGCAGGTCGAGTGGGCTCTCGCCTGGCTGCCCGAGGAGGGCGAGCCGGTCACCGAGAGCTACGTCAACCTGATCCCGACGCCGCTGGGCGGCACCCACGTCAACGGGCTGCGCACCGGTTTGACCGAGGCGATCCGCGAGTTCTGCGAGTTCCGCAAGCTCCTGCCTCGTGGCGTCAAGCTGAGCCCGGACGACGTCTGGGACCGCCTGGCCTACGTCCTGTCGGTGAAGATGCAGGATCCCCAGTTCGCCGGCCAGACCAAGGAGCGGCTCGGGTCCAGGGAGTGCGCGGCATTCGTCTCCGGCGTGGTCAAGGACGCGTTCAGCCTCTGGCTCAACCAGCACACCGAGGAGGCCGAGGCGATCGCCGAGCTGGCCATCGCCAACGCCGGGCGGCGGATGCGCGCCGGCAAGAAGGTCGCGCGCAAGAAGGTGACCGCCGGCCCGGCGCTGCCCGGCAAGCTCGCCGACTGCACCGGCCAGGACCTGGCCCGCACCGAGCTGTTCCTGGTCGAGGGCGACTCGGCGGGCGGCTCGGCGAAGCAGGCGCGCGACCGGGAGTTCCAGGCGGTGATGCCGTTGCGCGGCAAGATCCTCAATACCTGGGAGGTGGACTCGTCGGCGGTGCTCGCCTCCCAGGAGGTGCACGATATCGCCATCGCCCTCGGCGTTGACCCCGGCTCGAGCGACCTATCGGGACTGCGCTATGGCAAGATCTGCATCCTCGCCGACGCCGACTCCGATGGCGCGCACATCGCGACCCTTCTCTGCGCGCTGTTCGTACGCCACTTCCGGCCCCTGGTCGAGGCCGGCCATGTCTACGTCGCCCAGCCGCCGCTCTACCGCATCGACATCGGCAAGGAGGTCGACTACGCCCTCGACGAGGCCGAGCGTGACGGCATCCTCGACCGGATCGCCGCCGAGAAGCGCAAGGGCAAGGTGCAGGTGACCCGGTTCAAGGGGCTCGGCGAGATGAACCCGCTCCAGTTGCGCGAGACCGCGATCGCCCCCGACACCCGTCGCCTGGTCCGGTTGACCGTCGCGCCCGGCGACACCACGGAAGGGGTCATGGACATGCTGCTCGCCAAGCGCCGGTCCGCCGATCGCCGCAGCTGGCTGGAGCAAAAGGGTGATCTCGCGCGTCTGTAGTCGTCAGACGACAGGCGGGTGCGACATCGAGACGCATCGTTGACGGATGTTTTCCACAGAAGCTGTGGATAACCTTGTGGACACTCTGAGGAAACGGCTCCCTGATACGCATTAATGCGGACGCCCTGTTAGATTGTCGAATTTTTGTACATCCACGCATGTGTCTTTATTAACAATATGTTAGAAGACAATCGTTCAAATCGACGTGACGATTTTGATCTACGGGCATGACCGGTCAACGTCCATTAGAAATTGTGAATAAAGTCGATCGTCGAGATCGGTTTTTCGCCCCCGTCCTGCCCCGCCGATCACGCACCGAAACGGCGCGGTGTTGTGAGTTCGCAACACCCGGCGATCTGGTCATGGCCACGCGCCCGACAAACGAGACGCTGCTCGGCAAGGCGCTCGAGGCCCACCGGGCCGGCGGCTTCGCGATGGGCGATACGGTCCCGCCGCGAGGCGAGCCGATCGCGATCATGGAGACGGTGACGCAGGCCTGCGCGGCAGGGCTGACGCCGTTCTCGACACCTCACACCCTGAAACGGCACTCCACCCGCGAGGCGCAGTGGATGGGCATGCCGGTGGTCGCCCTCGCGGTCGGTCGGCATCGTGCCCGTGTCGGGGTGGCATCCAGCGGGGCGAGCGTGACGACGTCGGCCCCGGGAGGCGCGGCAAGACCCGGCCGAAGGCCGGGCGCGCCGCCGGGTTGTCGGGCTTGCTGGAGAGTTGGCGTCCCCTAGGGGAGTCGAACCCCTGTCGCCGCCGTGAAAGGGCGGTGTCCTAGGCCTCTAGACGAAGGGGACATGGGCAGCGCGAGTAGCGCGGCCTGAAGCATGGTATTATACCGCGACCCCTGGGCCTGACAAGCGCGCGTCGCGCAGGACGTATCACAACAGGAAGTTTCAGACATTACCGCACAACCCACTGTCATCCCGCGCCCGGAACACACTTTCACCCGGGCCCACGTCAGCGAAAACGCCCTCAAGGTCCTCTACCGGCTCAAGAACGCCGGTTACGCGGCCTACCTCGTCGGCGGTTGCGTCCGCGATCAGCTCCTCGGCCGCGAGCCGAAGGATTTCGACGTGGCCACCGACGCCCATCCCGAGCAGGTGCGCGAGCTGTTCCGCAACTGCCGGCTGATCGGACGCCGCTTCCGACTCGCCCACGTCCGCTTCCGCGACGAGATCATCGAGGTGGCGACCTTCCGCGGCGCCGGCCTCGCCGTCGAGGACGACGACGGCGACGACGACGGGGAGGTCGAGGAGAGCGCGGTCGGCCGCGTCACCGACGACAACGTCTACGGCACCATCGAAGAGGACGCGCTGCGCCGGGACTTCACGGTCAACGGCCTCTACTACAACATCGAGGACTTCTCGGTCGTCGACTACGTCGGGGGGCTCGCCGACATCGAGGCCGGGCTGCTGCGCCTGATCGGCGACCCCTGGCAACGCTACCGCGAGGACCCGGTGCGCATGCTCCGCGCGGTCCGCTTCGCCGCCAAGCTCGGTTTCCGCATCCATCCGGAGAGCGAGGCGCCGATCCACGAACTCGCGCCCCTGCTCGCGGACATCCCGCCGGCGCGGCTGTTCGAGGAGGTGCTCAAGCTGTTCCAGGGAGGGTGCGCGCTGGAGACCTACGAGCAGCTCCGTCACTATGGCCTGTTCGAGTACCTCTTCCCGCTGACCGAGGAGAGCCTCGAGCACGAGGAGGAGGGCTTCCCGCTGACCTTCGTCGCCCGCGCGCTGCGCAACACCGACGAACGGGTCAACGCCGGCCTGCCGGTAACCCCGGCCTTCCTGTTCGCCGCGCTGCTCTGGGAGCCCCTCCGGGAGCGCGCGGCGCTGCTGCAGGCCAACGGCGCGCCGCGCGCCGAGGCCTTCCAGCGCGCCGCCGACGAGGTGATCTCCGAGCAGGTCAGGCACATCGCCTTCCCGCGCCGCTTCAGCGTCCAGGCGCGCGAGATCTGGTCGCTCCAGCCCCGCCTGGAGGAACGGCACAGCAAGCGCATCGGCGCGCTGCTCGAGCACCCCCGGTTTCGCGCGGCCTACGATTTCCTGGTCCTGCGCAGCGAGGCCGGCGAGGGCGGCGAAGAGGCCGCCGACTGGTGGACCCGCTACCAGGAGAGCGACGAGGCTGCACGCGACGTCATGGCGGGCGAGGCCGGCGGGAGGCAGCGCAACTCGCGCAAGCCGCGCAAGGGCCGCAAGGGAGGTCGCGCCCAGGGCGAGGAGAGCGGCCCACCGGCATCCGCGCAGGAACAGGCCGGCGAGGCCCTGACGGGCGAGTCGAACGGCGATGACGACGCCCCGAACGGAGGCGGCCGGCGCCGGCGTCGCCGCCGCCGGGGACGGCGTGGCGGGCGCCGAGCCCCGGCCGAGACATCGCGCACCGATCCCGTCTGACGGGTCGGGTGGGTGCGCTGTTACATCGGGATCGGGAGCAACCTCGACAACCCCGAGCGGCAGGTTGCACTGGCCATCGAGGCGTTGCACCACCTGCCGCGCAGCGCCTTCGTCGCGGCCTCGTCGCGTCACGCGAGCACGCCCCAGGGACCGCAGGACCAGCCGGACTTCTGCAACGCCGTCGCCGCCATCGACTGCCGGCTGCCGCCGTTCGACCTGCTGCGTGAACTGCAGGCGATCGAGCGTGCCCGCGGCCGCATTACGGGGCCGCGCTGGGGCGCCCGGATCGTCGATCTCGATCTCCTGCTCTACGGCGACCTGCGCATGGACAGCGCCCTGCTCACCGTGCCCCATCCCGCCCTGTCGAAGCGCGATTTCGTGCTGTATCCTCTCGCCGAGATCG
>JAWVZO010000068.1:0-12170 GCA_033722135.1 Gammaproteobacteria bacterium | reverse complement strand
GGCCTTTGCGGGCACGGCGTGGCTGGGGCCCGGCGACGAAACCTGGTTCCTGATCCTGTGCCTGGGGTCGGGGCTCGCGCTGGGCGCCGACCTGGCGCTGGCCAGCGCGCTGCTGGCCGATCTCGCCCATCCCGATCCCGAGGGGGATCCGGTCGGGCGGGGCGGGGTCTACTTCGGCCTGTGGAACCTCGTGCTGAAGATGGCGCTCGGCCTGGCCGCCGCCGTCGCCCTGCCGATGGTCGCGTGGCTGGGCTATGTCCCCGGCGAGCCGGAGAGCGCCCGCGTGCCGCTGCTGCTCGGCTACGTGGTCCTGCCCTGCCTGCTCAAGCTGGCCGCGCTGGCGCTGCTGGCGCGCCGGTTTCCTCTGCGGCGGGACGGCGGCCTGGCGCTGCAGGAGCACGGATCGTGAGCATGAACCCGCCCATCCGGGACTGGCACGGACGCCGGGTCTGGCTCGTCGGCGCGAGCAGCGGCATCGGCGCATCGCTGGCCGGCGCCCTGGCCGGGCGTGGCGCCGAGCTGGCGCTGACCGCCCGCCCCACCGACCGGCTGGAGCGGATCGCCGGGGAGACCGGCGGCCTCGCCCTGCCCGGCGACGTGACCGTGGAAGGCGCATTGAACGAAGTGGCCGCGGTCCTGCGCGAACGGTGGGGCGGCGTCGATCACCTGGTCTACCTCGCCGCGCACTACGCGCCGATGCGCGCCTTCGACATGGATCTCGCGGCGGTCCGCGCCAGCGTGGAGACCAACCTGCTCGGCGCCTACGCCGCCGTCGCGGCCGGCCTGCCGCTGCTCGAGGATCGGCCAAACCCGAGCCTGGTGCTGGTTGCGAGCGTCGCCGGCTACCGCGGCCTCCCCACGGCCACGGCGTACGGGCCGACCAAGGCGGCGCTGATCAATCTCGCCGAGACCCTCTACCTCGACCTCGCGCCCCGCGGCATCGGCGTGCACCTGGTCAACCCGGGCTTCGTCCGCACCCCGCTGACCGACCGCAACGACTTCGAGATGCCGGCGCTGATCGAACCCGCGGAAGCGGCCGAGGCGATCCTCGACGGACTTGCCCGCGGGCGATTCGCCAACGCCTTCCCGCGCCGCTTCACGGCGTGGATGCGCCTGCTCCGCCACCTTCCCGACCGTCTCTACTTCCCCCTCGTGCACAAGTTGACGGGCCTGTGAGCAGGCAGTCCCGCGTGCACCAGCGGCCCGGATTCAGCGGCGTGACCTACCGGATGCACGGTCCGGGAGACTACTTCTACCGGGCGCGCCTCGATCCCGACGGCCGCTTCCGTGTCGAGCGGGGCAGCTTCCGCAGCGCGCCGCCGCGGATCGGCCGGATCGACTTTGACACCCGTGTGCACGTGGAACTGCTGCTGGCGCGCATCGCCCCGCTGGCCTCGTGGAGCTACGGTCCGCCGGTGCAGGCATTCGAGTCGGAGCTGATCGTCGAGGACGGTGCCGTGCCGCGTGCCTTCCGGTGGTCGGCCAACTCGCTGGGCGTGCCGCATGCGCTGCATCGGCTGGCCGGGGTGCTCCGCGACCTGTGAGGGGACGCGCATCGCGCGGATGATCCGGGTCAGTGTGGCGGCCCGCCGGGGCCTCTACCCTTGGCAACTCGACCATGGCGCACGGGACCCGAATGCCCCCGTTTCCCTTCGCCTGGGCCGAGGGCGACGCCCCGGCCACGCTCGCGCTCCGCTGCCTCGCCGACCTCGAGCCGCTGCCCGATGGTGACGGCGTGCTCGGCCTGGTCTACGCGTCGGGCGTGATCGGCAGCCGTCTCGACGAGGCGCTCGACGCGCTGCGCGCCTCGCTGCCTAGGGTCACCTGGATCGGCACCGTCGGCGATGGGCTCGCGGTCACCGGTAGGGAGGTCTACGATGCCCCGGCGCTGGCGGTGATGCTCGCCGACCTCGCGCCCGGCAGCTTCCAGCTCGTGGCGCCTGACGGGGACCGGCTCCCCGGGGAGATCGGTCGCTGGCTGGCCGGCCGCGAGGGGGCGTTCGCGCTGATGCACGGCGACCCGACCGATGCTGCCACCCCCTTGCTGCTCAGCCAGCTCGCCCAGGAAGCGGGGGTCGGGTTCGTCAACGGCGGGCTCAGCGCCTCGACGAGCGCCCACGTCCAGGTTGCCGGCGAGGTGCGCCGAGGCGGCCTCTCCGGGGTGCTGATCGATCCTTCCGTGGCGATTCTCACCGACCACACCCAGGGGTGCACCCCGCTCGGCCCGGTGCACGCCCTCAGCGAGGTCCAGCGCAACATCGCCGTGCGCCTGGACGGGCGCCCGGCCCTCGACGTGCTGCGCGAGGACGTCGGCGAGGTGATCGCCCGCGACCTGCAGCGCATGGGCGGCTACATCTTCGCGGCGCTGCCGGTGCCGCGCACCGACACCGGCGATTACCTGGTGCGCAACCTGGTCGGGATCGATCCCCAGCGTGGGCTGGTCGCGGTCGGCGACGACCTCGAGGGGCAGGAGAGCCTGATGTTCTGCCGGCGCGACGGCAACAGCGCGCGGGAGGACCTCGAGCGGATGCTCGACCGGCTGCGCCGGCGGCTCGACGGCCGCGTCCCCCGCGGCGGGGTCTACGTCAGCTGCGTCGGTCGCGGGAGGCACCAGTTCGGCGACCGCTCGGAGGAATTGCGGGCGATCCGGGACGGCCTCGGCGAGTTCCCGCTGGTCGGCTTCTTCGCCAACGGCGAGATCTACAACGGGCGGCTCTACGGCTACACCGGCGTGCTGACGCTGTTCGTCGACTGAGCCGGGGGGCCGGGCCACGGCGTGCGTCCGGGTCGTGTCGGACTGAAGCCCGACCTACAGAAGACGCGCCGGGAACCTGGCCGTAGCTCGGGCTTCAGCCCGACGAATACCCAGTCAGGACCGACCGGAGACCGGTCGTTCAGCCCGACGGCCTCCCAGTGCGGTTCGGCAGCCGGAAGCCCATCCCGGGAAAGGCCGCCGGGAACCGGGTCGCGGGTCGGGTTTGAGCTCGACGAGGCCCGTTCAGGTGTGCCCGCTGATCTTCGCGTGCAGCGGCCTGGTCTCCTCGAAGCGCCGCTTCTGCTCCTCGCTCGCCTCGGTCTGGTACTTCGCCTTCCACTCCGGGAACGGCATGCCGTAGACGATCTCGCGCGCCTCGGGGTCGCTCAGTTCGACGCCGCGCTCGGCGGCCGCGGCGCGGTACCACTTCGCCAGGCAGTTGCGGCAGAAGCCGGCCAGGTTCATCAGGTCGATGTTCTGCACGTCGGTGCGATCGCGCAGGTGCGCGACGAGGCCGCGGAACGCGGCCGCCTCGATCTCGGTGCGGGTGGACTCGTCCATTCTCCGGACTCCTGCAATGGCCTGGGATCCAGCGTAGGGAGTCCGGGTCGGTGCTGCACTGACCGGGCTCAGTTCGCCATGCTCGTGGCCGTCTCCGCGGGGTCCGCCGTGCGCCGCGCGCGCAGCTCCTCGTAGAGCGACAGCATGGTCGGCACCACGAGCAGGATCAGCAGGGTCGCGAGCGCCAGGCCGAACGCGATCGACACCGCCATCGGGATCAGGAACTGCGCCTGCGTCGAGGTCTCGAACAGCAGCGGCGTCAGGCCGGCGATGGTGGTCAGCGAGGTGAGCAGCACCGCGCGCAGGCGCTGGCAGGCCGCCTCGACCAGTGCCTCGCGCACGGCGAGGCCCTCGGCACGCAGCCGCTGGTAGAAGGTGACCAGGATGATCGAGTCGTTGACCACGATCCCGGACAGGCCGAAGAATCCGAACAGCGAGAGCAGCGTCAGGTCCATGCCGAGCAGCCAGTGGCCGAACAGCGCCCCGGTCAGGCCGAACGGGATCGCGCTCATGACGATCAGCGGCCAGCCGTAGCTGCCGAACACCCAGGCGAGGACGATGTAGATCAGCAGCAGGCCGAGCAGCATGCCGGCACGCAGGTCGCCGAGCGCCTCCGCCTGGCGGGCCGAGCCGCCCTCGAGTGAGAACTCGACGCCGTGCAGCGCGGCGAGCCGTGGCAGCGTGGTCCCGGCGAGCGCGCGGGTCACGCGCTCGGTGTTGTTGACCGTGCTGTCGACGTCGGCGGTGACCGTCGCGGCGAGGCGGCCGTCGGCGTGGCGCAGCGTCTCGAAGCCGCGCCGCGAGGACCATTCCGCGACGCTCGCCAGCGGCACGAAGCGGCCGTCGGGAAGGCGGATCGGCAGCGTCTCGAGGTGGCGCATGCGCCGGCGGGTGTCGCGGTCGAGTTCCACGCGTACCTCGACCTCGTCCGGACCGTCCTGGAAGCGCTGCACCAGCAGGCCGTCGTAGGCTGCGCGGAGCTGGCGGCCGAGCTCGGCCACGGTCAGGCCGAGAGCCCGGCCGGACGGGCTGAGCGTGTAGATGAGCTGCTCGCGACCGTACGGCAGGTCATCGTCGATGGCCGTCACCCCGGGCAGCGACGCCAGCGCCTCGCCGAGGGCGAGCGCGGCCTGTTTCACCCGTTCCGGGTCGTCGCCGGCGAGGCGCACCTCTAGGTCGCGGCTGACCGGCCCGGCGCGCTGCTCGGTCAGCGTGAAGCTCTCGACGCCGTGCGGCACCTCGATCCGCGTCCGCCACGCGCGGATGAACTCGCGGTTGCGCACCTCTCGCGCGTCCGGGGCGATCAGCTCGACGAACAGCGAGCCGATCCGCTCGCCGTCGCGGCCGCCGCCCCGGCCGCTCGCCGCGCCGTGGGCGACGTAGTGGGTCGCGACGACGCCGGGGCCGAGCGCCGCGTCGGTCGTCTCCAGCGTCGCCTCGAGGTGGCCGAGGAAGCGGTCCACGGCGGCGCGCGGCGTGCCGGCGACGAAGCGCACGTTGGCGTGGACGGTGGTCGACTCGGGCGACGGGAAGAAGACCCAGCCCAGGCGCCCGCCGGCGATCAGGCCCACCGCCAGGATCAGCGCGGCGAACGCCGCGGCGAGCGTCGTGGCGCGGTGGCGCAGCGCCCGGTCGACGAGCGGCCGGAAGCGGCGGTCGCGGAACCGGGCGAACGCGGCGTCGAGACGCTCGCGCAGAGGCCGCCGGCGGTGCCGGGCGTGGCGGAATGCACCGCGCAGGTGGCCGGGGAGGATCAGGAAGCTCTCGATCAGCGAGGCGAGGATGACGCTGACGATCACCAGCGGGATGGCCGAGAGGATGTTGCCCATCACCCCGCCGACCAGCATCAGCGGCAGGAACGCGGCGACCGTGGTCAGCGACGAGGCGAGCACCGGGCCGAGCATGCGCCGGGCCCCACCCTCGGCGGCGCTCAGCGGCTCCTCGCCCATGTCGTAGTGAGCCTGCGCGTCCTCGCCGACCACGATGGCATCGTCGACGATGATGCCGAGGCCCATGATCAGCGCGAACAGGGTCACCATGTTGATGCTGCCACCGGCCAGGTGGAGCACCGCCAGCGTGGCCATGAACGAGACGGGGATGCCGACCGCGACCCAGAACGCGACCCGTCCCGACAGGAACAGGTAGAGGATGACCAGCACCAGCAGCAGGCCGCCCGCACCGTTCTTCAGCAGCACGTTGACACGGTCGCGGATCAGCTCCCACCGCTCGCTGAATACCTCCAGCTCGATGCCTGGCGGCAGCGTCGGCCGGGTGTCGGCGAGCCAGGCGTCGAGGCGGCGCGCCGCCGCGAACGAGTCGCCGTCCGCGGTACGCGAGAGCTGCAGGATCACGGCGGGGCGGCCGTCGACGGTGATCTCCGGCTGGCGGTCGAGCGGGGCGCGACGGATCTCTGCGACCGTGCCCAGGTCGATGCGCGTGGCGCCCTCGCCGACCAGCGGCAGCTCCGCGAAGCCGGACGGGACGCGACGCTGGTCGAGGCTGCGCAGCTCGCGGGCGCTGTCGTCGCTGCCCGCCAGACCGGCCGGGAGGTCACGGCTGAGGCGGTCGATGCGCGCCGCTATCTCCTCGAGGCCCAGGCCGAGACGCTGCAGGTCGTCGGGCTCGAACGCGATCCGGATCGCCTCCTCCGGGAGGCCGTCGATGTCGACCCGGTCGATGCCGCGGGCGAGCAGTTCGCGCTCGAAGCGGCGCGCGAGCTGGCGTAGTTCGCGCGGGTCGTCGAGGCCGCCCAGGCGCAGCCGGGCGACCGGCTCGTAGCGCGTCGGGTGGGTCACGACCGGTTCCTCGGCCTCCTCCGGCAGGTTGACGAAGTCGTCGACCCGCTGCTTGACCTGCTCGAGGGCCAGGCCCATGTCGGTCCCTTCGTCGAACTCGAGGGTGATCGCCGAGGCGCCGGGCGCCGAGGTCGAGGTCATCTCCTCGAGGTGATCGACGGTGCGCAGGCGCTGTTCCAGCGGCAGGGTCACCCCCACCTCGACGTCCTCGGCGCTGGCCCCGCGGAACGGCGTCGTGACGGTGATCACCTCGAGTTCGAAGTCGGGGAAGAACTGGACGTTGAGCTGGCGCAGCGCGAAGAGGCCGGCGAGCAGCATCATGACCATGAGCAGGTTCGCCGCGACCCGGTGGTGGGCGAACGTGCCGAGCAGGTCGCGCCGGCCGTTCAAGGCAGCGGTTCGACCGGGAGGCCGTCGACGGCGTTGGGCAGGTGGGTCACGATCACCCGGTCGCCGGCGGCGAGCCGCTCGTCGCGCACCAGCGCCAGCGCGTCCTCGTCACCGGCCGCCGGGCCGAGCAGCTCGACGTCCACCCCGGCCATGCGCCCGTCGCGCAGCAGGTAGATGCGGCCGTTGCCGTACAGCGCCCGGTAGGGCACGGCGACAGCGCCGGCGACCGGCGGCCGGACGAGGTGCAGCTCCAGCAGCGTGCCGAGGCGAGCGTCGGCGCCCGGGGGCAGGCCGAAGAAGGCGTCGCTGCCGCTCGGGTCGGCGACGCCCGCGACGCGGCGCAGCACCAGGGCGAGGCGCTCGCCGCCGACCTCGGCCCACGCCCGCAGCGGACGGCCGGCGTCGAGCGCGTCGAGCAACTCCTGCTGGTACCGCTGCGCGACCCGGGCGCGCACCTCGAGGGCGTCGCGCGGGTAGATCTCGAGCAGCGGGGCACCCACCTGGACCCGGTCGCCGGGAGCGACGTGCACCGCCGCGACGAGGCCGTCGAACGGTGCGATCACCCGGCTCCGCTCCAGCGCCAGCTCGGCCGCGTCGAGCTCCGCCACCCGGCGCGCGCGGCGCGCCTCGAGCTGCGCGAGACGGGCGTCCGCACCGTCCACCGCGAGCCGGCGGGTGGTGACCGCAAGCTCCTGGCGGCGCAGGGCGCTGTCGGCCTCGTCGAGCGCGGTCTCCGAACCGAGTTCCCGGTCCTGCAGGCGGCGGGCGCGGTCGCGCGCCGACTCGGCCAGGGCGAGCAGTTGCCGCTCCTTCGCGAGCGCCTCCCGGTCGGCGCGCACCCGCAGCCGCTCGGCCTCGAGCTGAGCCTCGACGTCGGCCAGTTCGGCACGCGCGCGGGCCACGTCGGTGCGGAAATCGCGGGGGTCGAGGGCCGCGAGCAGCGTGCCTGCGGTGAAGCGTGCACCCTCGCGCGCCGGCACCTCGGCGACGACGCCGGGCCCGGGGGCGGCCGGGCGGACGCGGGTCGGCGTCTCGACGCGGCCGTAGAGGGTCAGCGCCGGGCTGCGCGGCGCCGGCTCGATCGCCATCACCTCGACGCGCCACCTCTTCGCCTCGGGCTCCGGTGGCGCCTGGACCGGCTTGCCCGCGCGCAGCCAGGCGAACACCGCGAACGCGGCGGCGAGGATCGCGACCGGTAGCGCGGCACGTCTGAGTGCGGGCGTTCGCATGAAGGGTTTCGACTCCACGGGGGCGGCACGATTCCCTTGCCGCGACGGGGCGCACGAACGTGGCGGGGATCACGTTAGACAGCCCCGGAGGTGGTGTAAAGCGTGGCGGGCCACGGGACCGCGCAGTGCCCTACCGGCTACCATGCGCGACGTGGGCCGGGTCCGGCGCGGAGGCGAGACGGGAGCGATGGGCGAATCGACCGACGACAGCGAGGTCCGCTTCGCCGCGGTCCGCCGGGTCTACGGCGAGTCCGGCGCCGCGGTGGTCCGCGAACTGGCGGTCGCCGTCGTCGGCCTCGGCGGGGTCGGCTCCTGGGCGGCCGAGGCGCTGGCACGCAGCGGGGTCGGACGCCTGCGGTTGATCGACCCCGATGACATCGCGCCGTCGAACGTGAACCGGCAGCTTCACGCCCTCGACGGCCAGTTCGGGCGGGCCAAGGTCGAGGCGCTCGCCGAGCGCATCGCGGCGATCCATCCGGGCTGCGCGGTCGAGTCCCTCGACGAGCCGCTGACCCCGGCCACGCTCGAGCGCCACCTCGGCGACGGCCTCGACGGCGTCATCGACGCGATCGACGTGATCCGGTTCAAGGCCGCGATGGTGCAGTTCTGCCGGCGTCGGAAGATCGCGGTGGTCACCACCGGCGGGGCCGGTGGGCTGACCGACCCGACCCGGATCGAGGTCGCCGATCTCAGCCGCACCTGGAACGATCCGCTCGCGGCGAAGGTGCGCTCCAGGCTCCGCGCCGAGTTCGGTTGGACCAAGAACCCGAAGCGTCGCTTCGGCGTCGAGTGCGTCTTCTCGACCGAGCAGCCGCGCTACCCGCGGCCCGACGGCTCGGTCGGCTACCGCAAGCCGGGGGTGCACGGCGCCACGCTCGACTGCGAGTCCGGGTACGGCTCGTTGGTCACGGTCACGGCGAGTTTCGGCCTCGTCGCCGCGGCCCGACTGCTGAACCGCCTGGTGGAGCGTCGCGTCGGTCGGCCCCGCTGAGCGCGGCCCCGTCTAGAATGGTCCGGGAGTCCGGTCGCCCCATGGAACTCATCGACACCCACTGCCATCTCGACTTCCCGGCGTTCGCCGACGACCTCGATGCGGTGCTCGACGCGTCGCGCGCGGCCGGCGTCCGCGACTTTGTGATCCCGGGGGTCGTCGCCGAGGACTGGCCCGGCGTGCGCGAGCTGTGCGCGGCCCATGCCGACCTGCACGCCACCTACGGCCTGCACCCGGGCTTTCTCGCCGACCACGCAGAGACCCACCTCGAGGACCTCGAGGCCGCGCTGGCGCGCGGCGACGCGGTGGCCGTGGGAGAGATCGGTCTCGATTTCTACATCGACGCGCCGGACCGGGAGGGCCAGCAGGCGCTGTTCGAGGCACAGCTCGCGATCGCCGCGGACGCGGGGCTGCCGGTGCTGCTGCACGTGCGCAAGGCCCATGACGAGGTGCTGGCGGCGTTGCGGCGTTCGCGCGTGGAACGCGGCATCGCCCACGCGTTCAACGGCAGCCTGCAGCAGGCCGGCCAGTACCTCGATCTCGGCTTCCGCCTCGGTTTCGGGGGCATGCTGACCTTCGAGCGCTCGCGCCGCCTGCGCCGGCTCGCCCGGGAACTGCCCATCGAGGCCGTGGTACTCGAGACCGACGCCCCCGACCTGACGGTCGCCAGCCATCGCGGAGAGCGCAACAGCCCGGCCTACCTGCCCGAGGTGTGCGAGGCTCTCGCCGAGGTGCGCGGCAGGGCGCCGGACGAGATGGCCCGGCAGACCACCCGAAACGCACGCGAGGTTCTCGGGCTGCCCGCGTGAGGCGTTGATTTTCCTGGCCGTTCTTGCCTTCCATCAATGGACAAATCCACGTCGCGGACCAAAATGGACTACGTTTGGATGCAATCGCATGCTAGGAACAGGGAGGGTTCCTACACCGGTTCCGGCCATGTGCCCGTACCGGTTGCGAATCGGCGCGCCGCGTCGACGCGTTGCCAGGCGAGCCAGGAAGGCCGCGTTTGACGGTCGAGCATGGCGCGACCTTTTCACCACCAGATAGAAAAAGGCCACTCACAATGAAAAAACTCCTCGTATCTGCCATCCCGGCGCTTGCGCTGTCGGTTGCCGTGGGCACCGCGCAGGCTGGCGAGACCCTCGATGCCGTCAAGGCCAAAGGCTTCGTCCAGTGCGGCGTCTCGACCGGCCTGCCCGGCTTCTCGGTCGCCGACGACAAGGGCAACTGGACCGGCCTCGACGTCGACGTCTGCCGCGCCGTCGCCGCGGCGCTGTTCGGCGACGCGAGCAAGGTCAAGTTCTCGCCGCTGACCGCCAAGGAGCGCTTCACCGCGCTGCAGTCGGGCGAGGTCGACATGCTCTCCCGCAACACCACGTGGACGCTGACCCGCGACACCAACCTCGGTCTCAATTTCGCCGGCGTGAACTACTACGACGGCCAGGGCTTCCTGATCTCGAAGAACCTCGGCGTCAAGAGCGCCAAGGAGCTGAACGGCGCCTCGGTCTGCATCCAGGCCGGCACCACCACCGAGCTCAATCTCGCCGACTACTTCCGCGCCAACAAGATGGAGTACGAGCCGATCACCTACGACACCTCCGACGAAACCGTGAAGGGCTTCGAGGCGGGGCGTTGCGACGTGCTGACCTCCGACCAGTCGCAGCTCTATGCGCTGCGCATCAAGCTGTCGAACCCGGGCAATGCCGTGGTCCTGCCCGAGGTGATCTCCAAGGAGCCGCTCGGCCCGGTGGTGCGCCAGGGTGACGACGAGTGGTTCAACATCGTGCGCTGGTCGCTGATCGCGATGGTCGAGGCGGAGGAACTCGGCGTCTCCTCGACCAATGTCGACGACATGATGTCGAGCACCAACCCGAGCGTGCGCCGCCTCCTTGGTCTCGAGGGCATCAAGGGCGAGGGTCTAAAGCTCGCCGACGACTGGGCGGCGAACATCGTCAAGCAGGTCGGCAACTACGGCGAGGCGTTCGAGCGCAACGTCGGCACCGGCAGCCCGCTGGGCATCTCCCGCGGCCTGAACGCGCTGTGGAAGGACGGCGGCCTGCAGTACGCACCTCCGATCCGCTGAACGGCATACGGGGCGGGATCGCTGATCCCGCCCCGTTTCATTCCCACCCGTACGCGGGGGTTCCGGCGCCTCCCGGGCCGCCGCCGCCGAGGACGCGCGAATGAGTGACGAGACGAGCACCGCGACCGTCCCGGGCAAGCCCGCGCCGTGGAACGACCCGAAGATCCGCGCGATCTTCTTCCAGGCGATCCTTGTGTTCGCCGTGGTCATGTTCGGCTTCTACCTGATCAACAACACGCTGTACAACATGGAGCAGCGTGGCATCTCGACCGGCTTCGCGTTCCTCGAGAAGGAGGCCGGCTTCGGCGTCACCCAGTCGCTGATCGAGTACGACGAGACCTACTCCTACGGCCGCACCTTCTTCGTCGGCCTGCTCAACACCATCCTCGTGTCGGTGCTCGGCATCTTCTTCGCGACCATTCTCGGCTTCGTCATGGGCGTCGCGCGGCTGTCGCCCAACTGGCTGCTCGCGCGCATCGCGACGGCCTACATCGAGATCTTCCGCAACATCCCGCTGCTGCTGCAGATCTTCTTCTGGTACTTCGCCGTCGGCATCAACCTGCCGCGCCCGCGTCAGAGTTACGAAGCGTTCGGCGAGACGGTCTTCCTGAACAACCGCGGCCTGTTCATCCCGCGCCCGATCGCCGAGGACGGCTTCGGTCTGGTGATCCTCGCGCTGATCCTCGCGATCGTCGCGGCCTTTTTCATGGTGCGCTGGGCGCGCAAACGCCAGGACGCAACCGGCCAGCCGTTCCCGTCGTTCTGGGCCTCGCTCGGGCTGATCGCCGGCCTGCCGCTGCTCGCCTTCGTGGTCGCCGGGATGCCGCTCAGCTGGGAGAACCCGGAGCTGCGCGGCTTCAATTTCCAGGGCGGCCTGACGGTGTTGCCGGAACTCTTCGCGCTGACCCTGGCGCTGACCGTCTACACCGGCACGTTCATCGCCGAGACGGTACGCGCCGGCATCCTGTCGGTCTCGCACGGCCAGACCGAGGCGGCACGCGCGCTGGGGCTGCGCGAGACGCGCATGCTGCAGCTGATCATCATCCCGCAGGCGATGCGCGTGATCATCCCGCCGCTGACCAGCCAGTACCTGAACCTGACCAAGAACTCGTCGCTGGCCGCGGCGATCGGTTACCCCGACCTGGTCGCGGTATTCGCCGGAACGACGCTGAACCAGACCGGCCAGGCGGTGGAGATCATCGCCATGACCATGGGCGTCTACCTGACGCTGAGCCTGTCGATCTCGCTGTTCATGAACTGGTACAACGCCAAGATGGCCCTGCGGGAGCGCTAGCGTGAGCACCAAGCAATTCGAGCGCGGCCCGGACCTGCCGCCCCCGGTCACCGAGGTGGGGGCCATCGGCTG
>JAWVZO010000067.1:0-12189 GCA_033722135.1 Gammaproteobacteria bacterium | reverse complement strand
GGCGCAGCGACTCGCGCGCGATCTGGGTGTCGGCGAGCGGCATGAACTCGTCCTGGGCCTCGAGCAGGATCACCTCGGAACCGAGCCGCTGCCAGACGCTGCCGAGCTCGACGCCGATGACGCCCGCGCCGATGACGCCCAGCTTCTTCGGCACCTTGGTCAGCTCCAGCGCGCCGCTCGAGTCGAGCACGCGTTCGTGGTCGATGCGCGCGGCAGGGATGTCGATCGGGCGCGAGCCGCTGGCGAGGATCACCGCGCCGGCGCTCAGCGTCTCGCTCGGCTGGTCGGCGCCGTTCGGCGTCACCTCGACCTTCTTGCCGGCCAGCAGCCGGCCGCGGCCCTGGACCCAGTCGATCTTGTTGGCCTTGAACAGCTGCTTGATGCCGCCGGTCAGGTCGCTGACGATCTTGTCCTTGCGCGCGATCATCTTCTCGATGTCGATAGACACCGACTTGGCGCTGATGCCGTGTTCGCCGAGACCGTGCAGCAGCTCGTGGTAGTGCTCGGAAGACTCGAGCAGCGCCTTGGAGGGAATGCAGCCGACGTTGAGGCAGGTGCCGCCGAGCGCGGGCTCGCCCTGCTTGTTGATCCAGCGGTCGACGCAGGCCGTCTTCAGGCCGAGCTGGGCCGCGCGGATCGCGGCGACGTAGCCGGCCGGGCCGGCACCGATGACGACGACGTCATAGGACTTGGACATCTCAAATTCCCTCCCGGAGAAGCCGGGGCCGCACCCGTTGCCGGATGCGGCCCCCGTTGTGTTGCGCTCAGACCTGCAGCAGCAGCCGCGCCGGGTCTTCCAGCGCCTCCTTGATCGTGACCAGGAAGCGGACCGCCTCGCGGCCGTCGATGATGCGGTGATCGTAGGTCAGCGCGAGGTACATCATCGGGCGGACGACGATCTCGCCGTTCTCGACCACCGGGCGCTCCTGGATCTTGTGCATGCCGAGGATGGCGCTCTGCGGCGGATTGAGGATCGGCGTCGAGACCAGCGAGCCGAACACGCCGCCGTTGGAGATCGTGAAGGTGCCACCGGTCAGGTCGTCCATGGTCAGCTGCCCGGCCTGCGCCTTCTTGCCGAACTCGGTGATGCCGCCCTCGATGTCGGCGAAGCTCATCTGGTCGCAGTCGCGCAGGATCGGCACGACCAGGCCGCGCGGGCCGGAGACGGCGACACCGACGTCGTAGTACCCGTGGTAGACGATGTCGGTGCCGTCGATCGAGGCGTTGACCTCGGGGTAGCGCTGCAGCCCGGCGATCGCCGCCTTGATGAAGAACGACATGAAGCCGAGGCGGACGCCCTCGTTGTCCTTCTCGAACTTGTCCTTGTAACGCTTGCGCAGTTCCATGACCGGCTGCATGTTGACCTCGTTGAAGGTGGTCAGCATGGCGGCGGTGTGCTGCGCCTCGACCAGGCGCTCGGCGATGCGCGCGCGCAGGCGGGTCATCGGCACGCGCTGCTCGGCGCGCTCGCCGAGCGGGACCGCGGGCTCGGTGGTGGGACGGGAGGGCGCCTCGGCCTTGGCTTCCGGTTCGGGCTCGGGCTCGGGCTTGGCCTTGCCGCTAGGCGCCGATTCCTGCTCCTCGAGGTACTTGAGCACGTCCTCCTTGAGGATGCGGCCGCCCTTGCCGCTGCCGGTGATCTTGCTCGGGTCGAGGTCGTGCTCGGCGACCAGCTTGCGCACGGCGGGGCTCAGGTCAGGCGCCTGCGAGGTTTCGCCCTTGGCTTCCTTCTTGTCCTCCTTGCCGTCGTCGCCCTTGCCCTTCGCGGGCGCCTTGGCGTCGGTGTCGAGCATCGCGATCACGTCCTCGCCCGCGACGGTGTCGCCCTCGTTCTTGAGGATCTCGGCCAGCACGCCGTCCTGGGGCGCCGGGACCTCGAGCACGACCTTGTCGGTCTCGATGTCGACCAGGTTCTCGTCCCGGCTGACGGCGTCGCCGGGCTTCTTGTGCCAGTTCAGGAGGGTTCCCTCCGCGACGGATTCGGGCAGGACGGGCACTCGGACTTCGATGGGCATTGGTCTAGTCTCTCATTCCCTACGGTTGGTTTTCTCGAGCGGCCGGGACGCGTCCCGGGCTACTCGGCGGTGTCGAACTTGCCGGCCAGGGCCTTCTCCACGAGGCGCTGCTGCTGCGCGGCATGCTCGGCGAAGCTGCCGACCGCCGGCGAGGCCGAGGCGTTGCGCCCGGCGTAGTAGAGCTTGCGCTTGTTGCCGATGCAGATCTTGTAGTGGTGGCGCTGCTGGTACCAGGAGCCCTGGTTGCGCGGCTCCTCCTGGCACCACACCGCCTCCTTGGCGTTCGGGTAACGTTTCATGAGCTTGACGAGCGCCTCGCGCGGGAAGGGGTAGAGCTGCTCCATGCGCACGATGGCGACGTCGTCGATCTCGCTTGAGCGGCGCGCCTCGAGCAGATCGTAGTAGACCTTGCCGGCACACAGCACCACGCGCCTGACCTTGGCGGCGTCGATGTCGTCGATCTCGTCGATGATCACCTGGTACTGACCAGAGGTCAGCTCCTCGAGGCTCGAGATCGCGAGCTTGTGGCGCAGCAGGCTCTTCGGCGTCATCACCACCAGCGGCTTGCGGTACTTGCGCACCACCTGGCGGCGGATCAGGTGGAAGATCTGCGCCGGCGTGGTCGGCACGCAGACCTGCATGTTGTACTCGGCGCAGAGTTGCAGGTAGCGCTCGAGGCGCGCCGAGGAGTGCTCGGGCCCCTGCCCCTCGAAGCCGTGCGGCAGGAACAGCGCCAGACCGCAGAGGCGACCCCACTTCGACTCCCCCGAGCTGATGAACTGGTCGATCACCACCTGCGCGCCGTTGGCGAAGTCGCCGAACTGGCCTTCCCAGATCACCAGCGAGTGCGGGTCGGCGGTGGCGAAACCGTACTCGAAGCCCATCACCGCCTCCTCGGAGAGCAGCGAGTCGATGACGATGAAGTGGGCCTGGTCCTCTGCGAGGTTCTGCAGCGGGATGTAGCCGACCCCGTCCTTCTGGTTGTGCAGCACGGCGTGGCGGTGGAAGAAGGTGCCGCGCCCGCAGTCCTGCCCGGAGAGGCGCACCGGGTAGCCCTCGGTGAGCAGGGAGGCGTAGGCCATCGTCTCGGCGAAGCCCCAGTCGGCCGGGGCGGCCCCGGCGGCCATCTTGCGCCGGTCGGAGTAGATGCGCGCCACCCGCGGGTGGAGCTCCAGCCCCTCGGGCAGGTCGAGCAGCTTGTCGGCCAGCTGACGCAGGCGGGAGGCATCGACCGAGGTGTCGCCCTCGTCGCTCCACTCGTGGCCGAGGTAGGGGGTCCAGTCGACCGAGAACTCGGACGGCTGCGAAGGGACGATGCCCCGGGCCGCGAGCTTTCCGGCGTCGAGGGTGTCGCGGTAGTCGGTGACCATCTTCTCGACGTCCGCCTTGTCGATCACGCCGTCCTCGATCAGCGACTCGGCGTAGAGCTGGCGGGTGGTCGGCCGCTGGCGGATGATCTTGTACATCATCGGCTGGGTCGCGGAGGGCTCGTCGGCCTCGTTGTGGCCGTGGCGCCGGTAGCAGACCAGGTCGATGACCACGTCCTTGCCGAACTCCATGCGGTAGTCGAGCGCGAGCTGGGTGATGAACAGCACCGCCTCGGGGTCGTCGCCGTTGACGTGGAAGATGGGCGCCTGGACCATCTTCGCCACCTCGGTGCAGTGGAACGTCGAGCGGCTGTCGACCGGGTTCGAGGTGGTGAAACCGACCTGGTTGTTGATGACGATGTGCACCGTCCCGCCGGTCGTGTAACCGCGGGTGTTCGACATCTGCAGCGTCTCCATCACCACGCCCTGGCCGGCGAAGGCGGCGTCGCCGTGGATCAGGATCGGCAGCACCTGCTTGCCGGTGTGGTCGGAGCGGCGCTGCTGGCGCGCGCGCACCGAGCCCTCGATAACCGGGTTGATGATCTCGAGGTGCGACGGGTTGAAGCCAAGGGCGAGGTGGAGCCGGCCGCCCGCGGTCTCCATGTCGCTCGAGAAGCCCATGTGGTACTTCACGTCGCCGGAGCCCTTGCCGTTCTCCTTCTTCTTCTTGCCCTCGAACTCCTCGAACAGGTCGCGCGGCGACTTGCCGAGGATGTTGACCAGCACGTTCAGGCGCCCGCGGTGGGCCATGCCGAGCGCCGTCTCCTTGATGCCGTGGCTGCCGGCCCGCTGCAGCATCTCGTCGAGCATCGGGATCAGCGACTCGCCGCCCTCGAGCGAGAAGCGCTTCTGGCCGACGTACTTGCTGTGCAGGTAGCGCTCGAGACCCTCGGCGGCGGTGAGCCGCTCGAGCAGCGCCTTGCGCCGGCCGGAGTCGAGTTCGAGCTTCGCGCGGCTGCCCTCGAGGCGCGCCTGGATCCAGCGCTTCTCCGGGGTACGGGTGATGTGCATGTACTCGGCGCCGATGGTGCCGCCGTAGACCTCGACGCAGAAATCGATGATGTCGCGGAGCTTCATCCGCTCCGGCGCCACCAGCGAGCCGGTGTTGAACACCGTCTCCATGTCCTGCTCGGTCAGGTGGTGGAACAGCGGATCGAGATCTCGCGGGGGCGGCTCGTGCAGCTCCTGCTTGAGGTCGAGCGGGTCGATTTTCGCCTTCTGGTGGCCCCGTACCCGCCAGGCGTTGATCAGGCGGAGCACGGCCGCCTGCTTCTCGGCGGCGCGGGCATCCATCTCGCCGGCGGTGCGCACCACCACCTGGGCCCCGCCGTCCCGGCGGCGGAAGGACTCGATCACCGGCTGGTGCGAGCGGTCGCGCAGCCCCTCGCCCTGCATCCGGTCGAAGAAATCGCGCCACGGTTCGGCGACCGATTTCGGGTTCTCGAGGTACTGGTCGTAGAGTTCCTCGATAAAGGTGGCGTTGCCCCCGTAGAGGTGGGAGGACTCGAGCAGGGCCTTGAACGACGGTTTCATGACGGTTCCACGCTTGAGGGTGGGGTATCAAGAAAAGTTATCGGCGCATAATGATACATTAATATCGCTCCGGTGCACACCCGTGGTGGGCTTCCCCCGGTCGGGGCCGGAACCGCCGTCAGCGCCGAAGTATAGAAGAAAATTCCAGCACCGGCACGATGTTACTGCCGCTTTCTCGTCGCAGAACGAGATTGCAACCCGTCCTCCGTGCCGTTACCTTGTCCGGAGGTTGTTACGGGATGGAGCAGGGCGGACGCATGGAGAGGATCACCATCTCCCTCGATGCGGCACTCGGCCGGCAGCTCGCGGAGTTGATCGATCGCAAGGGTTACCGGAACCGGTCCGAGGCGTTCCGCGACCTGTTGCGGCAGGAGCTGGAGCGCGACCGCCTCGAGAGCGGCGCGGCCGGGAGCTGCATCGCCTGCCTGAGCTACGTCTACAACCACCACCGGCGCGACCTGTCGGGGCGCCTGACCGAGGTGCAGCACCGCCACCACGACCTCGGCCTGTCGACGCTGCACGTCCATCTCGATCACGACGACTGCATGGAGGCGGTGATCCTGCAGGGCGCCATCGACGAGGTCCGCGCCTTCGCCGACGCGATCATGGCCGAGCCGGGCGTGCGCCACGGCCGGCTCCACGTGGTCCCGGTCGATCTCGAAACGAGCAGCCATGGCGGCCATGCCCATGTCCACCGTCACCCGATCACCTGAGCCGTGGCTCGCGGCCTGGAGCGCCTGAAGCGTGACCGTGGCCCCGGACAGGACGAGCGAGCTGCCGCTGGTGCTGGTGGTCGACGACGAGGTGCGCTCGCAGGAGGCGCTGGCGCGCACCCTGATGGAGTCATTCGAGGTACTGACCGCCTCCGACGCGGAGGCCGCCGTGAAGGTGCTGGAGCGCGAGTGGGTGCGGGTGGTGCTGTGCGACCAGCGGATGCCCGGCACCTCGGGCGTCGAGCTGCTCACGCGCGTGCGCGAGCGCTGGCCCGACGTCGTGCGCATCATCATCTCGGGCTACACCGACACAGAGGACATCATCGCCGGGATCAACGAGGCCGGGATCTACCAGTACATCACCAAGCCCTGGCAGCCCGAGTCGCTGCTCCTGACCGTGCGCGCGGCGGCCGACCTCTATCACCTGCAGCAGGAGAACGCCCGGCTCGACCTCGAGCTGCGCACCGCCGCGCCGGTGCTCAAGAAGCGCGTCGCCGGCAAGCGCGCGGAGCTCTGCCAGCGCTATGACTTCGACCGCCTGGCGATGGACCGGGCGAGCCCGTTGCATGGGGTGGTGGCCACCGCGCGCCAGGTCGCCGGCTACGACATCCCGATCCTGATCACCGGCGAGTCGGGCACCGGCAAGGAGCTGCTGGCGCGCGCGATCCACTACACCAGCCCGCGTGCCGAGCGCACGTTCGTGATCGAGAACTGCGGCGCGCTCTCCGACCAGATCCTCGAAAGCGAGCTGTTCGGCCACAAGCGCGGCGCCTTCACCGGGGCGTACGAGGACCGGGTCGGCCTGTTCGAGCAGGCCGACGGTGGCACCATCTTCCTCGACGAGATCGGCGAGACCTCGCCCGCGATGCAGGTCAAGCTGCTGCGCGTGCTTCAGGAGGGCGAGATCCGGCCGCTCGGCTCGTCGCGCTCGCGGCGCATCGACGTGCGGGTGATCTCGGCCACCAACCGCGACCTCGAGGCGGAAGTGGCGCGCGGCAACTTCCGCGCCGACCTCTACTACCGCCTGGCCGGGTTCACGCTGCACCTGCCGCCGCTGCGCGAGCGGACCATGGACGTCCCGCCGATCGCGCGGGCCATGCTCGCCCGTGCCGTCGAGGAACTGCGCAAGCCGGCGACCGGGTTCTCCGACGAGGCGCTGGACCTGCTCTGCAGCTACCGCTGGCCGGGCAACGCGCGGGAGATCCAGAACGAGATCTACCGCATGCTGACCCTGGCGCGAGACGAAGTGCTCGGCGCGGAGTTGGTCTCGCCGAGGGTGGGCGATGCCGCAGCCGTCGCGCCGGTGACGCCTGCGCTCCCGGCCGAGCCCGGCGACGGCTCGCTCCGCGCCCGCCTCGACGCCGTCGAGGAGCGGATCCTGAGCGAGGCGCTGCGCCGCCACCGTGGCAACAAGACCGCGGTGGCCCGAGAGCTCGGCCTGTCACGCGTCGGCCTGCGCGGCAAGCTCGAACGTCTCGGCCTGGGGCGTTGAGATGAACGCCGACCGCCCGTTCAACGTGCTCTGGCTGCAGTCCGCAGGCTGCGGCGGCTGCACCATCGCGCTGCTCGGCGCCGAGTCGCCCGGCCTGTCGACCGCGCTGGAGGGCGCCGGCATCCACCTGCTCTGGCACCCCGCGCTCAGCGAGGCGAGCGGTCGCGAGGCGCTGGCGATCCTCGAGGCGTGCCTCGACGGGAGCACGCCGCTCGACGTCCTCTGCCTCGAGGGTGCCGTGCTGCGCGGGCCGAACGGCACCGGCCGCTTTCACACCCTGGCCGGCACCGGCGAGCCGATGTCGGCGTGGGTGGAACGGCTGGCCGGCGTGGCCCGCTACACCGTCGCGGTCGGTACCTGCGCCGCCTACGGCGGGGTCTCGGCGGCGGGCGGCAACGAGACCGACGCCTGCGGCATGCAGTACGACGGCGACGTGCTCGGCGGGCTGCTCGGCGACGGCTACCGCAGCGGCGCCGAGCTGCCGGTGATCAACGTCGCCGGCTGCCCGACCCACCCCGGCTGGGTACTCGAGACGCTGCTGGCGCTGCGCCAGGGCGAGTTCTTCGACGGCGACCTCGACGCGCTCGGCCGCCCGCGCTTCTACACCGAGCATCTGGTCCACCACGGCTGCCCGCGCAACGAGTACTACGAGTTCAAGGCGAGCGCGAAGGAACCCTCGCAGCTCGGCTGCCTGATGGAGAACCTCGGCTGCCTCGGCACCCAGGCGCTGGCCGACTGCAACCTGCGCCTCTGGCATGGCGAGGGTTCCTGCCTTCGCGGCGGCTTCGCGTGCATCAACTGCACCGCGCCCGGTTTCGAGGAGCCGGGCCACGCCTTCACCGAGACGCCGAAGGTGGCCGGCATCCCGACCGGCCTGCCGACCGACATGCCCAAGGCGTGGTTCGTCGCGCTGGCCTCGCTGTCGAAGTCGGCGACCCCGAACCGGGTGCGCCGCAACGCCGTGTCCGACCACACCGTCGTGCCGCCGACCCAGTACCGGAAGCGGATCAAATGAGCCGGCTTCTGGTCGGTCCGTTCAACCGGGCCGAGGGCGACCTCGAGGTCGCGCTGGAGATCGAGAACGGCACGGTCCGCGAGGCTCGGGTCAACGCGCCGCTCTACCGCGGCTTCGAGCGCATGCTGCTCGGCAAGAGCCCGCTCGACGCGCTGGTCATCGCGCCGCGCATCTGCGGCATCTGCTCGGTCGCGCAGTCGACCGCCGCGGCGCTGGCGCTGGCCGGGTGCATGGGGCTCGAGCCGACGCCGAACGGGCGCCGGGTGCGCAACGTCGTCCTGGCCGCCGAGTCGCTGCTCGACCACCTGACCCACTTCTACCTCTTCTTCATGCCCGACTTCGCGCGGCCCGAGTACGCCGGCGCGACGTGGCACGACGATGTCGCCGGCCGCTTCCGCGCCATGACCGGCAGCGCGCGCGACGAGTTCCTCGCCTCCCGCGCGGCGTTCCTGCACCTGATGGGACTGCTGGCCGGCAAGTGGCCGCACACGCTGGCGATCCAGCCGGGGGGCACCACGCGCAGCGTCACCGCCGCCGAGCGGTTGCGCCTGCTCGGCATCGTCCGCGAGTTCCGCCGGCGCCTGGAGGGCTTCCTGTTCGGCGACGACGTCGAGGCCGTCGCAACGCTCGACGGCGCCGCCGCGCTCGAGCGTTGGCACGACGAGGGGGCGGGGCGCGGTGACCTGCGCCGCTTCCTCGACCTGGCGGCGGCCGGGTCGCTGGACGGGGTCGGCCGATCCCGGCTGCCGTTGTTGAGCTACGGGAGCTACCCTGACGGGGAGGGCCTGACCTTCGCGCGCGGCGTCTGGCGCGACGGTGCGGCGGCGCCGCTCGACGTCGCGGCGATCGCCGAGGACGTCAGCCACAGCTGGTCCGGCACGGGCGAGGCCCGCGTCCCGGCCGACGGTCGGACCGCCCCGGACGCCGACAAGGGTGACGCCTACAGCTGGTGCAAGGCGCCCCGCCTGGGCGGCGAGCCGGCGGAGACGGGGGCATTCGCCCGCCAGGTGATCGCCGGCCATCCGCTCGCCGTGGACCTCGCCGGGCAGGGCGGCAGCAACGTGCGCAGCCGGGTGGTCGGCCGGCTCCTCGAGGCCGCGCGCCTGCTGCAGCTGATCGAGACGTGGGTCGGCGAGATCCGTCCCAACGAACCCTTCAACGCCAGTGGGACGCTTCCCGACGAGGGGGAGGGGGCCGGTCTCGTCGAGGCGGCGCGTGGCGCGCTGGGCCATTGGCTGAGCGTCCGCGACGGACGCATCGCGAACTACCAGATCGTCGCGCCGACCACCTGGAACTTCTCGCCGCGCGACGCGGCTGGCGTGCCCGGCCCGCTCGAGCAGGCGCTGGCCGGCACCCCGTCGGGGGACGAGGACCCGTCCGCGGGGGTGTTCCACGTCGTGCGCTCGTTCGATCCCTGCATGGTCTGCACGGTGCACTAGGATCCCGGTCCGGGGCGGCTCCCCGGCTCGACGGAACATCGGCGGTCGCGGCGTTTGCCGGGACGTCCGTCGTGACATTCACATCGGCCACGGGTTGCTATAGTTCACCGGGTGAGGAAGCCTCCCGTGGAGGACGAGCGATGATCCGGAAAACCATTCTCCTGCTCTTGGTCGCGGGCCTGCTGAGCGCCTGCGCGTCACGCCCGCAACACATCGAGGGCCGCCCGATGTCGGCGAAGACCTTCCTCGATCTCGACTGCAAGGCGGTCTCCGGCGAGGTGTTCGCGACCGTCGAGGAGACCCAGGACCTGGTTGACGAGGTCGACCGCCTGGCCGACGCGAACCACGTGCGCAACACCGCGTGGTGGGTCGCGTTCCCGGTCACGCTGGTCGAACCCTACGACAACGGCCGGACCGATCAGTCCGAGCGGCTCGAACACCTGAAAGGCCGTTACCTCGCCGCCCAGCAGGCTGCGCAGTTCAACGGGTGTGACCAGGTCACCATCCGGCCTCTTGCCTATTACCTTCCGGCGCGGTACCAGAGCGAGGACGACGTCCATCCCTATGCCGCGGTGAAGCTGGGTCAGTACCCGGAGAAGGTCCTGGGTTTCTACGACGCGTCGAAACGCGACGAGGACACCAGATTCCGCGAGGCGATCGAGCTTCTCGACTCGTATTACAAGCTCGAAATGATCACCCGGCAGGAGTACCGCTACACGGTCGGTCTCCTGCTGGAGCGTCACATGAGCTGACGGCGCGGGGTCCGGCCCCGTCTCAGTAGCTCTCGGCGGTCGCGCCGGCCGCGGCGGGCGGCGCGAGCGCGCATCGTCGGGAGACCTCGTCGAGCATCCGGGCGCGCCAGCGTTCGAGCGACGAGACCGCGTTGAAGGTGTTGAAGTGGAACCCGGCGACGTCCAGGGCCGGGTCCGCGACAACTTCCAGCAGCGCCCGGACGATCGTTGCCGGGTCGTAGTCCCCGGCGAGCAGGCGGCCGACCGTCGAAGGCCGGCGGCGCAGCAGGCGGGTGGAATCCCCCAGGCCGATCTTCAGCGCGATGGAGAGGAGCTTGTGGCTCGCCATGACGCCGGGCAGGCCGAAGTGGACGGGCAGGTGGATGCCGGCATTCCGGGTCGCCCGGAGCCAGTCGAGGATCCTGCCCGGATCGAAGCAGATCTGCGTGACCATGTAGTCGGCATGGCTCGCCTTGGCGCGCAGCGCCTCCGCGAGCAACGCCGCATCGATCAGTGGATGACCCTCCGGGTAGCAGGGGATGCCGATCCGTTCCGGGCGGTCGGGGAACGTCGCGAGCGCCTCGAGGAGTTCGTAGCCGCTGCGGAACCCGCCGACCGGCTCCGGGGCGTCGCCGCCGACGACGAACACCTCGCGGAGGCCGGCCTCGCGCAACCTGACCAGCACCTCCCGTAGATGACCCCGGTCGCGCACCAGCCGCGCGGGCAGGTGCGGGATCACCCGGAAGCCCATGCCGAGCAGTGCCTCCGAGGTCTCCAGCGTGCGTTCGAGGCCCAGCTTCGGCGAACAGGTCACCGTCACGTGCGCTCCCGGTGGCAGGCCCGCGGCATGACCGAGCACGCCGCGGACCGGGATCACCTCGAAACGCGGGTTCGCCAGGGCCCGCAAGCCGCGGGTGGCGTCCACGTCCATCGTCCGGGCACCAGACACGGGCCGCCTCGCCGTCAGCTCTTCGGGGTGGACTTGTGCGGATCGAAGAACGGCTTCGGCACGACCACCGCCTGCTGCCAGCCGGACTGGGTTTCGACCAGCACCTCGTTGCCGATCTCCGCGTGCGCGATCGGGACGAGCGCCATGCCGATGTTCTTCTCGAGCCGCGGCGAGCGGCACGCGGAGGTCACCTTGCCGATGCGCGAGCCCTCGGCGTCGTAGACCGGGAAGCAGTCGATCATGGTGCTGTCGGTGAAGTAGCCGACGCTCGGGCCGTCGATCTCGAGGCCGACCAGCATGCGCTTCGGCCCCACGGCCTTGATCCGCTCCAGCGCGGCACGCCCGATGAAATCGTCGTCGCCGCGCAGGTCGACCATCCAGTCATAACCCATGCCGACCTCGAACGGATTGGTGTCGTACCAGATGTCGCAGCCGAAGGCGAGGATGCCGCCCTCGATGCGGCGGATGTGGCACGGACCGATCACCTGCATGCCGTGCGGCCGGCCGGCCTCGTAGACGCGGCTCCAGAGTGCCTCGCCGAAGCGGCTGGCGTTGCGAACGTAGATCTCGTAGCCGATCTCGCTGCTGTAGCCGGTGCGCGAGATCACCACCTGCATGCCGTCGAGTTCGGCCTCCATGAGGTGGTAGTAGGGGATCTCGAGCACCTTCTCGCCGAACATGTCGACCATCACCTGCTTGGCCTTCGGCCCCTGCACCTGCACCGGGGCGACGTCGATTTCCTGAATCGTGACGTCGAGTCCCGAGTTGTAGGCCACGCCCTTCGCCCAGAGCATGACGTCGCTGTCGGCGAGCGAGAGCCAGAAGCGGTTCTCCTCGAGGCGCAGCAGGATGGGGTCGTTGATGATGCCGCCGTCCTCGGCCGTGACGAAGACGTACTTGCACTGGCCGACCTTGCATTTGTTCATGTCGCGCGG
>JAWVZO010000066.1:0-12313 GCA_033722135.1 Gammaproteobacteria bacterium | reverse complement strand
CCAGCTGCATCGCCGCATTGTCGACGTACATGTGCGAGAGCTCGACGTCCGGGTAGTCGGCGGCGAGCCCGGTCATCACATCGCGCCACAGCTCGGTGACCTCGAGGACGTTCGCCTTGTCAACCGAGCAGAGCCGCTTCCCACGCTTCTGCGCGGTCTCGAACGCGACCCGGCCGATGCGCTCGATCTCGGGCTCGCTGTAGACCAGGGTGTTGAAGCCGCGGCGCACGCCGTCGACCGTCTCGACACCGCGCGGCTGGCCGAAGTAGATGCCACCCGTCAGCTCGCGCACGATCAGGATGTCGAGGCCGGCGACGATGTCGGCCTTCAGCGACGAGGCGTCGGCGAGCTGCGGGTAGAGGATCGCCGGGCGCAGGTTGGCGAACAGGTCGAGCTCGGCGCGCAGGCCGAGCAGGCCGCGCTCTGGGCGCACCGCGTAGTCGAGCGGTTCCCATTTCGGCCCGCCGACCGCGCCGAGCAGGATCGCGTCGGCCTCGCGGCAGAGTTCCAACGTCGCATCGGGCAGCGGCGTGCCGGTGGCGTCGTAGGCGGCGCCGCCGACCAGCGCCTCGTCGGTCTCGACGGCCAGGCCGAAGTCGTCCTGCAGGCAATCCAGCAGCTTGCACGCCTCGGCGACGATCTCCACGCCGATGCCGTCGCCAGGCAGGATCGCGATCTTGTGACTCATGCGGTGTTCTCCTCGGATACGGCCGGGTTCAGGCGAACAGCCACGGCCGCTCGGCCCGGTGGCGCGCCTCGTAGTCGCGGATGGCATCGACGTGCTGCAGCGTCAGGCCGATGTCGTCGAGCCCCTCGAGCAGGCAGTGCTTGCGGAAGGCGTCGAGCTCGAAGGCGATCGCCTCGCCGTCCGGCGTGGTCAGGGTCTGGGCCGGCAGGTCGAGGGTCAGGGCGTAGCCCTCCCGCGCCTCGACCTCGGCGAACAGGCGGTCGACCGTGGCCGAATCGAGGACCACCGGCAGGATGCCGTTCTTGAAGCAGTTGTTGTAGAAGATGTCGGCGAAGCTCGGCGCGACGATCACCCGGAAGCCGTAGTCGAGCAGCGCCCAGGGGGCATGTTCGCGGCTCGAGCCACAGCCGAAGTTGTCGCGCGCGAGCAGGATCGTGGCGCCGGCGTAGCGGGGCCGATTGAGCACGAACTCCTCGTTGAGCGGCCGGCCGCTGCAGTCCATGCCCGGTTCGCCGTGATCCAGGTAGCGCCACTCGTCGAACAGGTAGGGACCGAAGCCGGTCCGCTCGATCGACTTCAGGAACTGCTTCGGGATGATCGCGTCGGTGTCGATGTTGGCCCGGTCGAGCGGTGCGACGCGGCCGGTGAAGTTGACCAGTTTGTCCATGGCGGTACTCCTGCGCGAATCAGCGCGCGGTGACGTCGACGAAGTGGCCGGCCAGCGCGGCCGCGGCGGCCATCGCCGGGCTGACCAGGTGGGTGCGCCCGCCCTGCCCCTGGCGCCCCTCGAAGTTGCGGTTCGAGGTCGAGGCGCAGCGCTCGCCGGATTCGAGGCGGTCGGCGTTCATCGCCAGGCACATCGAGCAGCCCGGGTCGCGCCACTCGAACCCGGCCTCCCGGAACACCTTGTCGAGCCCCTCCTGCTCGGCCTGCGCCTTGACCAGGCCCGAGCCCGGAACCACCAGCGCGAGCTTGACGTTGCCGGAGACGCGCCCGCCCCGGGCCACCGCCGCGGCGGCGCGCAGATCCTCGATGCGCCCGTTGGTGCACGAACCGATGAACACTTTGTCGATGGCGATCTCGCCGAGCGGTGTGTTGGGTTCCAGGCCCATGTAGCGCAGCGCGTGGCGGTAGCCCTCGGCGCGCTTCGGGTCGGCCTCCGCGTCGGGATCGGGCACCCGGCCGTCGATCGGCAGGACCATCTCCGGCGAGGTACCCCAGGTCACCTGCGGGCGCAGCGTGCTGCCGTCGATCTCGACGACGGCGTCGAAGTGGGCGCCGTCGTCGCTGCGCAGGTCGCGCCAGTTCGCCACGGCCCGTTCCCAGAGGTCGCCCTGCGGCGCGAACGGGCGCCCCGCGAGGTAGTCGATGGTGGTCTCGTCGACGGCGATCATGCCGGCGCGCGCGCCGGCCTCGATGGCCATGTTGCAGACCGTCATGCGCCCTTCCATGCTCATCGCGCGGATCGCCTCGCCGCCGAACTCGATCGCGTAGCCGGTACCGCCGGCGGTGCCGATCCTGCCGATCACGGCGAGCACGACGTCCTTCGGGCCGACCCCGTCGGGCAGGCGGCCGTCGACGCGCACCAGCATGTTCTTCGACTTCTTCTGGATCAGGCATTGCGTGGCGAGGACGTGCTCGACCTCGGAGGTGCCGATGCCGAACGCCAGCGCGCCGAAGGCGCCGTGGGTGGCGGTGTGCGAGTCGCCGCAGACCACGGTCATCCCGGGCAGCGTCGCGCCCTGCTCGGGTCCGATCACGTGGACGATGCCCTGCCGCGGGTCGTTCATCGCGAACTCGGTGATGCCGAACTCGCTGCAGTTGCGGTCGAGGGTCTCGACCTGCAGCCGCGACACGGGGTCGGTGATGCCGCCCTCGCGGTCGGTGGTGGGCACGTTGTGGTCGGGGACCGCGAGCACGCTGTTCGTGCGCCAGGGCTTGCGTCCCGCCAGGCGCAGGCCCTCGAAGGCCTGCGGCGAGGTGACCTCGTGGACCAGGTGGCGGTCGATGTAGAGCAGCGCGGCGCCGCTGTCGTCGACGCGCACCACGTGGTCGTCCCAGAGCTTGTCGTAGAGGGTCCTGGCGGTCATCGGTATCACTCCGCGTGGGCAGGTCGCACAGAATACGGCGCACGTGCTTATTACACAAATTCATCTTTTTCATATGATCCATTACAATATCTCATGGTTGAACCGCTCCGGAGCGCGCCCCGCTGAACCTCGTCCACCTCCAGGCATTCGTCCGGGTCGCCCGGGACCGCTCGTTCTCGGACGCGGCAGGACACCTCCACCTGACCCAGCCGGCCGTCAGCAAGCGCATCGCCGCGCTCGAGTCGCAGCTCGGTGCGCGCCTGTTCGACCGCAGCGGACGCGAGGTCCGCCTGACCGAGGCGGGCGAGGTGCTGCTCGACCACGCCACCCGCGCTCTCGACGAACTCGACACGGCACGGCGCCGGATCGCCGATCTCTCCGGCGACGTCGCCGGGCGGCTGGTGATCGCCACCTCCCACCACGTCGGCCTGCGCCGGTTGCCCCCGGTACTCGAGACCTTCAAGCGACGCTATCCCGAGGTGCGGCTTGAGCTGCGCTTCCTGGAATCCGAGGAGGCGCTCTCGGCCGTCGCCGCGGGCACGCTCGAACTCGCGGTGATCACGCTCCCGCTCGCGACCCCGGAGCGGGTGGTGGCCACGCCGCTGTGGCGCGACGACCTGCTGGTGGTGTGCGGCCTGGAACATCCGCTGGCCCGGTCGCCGGAACCATCGGCGTCCGACCTGGCCCGGTTCCCGGCCATCCTGCCCGGTCCGGAGACCGTCACGCGGCAGATCGTCCACCAGGCCCTCGCAGAGCACGGCGTCGAACCGATCGTGGAGATGTCGACCAACCACCTGGAGACCATCCGCATGATGGTGATCCTGGGCCTCGGCTGGAGCGTGCTGCCGAGGACCCTGGTCGACTCGCGCCTGCAGGTGATCCCGATCGCCGGGCTGGCGATGCGACGCGATCTCGGCGCGGTCTCCAGGCGCGGCCGCACCCTCTCCAACGCAGCCGGCGCCCTGCTCGCGACGCTCGGCGCGTACGCCGATTCGCCGGGCGGCCGGGCGATTGGCTAAACTGCGCACAGTCTGCCGAAGCGTCCCGCGTCGGCCACTCCGCCATGGGCGGATGCCAGGAAACCCCAGATGAGCGGCGAGAGAAGCAACAGCCGCGCGGTGGTACGCAACCGCGATGAGTCGCCCCCGGTGCAGCTCGGTACGGGACCGCTCCGCTCGCTCGGCACGCTGGTCTTCTCGATCGCCCTGACGATCTTCTGCGCCGAGGTCTTCGTCATGCTGCTGCTGCAGTTCTTCCCGGAGCTCAGCCCGCACGTCGAGGCGCTGGTCGACTCGGTCCTGCTGATCGTCCTGCTGATCCCGGCGTTCCTCTACCTGATCTACAAGCCGCTGCGCGGCCAGGTCCAGGAAATCGAGGCGGCCCAGCTCGCCTACACAGTCTCCGAGCAGCGCTTCAGCGACGTCGCGGCGCACGTCGGCGAATGGATCTGGGAGGTCGATGCCGAGGGCCGTTACACCTATTCCAACCCGATCGTCGAGGAGATCCTCGGCTACCGGCCGGACGAGATGCTCGGCAAGCACTTCTACGACTTCTTCATCCCCGAGGAACGCGAGGAACTCAAGCTGGCCGCGTTCCGGGTCTTCGAGGCCAAGCAGTCGTTCAACGCGTTCATCAACCGCAACCTGCACCGCGACGGCCGCGTGGTCACGCTCGAGACCAGCGGCCTCCCGCTGCTCGACGAGCAGGGCCGCCTGGTCGGCTACCGCGGTGCCGACCGCGACATCAGCGAGCAGATCGCCGCACGCCAGCGGCTGCTCGCGGCCAAGACCGAGGCGGAGGCCGCCAACAAGGCCAAGAGCACGTTCCTCGCCAACATGAGCCACGAGTTGCGCACCCCGCTCAACGGCACGCTCGGCATGCTCGACCTGCTCGTCGACTCGCGACTCGACGCAACCCAGCGTGAGCAGGTGGAGATGGCGCGCGACTCGGCGCAGCGGCTGCTGCGCCTGATCGACCAGCTGCTCGAGTTCTCGCGGCTGGAGACCAGCCAGCTGCCGATCCGCACCCAGAGCTTCGACCCCCACGAAATGGTCGAGACCGTCGGCGCCTCGATGCGCCCGGCGGCGGAGAACAAGGGGTTGCGCCTGGAGATCGTCTGCCACCCGATGATGCCGCACCGGCTGATCGGCGACCCGGGTCACATCGGCGCGGTGCTCGAGCACCTCGTCAACAACGCCATCAAGTTCACCCACGAGGGCCACGTGCGCATCGAGGCCGACTACCAGGCGGGCAAGGACCACGAGGGCACCCTGCACCTCAACGTGCTCGATTCCGGGATCGGCCTGCCGCAGGGATCGCACGAGGCCCTGTTCGAGGAATTCACCCAGGGCGAGGATCACTCGGCGCGGCGTTTCGGCGGCACCGGGCTCGGTCTCGCCCTGTGCCGCCGCCTCGTCGAGGCGATGCAGGGACGGATCGGCGCCGATCAACGCGCCAGCGGGGGAGCCCTTTTCTGGGTCGCGTTGCCGCTGCCCCACTCCGGGCTGCCGGGCGACTGAGGCGGCGTCTCAGGCGCGCAGCCAGCGCAGTCCGACCCAGGCCCCGAGCAGCGCGAGCACCGAGGCGAACACGAAGGTGGCCGTCGCGCCGAGCGCGGTCCAGGCGTAACCCCCGGCGAGGCTGCCGAGGGCGCCGCCGGCGCCGAAGCTGAGGCTGCTGTAGAGCGCCTGGCCACGTCCCTGGTGCGGCGCGGGGAAGAAGCGATGCACGAGCTGGATCGCCGCGGCGTGGTAGACGCCGAACGAGGCGGCGTGCAGCAGCTGCGCGAACGCCAGCCAGCCCGGGTACGCGACCAGGCCGCCGACCAGGCACCAGCGCAGCGCGGTCAGCAACAGGCTCGCGATCAGCAGGTGGCGCGGGTTATAGCGCCGCAGCAGCGGTGCGGCGACCAGGAAGATGCCGATCTCCGCGACCACGCCGAGGGCCCAGAGAAGACCGATCAGCTGGGCGCCGTAACCGGCGCGGTCGAGGTGGATGCTGAAGAAGGCGTAGTACGGCCCGTGGCTCGCCTGCATCAGCAGGCAGGCCGCGAACAGCGCCATCACCTCGGGCCGGCCGAGGACGCGCCGCAGCGGCTCACGGGTCGCGGCGGCGTGGTTCCCGCCGGCATCCGGCACGCTCAGGCTGATGGCCCAGAGCAGCACGAACAGCCCCAGGACGACCCACGGCAGCCACTCCCGGCCGGTCACCTCGAACAGTGCGCCGAGCGCGACCACGCTGGCGATGAACCCCACCGAACCCCAGACCCGCACCAGGCCGTAGCGGTGCGGGTCGCGTACCAGGTGCGCGAGTGTCAGGGCCTCGAACTGCGGCAGCGAGGCGTTCCAGAAGAAGCTGAACGCGACCATCACCAGTGCCATCCAGAGGTAATCGCTGCCGAAGAAGACACCGGCGAAGCAGAGCAGCGCGGCGAACGAGGCGAGGCGGACGATGCGGATCCGCTCGCCGCGCAGGTCGGCCAGCCACGCCCAGAGGTTCGGCGCGACGATCTTGGTCGCCATCAGCAACGCCATCAGCTCGCCGATCGCCGCGGCGTCGTGGCCGAGGTCCTGCAGGTAGAGCCCCCAGAACGGGATCAGGGCGCCGAGCGAGGCGAAGTAGAAGAGGTAGAAACCCGACAGCCGCCAGTACGGCGTGGCCGACGGCGCGGACACCTTCAGCCGCGTCCGGCGGGGATCACCGGTGTGGCGGAGACGACGTCCCGGTTCTGGCCACGGTGGCGGAGCAGGTGGTCGGCGAGCACGATGGCGAGCATCGCCTCGACGATCGGCACCGCGCGGATGCCGACGCAGGGGTCGTGCCGCCCGGTGGTGGCCACCTCGACGGCCCGGCCGTCGCGGTCGACGGTCCGCGCCGGCAGGCGCAGGCTCGAGGTCGGCTTCATCGCGACGCTGGCCCGGATCACCTGCCCGGTGGAGATGCCGCCGAGCACCCCGCCGGCCTGGTTGCCGAGGAAGCCCTCAGGGGTCATCTCGTCGCGGTGCTCAGTGCCCTTCTGCTCGACCGCGGCGAACCCGGCGCCCACCTCGACCCCCTTGGCCGCGTTGATGCCCATCAGCGCATGGGCGATGTCGGCGTCGAGGCGGTCGAAGACCGGTTCGCCGAGGCCGGGCGGCACGCCGGTCGCCTCGACGTCGACCCGGGCGCCGATCGAGTCGCCCGACTTGCGCAGCGCGTCCATGTAGGCCTCGAGTTCGGGCACCCTGGCGCTATCGGGAAAGAAGAACGGGTTCGTCTCGACCGCGTCCCAGTCACGGGCCTCGGCCCGTATCGGGCCGAGCTGGGCGAGGCAGCCGCGCACGCGGATCCCGGCGGTGGCGAGGAACGCCCTGGCGATCCCGCCGGCGGCGACCCGGACGGCCGTCTCCCGCGCCGAGGCGCGCCCGCCCCCGCGGTGATCCCGGACCCCGTACTTCTGCTGGTAGACGTAGTCCGCGTGGCCGGGCCGGAAGCGGTCCGCGAGGTTCGCGTAGTCCTTCGACCGCGCGTCGGTGTTGCGGATCAGCAGGCCGATCGGGGCGCCGGTGGTCCGGCCGTCGAGAAGTCCCGACAGGATCTCGACCCGGTCCGCCTCGCGGCGCTGCGTGGTGTGCCGGCTCTGTCCCGGCCGGCGCCGGTCGAGGTCATGCTGGAGCACGGATTCGTCGAGCGCGATGCCGGGCGGGCAGCCGTCGACGACCCCGCCGATCGCGGGACCGTGGCTCTCACCGAAATCGGTGACCACGAAGAGCTTGCCGATGCTGTTGCCGGACATGGCGGCTATTGTAGCGCGGCGCGGCCGCGCGGGGCCGGGTCAGATCACTTTCGAGAAGCGCTGCGACGCCGACTCGCGCAGGTAGCGGTCGAAGACCATGCAGATGTTGCGGATCAGGAAGCGCCCCGCGGGGGTCACGTCGATGCGGTCCGGGGCCAGGCGCAGCAGACCGTCGTCCTGCATCGGCGCGAGATCCTCGAGCTCGCGCGCGAAGTAGTCGGCGAAGTCGATGCCGTACGCCGCCTCGACGTCGGCGAACACCAGCCGGAAGTGGCAGATCAGCTCGGTGATCACCGCGCGGCGCAGCAGGTCGTCGGCGTCGAGTTCCACGCCGCGGAACACCGCCAGGTCGCCGCCGTCGATCGCCTCGTAGTAGTTCGCGATCTCGCGCCGGTTCTGCGCGTAGCTCGGCCCGACGCTGCCGATCGACGTGGCGCCGAGACCGATCAGGTCGCACTCGGCATGGGTCGAGTAGCCCTGGAAGTTGCGGTAGAGCGTCCCCTCGCGCTGGGCCACGGCGAGCTCGTCGTCGGGCCGCGCGAAGTGGTCCATGCCGATGTAGACGTAGCCGGCCGCGGCGAGCCGCTCGGTGGTCAGCTGCAGGATGTCGAGTTTCTCCGCGGGCGACGGCAGTTCCTCGGGGTTGATGCGCCGCTGCGGCTTGAACAGCTCCGGCAGGTGCGCGTAGTTGAAGACCGAGAGCCGGTCGGGTCCCAGCGCGACGATCTTGTCGAGCGTCTCGGCGAACGTCTTCGCCGACTGCTTGGGCAGGCCGTAGATCAGGTCGAGGCTGATCGAGCGGAACCCGTGCTCACGGGCCGCGTCGAGCGAAGCGAGCGTGATCTCCTCGGGCTGCAGGCGGTTCACCGCCTTCTGCACCGCCGGGTCGAAGTCCTGCACGCCCATGCTCAGCCGGTTGAAGCCGATCTCGCGCAGCAGGCGGATGGTCTCCGGTGGGGCCTCGCGCGGGTCGACCTCGACCGAGAACTCGCCGTTGACGTCGTCGGCGAGGCGGAAGTGCTCGCGGGTGCGGGCCATCAGCTCGTGCATCTGCGCGGCGCTGATGAAGGTCGGCGTGCCGCCGCCCCAGTGCAGCTGTTCGACGACGCGCTCGTCCGGGAACAGCGCCGCCTGCATGGCGATCTCCCGCTGCAGGCGGTCGAGGTAGGGCTGCGCGAGCCCGCGGTCCTTGGTGACGTGCTTGTTGCAGGCGCAGTAGAAGCAGACCGTGTCGCAGAACGGGATGTGGAAGTAGAGCGACAGCGGCCGCGCGGGACGCTCGGCGACGCTGCGCGCCGCGATCTCGCGGTAACGCGCGGCGTCGAACGTCTCGACGAACTGCACCGCGGTCGGGTAGGAGGTGTAGCGCGGTCCGGAACGGTCGTAGCGCCGGATCAGTTCCGCGTCGAAGGTGATTTTCTCGCTCATCGGGTCCGGCCCGCCGCCTTCTCAGTCGACGTCGGGCCCCTCGCAATGGGTGGCATTGATCCGCTCGGGCAGCTGCGCGAACGGCATCCGATCGGGGGGCTGGCGAAGCGACGCCATGATCGGCGACTCGCCGGTGGTGAACCCGTTGCGGCCGTCGGCGAGCGGCCCGGGAAACGGCACGGCACGCTGGGCCGGGGCGCACTGGATAAGGTTCACGGGCATGGTATCAGCCGATGGCGAAGGCGGTCGCGTAGTCCTTGAGCTGTTCGGCGGTGAGCAGGAAGACGCCGTGGCCACCGTGCTCGAACTCGAGCCAGAGAAACGGGATCTGCGGGAACCGCTCGATCAGCGCCGGCTCCGCCTCGCCGACCTCGATGACAATGATACCACCGGGACGCAGGTGCGACGACGCATCGACCAGCATCCGCGTGATCACCTCCAGCCCGTCGGCACCGGCCGAGAGGCCGAGACGTGGCTCGTGGCTGAACTCCTCCGGCAGGTTCTCGAGGCTCTCGGCGGGCACGTAGGGCGGGTTGCTGACGATCAGGTCGTAGTGCACCCCCTTTAGGGCGGCGAACAGATCAGACTCGATCGGGTGGACGCGGTCCTCGACGTGGTGGCGCGCGATGTTGGTCCGCGCCACCTCGAGGGCGTCGGGCGAGACATCCACGGCGTCGATCTCGGCCTCCGGGAACGTCATGGCGCAGGCCACCGCGATGCAGCCGCTGCCGGTGCACAGGTCGAGGACGCGTGCCACGCGATCGTGGTCGAGCCACGGTTCGAAGCCGTTGCGGATCAGCTCGGCGATCGGCGAACGGGGGATTAGCACCCGCTCGTCCACGTAGAAGCCGAGGCCGGCGAACCACGCCTCGTGGGTCAGGTAGGCGGCAGGCTTGCGCTCGTGGATCCGCCTCTCGAGCAGCTCGACGACCGCATCGCGCTCGCGCTCGGTCAGCGTCGCCTCGAAGTAGACCGCGGGGAGGTCGGGGGGAAGATCGAGCGCGTGGAGCACCAGAGCCGCCGCCTCGTCGAGCGCGTTGTCGGTGCCGTGGCCGAAGAAGAGGCCGGCGGCACCGAACCGGCTCGCCCCCCAGCGGACGAAATCGCGCAGCGTGGTCAGCGGCCGCAGGTCCGCCCTCTCCTCGTCCATGTGCTCGCTCTCCGGTTCGGCGCAGAGGCCCGGGCGCATCGTTCCGGGGGTGCCGGGACCCGACACTGGCCCTAGAATGGACCAGCCCATGGCGAACGGCAACGTCACACAACCCTCGGGCATCGAGATGGTCGGCATGACCGATCCCGGCCTCCATCGCGACACCAACGAGGACGCCTACGCCCTGCTTCCCGGGGCGGGAATTGCCCTGCTCGCCGACGGCATGGGCGGCCACGCGCGCGGCGAACTGGCCAGCACCATCGCGGTGAGCCGCGCGTTACGGCACCTCGTCGATGCCGCACCCGGCGTGGAGACGGCCCAACGCCCGCCGCGGGAGCGACTCGCCGGCGCGGTGGACGCAGCCAACCGCGCCGTCCTCGGCGCGGCCGGGCAGGATCCCGCGTCACGCGGCATGGGCACCACCCTGATCGCGGTGCTCTTCGAGGCGGGGTGGCTACACGCCGTCCATGTCGGGGACTCCCGGCTCTACCGCTACCGAGGGGAGACCCTCGAGCAACTGACCCACGACCAGACGGTCGGCGCGATGCTCGCCGCCCGGGCACGCGACCGGGGCGACCCGCACCGCCCGCCTCCCTTCAGCAACGTCCTCACCCAGGCGATCGGCGCCGACGAGGAGATGACGCCCGAACGGATCGCGTTGGAGTGCCACGCGGGGGACCTCTATCTGCTCTGCAGCGATGGCCTCTACAGCATGCTGGAAGAGTCCGAGATCAGGTTAACGCTGCAGAAGTTTGATGCTAACCTTGGCGCGACAGCGCGCGAGCTCATCCGCCTCGCCAACAATCGCGGCGGTCTCGACAACATCACCACGGTGTTGGCGCGGCCTGCATACCAAATCTGACGCGGATCACTGAGACTGGGCGGTCCCAACCGATGTCACCGACCAGGAGCGCAGGGAACCATGGCTAAACTGATACTCACCTTCCACGGCAACACGGTCAGCGAGACCGAGCTCGAGAAGGAGTACACGACCATCGGTCGCAAGCCTGACAACGACATCCAGATCGACAACCTGGCGGTCAGCGGCCACCACGCGCGCGTGATCCGCATCCTCAACGACTACTTCCTGGAAGACCTCGACAGCACCAACGGCACGACGGTCAACGGCACCGACGTCAAGAAGCACGCACTCAACGACGGCGACAGGATCGACATCGGCAAGCACCAGCTCAGGTTCGTCAACGAGGACCAGGGCGAGTCCGCCGACGACCTCGAGAAGACGGTCGTGATGAGCTTCTCGTCGATGAGCAACCTGGTCAACAAGCCCGTCGCGGAGGCCCCTGCGGCCAGGCCGAACGCATCGGCCGAAGCCGCTCCCGAACCCCCACCCGCCGCGGCCCCGCAACCGTCGGCTGCACCCGCGACCGAGCCCGAGCCAGCGCGCCTGCAGATCCTGAGCGGCCCCAACTCGGGGCGCGAACTGAAGCTCGTCAAGGAAGTGACCACGCTCGGCAAGAAAGGCGTGCAGGTGGTCGCCATCACCCGCCGCCACCACGGCTATTTCATGGTCCAGATCGACGGCGGGCCGAACAACGACCGCGAGCTGAAGGTCAACGGGAACGTCGTGGGGCCCCAGGCCTACCACCTCCGTGACCAGGACGTGGTCGAGATGGCCGGCGTGAAGATGGGATTCTTCCTCGAGGACTGAACCCGCCCGGCCGGGCTAGGACTCCGATCCGACTCTAAGGGCGACCAGGCCACCGTCCGTCGTCACGGCGTAGATGCGGTCGCCGCGCACCAGCGGCGCCGCGGTCATCGGGCCGCTGCCGACGCGGACCCGGGCGACGATACGGCCGTCGACGCCATCCAGGAAGTGGAGGTAGCCCTCCAGGTCGCCAACCGCGACGCTCCCGTCGGCGAAGGCCGGCGCCGTCAGCTGTCGGTGCTGCAGCGCCTCCTGGCGCCAGTACGAGGCCCCGCCGTCGCGCGCGATCGCCCAGACGTGATCCCGGTCGTCGCCGACGTAGAGCCGTTCGCGGTCGACATCGAGGCCGCTGCTCGATGAGAAGTCGCGGGACCAGAGCAGCGTCCCCGAGCGCTGCGCCACCGCCGCGACGCGGCCCTGGTAGGAGACCGCGTAGACGGTGTCCCCGCGGAGGACCGGGGCAGCGTCGATGTCGACCATCCGATCGAGTTCGCTGCGGCCGGTGGGCAGGGCGATG
>JAWVZO010000065.1:0-12332 GCA_033722135.1 Gammaproteobacteria bacterium | reverse complement strand
GGTGATGCTCGAGGTCGGCCTGTGCGTGTTCGCCTACGTGATCGTGCTGACCATCGAGACGGCGCCGCCGTTCCTCGAGAAGTTCGGCATGAAGAACGCGCTGGCCAGGCTCGACAAGATCCTGTTCCTGGTCATCGCGGTCGGCGTGCTGCTGCCCTTCATGCACCAGTCCTCTCTCGGCTCGCTGCTGATCGCGGTCGGCGACAAGGTCCACCCACTGTGGCAGGCCAACGAGATGATGCCGGTGCTGGCGCTCAGCTCGGCGATCGCGATGGGCTTCTCGATCGTGATCTTCGAGTCGGCGCTCTCCTCGCTCGGCCTCAAGCACCCGATGGACCGGTCGCTGCTCGCCGGCCTCGCACCGCTGATGTCCGGCCTGCTCGGCTTCTGGCTCGTGGTGCGCCTCGGCGAACTGCTGCTCGCCGGCAAGCTCGCCGCGATCTTCACCAGCGGTTGGTTGAGCCTGTCCTTCCTGGTCGAGATCGCGCTGTTCGCCTACCCGCTGGCCGTGCTGCTCTCGCCGGCCAACCGCAAGCGCGGCAGGGTCCTGTTCGTCGCGGCGCTGGCGATGCTGCTCGGCGGCGCGGTCTGGCGCATGAACGCCTTCCTGTTCGCGTTCCAGCCCGGCCCCGGCTACAGCTACTTCCCGTCCACCGGGGAGCTGCTGGTCACCGTCGGCCTGGTCGCGTTCGAGATCCTCGCCTTCATCGTGCTGGTCAAGCGCTTCCCGATCCTCAGCAGCCACCGCCACCAGGCGGCCTGACAGTAGATTCGACAGGAGAACACCCGTGGCAAGAATCACCATCGACCCGATCACCCGCATCGAGGGGCACCTGCGTATCGACTGCCAGGTGGACGGCGGCCAGGTCACCAACGCCTGGTCGTCGGGCCAGATGTGGCGTGGCATCGAGAAGATCCTCGAGGGGCGCGACCCGCGCGACGCCTGGATCTTCACCCAGCGCATCTGCGGCGTCTGCACCACGGTGCACGCCATCACCTCGGTGCGCGCGGTCGAGAACGCGCTCGACATGGCCATCCCGGTCAACGCGCAGTACATCCGCAACATGATCATCGGTGCCCATGCGGTGCACGATCACATCGTCCACTTCTACCACCTCGGCGCGCTGGACTGGGTCGACATCGTCTCGGCGCTCGACGCCGATCCGGTGGCGGCGTCCAAGCTCGCCCAGAGCCTCTCCGACTGGCGCTACAACTCGCCGCAGGAGATGAAGGCGGTCCAGGACAAGCTCAAGACCTTCGTGTCGTCGGGGCAACTGGGCATCTTCGCCAACGGCTACTGGGGCCACCCGGCGATGAAGCTGCCGCCCGAGGTCAACCTGATCGCCGCGGCGCACTACCTGCAGGCGCTCGACTACCAGCGCATCGCCAACAAGATCGTCACGGTGCTCGGCGGCAAGACCCCGCACGTGCAGAACCTGGCGGTCGGCGGCGTCTCCAACTCGATCAACCTCGACAGCCAGTCGGTGCTCAACATGGAGCGCCTGATGTACGTCAAGACGCTGATCGACCAGCTCGAGGCATTCGTCACCCAGGCCTACCTGGTCGACATCGCCGCGGTCGGCGCCTTCTACCTCGACTGGGCCGGCTACGGGAAGGGCGTGACCAACTACCTCGCCGCGCCCGACATGCCGATGGACGAGAAGGGCACCGTGTTCGACATGCCCGGCGGCTACATCCCGAACGGCGACATCGGCGCGTTCGAGCCGATCACCAGCTTCCGGGACGCGATGTTCCGCGACAGCGTCATGGAATCGTCGAAGCACTCCTGGTACGAGAACGGCAGCGACCCGCTGCACCCGTTCCAGGGCGAGACCAACCCGAAGTACACCGACTGGCAGGAGGACGGCAAGTACTCCTGGGTCAAGTCGCCGACCTACAAGGACGAGCCGGCCCAGGTCGGGCCGCTGGCCAACGTGTTGACCATGTTCGCCGCCGGCGACGCGTCGACCAAGAAGCACCTCGGCTTCGTCATCGAGAACGCCGGCGCGATCGCCAAGACCGAGATCCCGCTGCCCGCGTTGCACTCGACGTTGGGCCGTCATGCGGCGCGCGCCGTGCGCTGCGCGGTTATGCTCGACAGCCTCAAGCGGCAGTGGAGCGCGCTGGTCGAGAACATCGCCACCGGCGACGTCGAGACCTACCGGCGTCCCGAGTTCCCGAAGGGCGAGATCCAGGGCATGGGCTTCCACGAGGCGCCGCGCGGCGTGCTCTCGCACTGGGCGGTGATCGACAACGGCAAGATCAGGAACTACCAGTGCGTGGTGCCGAGCACCTGGAACGCGGGCCCGCGCAACCACAAGGACCAGATGGGCCCCTACGAGGCCTCGCTGGTCGGCAACCCGGTCGCCGACGAGGCACGCCCGGTCGAGGTGCTGCGCACGGTGCACTCGTTCGACCCGTGCCTCGCCTGCGCGATCCACATGGTCGATACCGAGAGCAACGAGATCGTCAGGGTCAATGCGCTCTGAACCCGGGGTAGAATCCCTGACGGCGGCAACGAAAGAGGCGCATGCGATGAAGAGAATCCTGGTGCTCGGCGTGGGCAACGTCCTGCTGACCGACGAGGGGATCGGCGTCCACGCCCTCGAGCTGCTGCAGCAGCACTACCGCCTGCCGGAGGAGGTCGAGGTGATCGACGGGGGGACCTCCGGCATGGACCTGCTCGACCAGCTCGCGGGCCGCGAGTGCGTGGTGCTCGTCGACGCGGTCAAGACCGGGGATGCCCCGGGCACCGTGGTGCGCCTGGCCGGCGACGCGCTGCCGGCGTTCTTCCGCAGCAAGATCTCGCCGCACCAGCTCGGCCTCAGCGACCTGCTGGCGATCCTCGAGCTGCGCGGCGAGGCCCCGGCCGAGTTGGTCCTGCACGGCATGGTGCCCTTCGAGCTCGGCACCCACCTCGGTCTCTCCGAGCCGGCGCGGGCACGGATGCCCGAGTTCGTCGAGCGCGTCGCGGCCGAGCTGCGCCGCCTCGGCGCGGCCATCGAGCCGGTCGAGGGCGACGGCGCGCGCGGATTCTGGACCGCGGCGGTGGCCTGAGGTCGGAGTCCTCCGCCATGTGTATCGGCATCCCCATGCAGGTCATCGCGTCGCACGGCTTCAGTGCGCGCTGCGAGGGCCGTGGCCAGACCGCGGACCTCAACATGCTGCTGGTCGGCCCGCAGGAGCCGGGCACCTGGGTGTTGAACTTCCTCGGCTCGGCGCGCGAGGTGCTGAGCGAGGAGGACGCGCGCAGGATCAACGACGCGCTCGACGCGCTCGAGGCGGTGATGCGCGGCGATCCCGACGTCGACATCGACGCCCATTTCGCCGACCTGACCGGGCGCGAGCCGACCGCGCGTCACTAGGCGGACGGCCCGCCGCGCAACGCCGACCCCAGCTCATGGCCTCGCCCAATCCCGCCCGCCGAGTCCGCGAGGTGTTCGAGCGCATCGGTCGCGAGCGGATGGCCGGGCTGCCGCTGCTCAACGACGCGCTCGAGGTGGAGGTGGTCGGCTTCCTGGCCTGGCGCGGCATGCACCTCGGCGTGCTGATCACGCCGTGGTGCGTCAACCTGATGGCGCTGCCCGGCCCCGGGAGCGACTGGCGGCCACCGGCGGAGGGGGTCTGGCGGGAGGACCGGTTCCCGGGCATGGTGCTGCAGCTCCTCGGCGGGCACGAGCCCGGCCTGGGCGCGTACGCTTTCCGCTCGCTGCTGTCGCCTGTCATCGGCTACGACGACCAGGGCGCGGTGCGCGCGGTGGCCCGCGAGGTGCTCAGGCAACTGCTCGGCGAAGGCGACGCGGCACCGGCGGCGCCGGACCGGGCGGATCACGGCGCGGCACCAGCGCTGAGCCGCAGACGCCTGCTGGGTGGCGCGTGAGCCCGCCGAACGGCCCCGGCCCCGAGGGGCGCCTGGAAGTCCTGGTGCGCTGGGACGGCGAGCGGGTCGTCACCGCCGTGCCGCTTTCCACGCGACCGGTGGAGGCGTGCCGGGTGATCATCGACCGCACCGGCCGCGAGGCCCTGGCCATCGTGCCGCTGCTGTTCAGCCTCTGCGCCCGCGCGCAGACCGCGGCGGCGGCCCTGGCGCTCGCCGCGGCCGGCGACACCAACCTCAGGCGCACCGCGGAGACCGATCGCGCGGTCGCCGTCGAGAGCGTGCTCGAATCGCTCTGGCGCCTGCTGCACGACCTGCCGCGGGCGCTCGGCGAGACCGCGCGGGTGGAGGCGTTCGCCGACGTGCGCCGGGAACTGCTCGCGAGCCTCGGCGCGGCGTGGGCGGACGCCTTTCCGGCCGCGCTCGCGCGCCTCGAGATGCTGCTCGGCACGGAGGTCGTGGGTCACGACGGTCCCGGGGAAGACGCCGATGAATACGACGCCTGGCTCGACGGGGCCGCCACCCCGGTCGCCAGGTGGCTCGGGGACCTCGACGCGTCCGGGTACGGCGCCTGGGGGCAGGGAGCGACGCCGCTGATGCCGGCGCGTCCCGGCGGCGAGGCGCTGCGCCGCCTCGCCGAGCGCCTCGTGTCGGAGCCGGGGTTCGCGCGGCGTCCCGACTGGCAGGGACGCCCGGTCGAGACCGGGGCCCTCGCGCTGCGCCAGGAGGAGCCCCTGGTGCAGCGGTTGCGCGGCGCGCGGGGGCACAGCTGCGCCACCCGCCTCGCGGCGCGCCTGGTGGATCTCCGGCGGCTCGTCGACGGCCTCGCCGGCCGGGCGCCGCTCGACCTCTGCGGCAACGTGTCCCTCGGCGACCGGAGCGGGCTGGGCTGGGTCCAGACGGCGCGCGGGCTGCTCCTGCACCACGCGACGCTCGACGCCTCCGGGCGCATCGCCGGCTACCGCGTGCTGGCGCCGACCGAGTGGAACTTCCACCCCTCGGGCGCCCTGGCCCGCGGCCTGGAGGCGCAACCGGTGGCCAGCGAAGCGGCGCTGCGGCGCGGCGTCGGCCTCGCGGTGCTCGCGCTCGATCCGTGCGTCGCCTTCGACGTGGCCCTGGAGCCGGACCGAGTCGCCGCGGGGAGCGCCTGAGTTATGTCACGGACGCCCGCCCTATGCGCTATCCTGCGGCCTCGGGCAGGGCAGCGGCGGCGCGGCCGTTGAGCACGGGATCGCGACGATGCACGAGATGTCGCTCGCCGAGGGGATACTGCGGATCCTCGAGGAGAACAGCCGGAGCCAGGGCTATGCCCGGGTCAAGGGCGTGTGGCTGGAGATCGGCCGCCTCTCGCACGTCGAGCCCGACGCGCTGCGCTTCTGTTTCGACGCGGTCACGCGCGACACGCTGGCCGACGGCTCGAAGCTGGAGATGATCATGGTCGAGGGCAGCGGCTGGTGCCACGACTGCGGCGAATCGGTGGCCATCGCGAGCCACTACGATGCCTGCCCGCGCTGCGGCGGCTACCGGGTCGAGGCGACCGGGGGCACGGAGATGCGGGTCAAGGAACTCGAGGTCGAGTGAGGTAACACCATGTGCACGGTTTGTGGATGCGGCGAAGGCGAGGGCGCACGGCTCGAGGCGGAAGGTCATGGGAACGCCCACGACCACCCGCACGGTCACGATCACGGCCACCATCACCACGGTCACGGTCACGGCGACCTCCACTTCGGGCACGGGCCGGCACGGGCCCACGTGCCCGGGCTCTCGCAGGAGCGGATGGTCACCATCGAGCAGAACATCCTTGGCGAGAACGACCGCTACGCCGCGGCGAACCGTGCGCGCTTCGCGGCGCACGGCCAGTTCGTCCTGAACCTCGTCTCGAGCCCCGGTTCGGGCAAGACCACGCTGCTCACCCGGACCCTGGAGGCGCTCGCCGGGGAGCTGCCGCTGGCGGTGATCGAGGGTGACCAGCAGACCAGCCACGACGCGGACCGGATTCGTGCGACCGGCGTGCCGGCGGTGCAGATCAACACCGGCAAGGGGTGCCACCTCGACGCGCACATGGTCGGTCACGCGGCCGAGCGGTTCGGCGGGATGCACGGCGGGCTGATCCTGATCGAGAACGTCGGCAACCTGGTCTGCCCGGCGGCGTTCGACCTCGGCGAGCACCACAAGGTGGCGATCCTGTCGGTCACCGAGGGGGAGGACAAGCCGCTGAAGTACCCCGACATGTTCCACGCCGCCGACCTGCTCCTGCTGAACAAGGTCGACCTGCTCCCCCACCTCGATTTCGACGTGGAGGCGTGCCTCGGTTTCGCGCGGCGTGTCCGCCCCGACATCGAGGTGATGCAGGTATCGGCGCGGGACGGGACCGGCATGGAGGCGTGGCTCGACTGGCTGCGCCGTGGCGTGGCGCGGGTCGCCGGGGAGGGGGCCGGAGCGTCCCCGGCCGCCTGAGCCGACGCGACCCGTGACCACCGCCCACGCCCTGCCGCAGGCGACCCGTGTCGGGTTGCGGGTCTCCGGCCAGGTGCAGGGGGTGGGGTTCCGGCCCTTCGTCTACCGCCTGGCCCGGGAACTGGCCCTCGATGGCCGGGTCTGGAACGACGCCGCCGGGGTGTGCATCGAGGTGCGCGGCGCGGAGGCCGACGTCGCGATGTTCCGCCGGCGTCTGGAGCTGGACGCCCCGCCGCTGGCTCGCATCGACCGGATCGAAGTCGACGCGGTACCACCCGCGGTGGCCCCCGGACCGTTCCGCATCGACCCGAGCGTGGGCGGGCGGACCACGGCCGCGATCACCCCCGACGTGGCGACCTGCCCCGACTGCCTCGCGGAACTGTTCGAACCGGGTGACCGTCGGCACCGCTACCCGTTCATCAACTGCACCCAGTGCGGCCCGCGCTACACCATCACCGACGCGCTGCCGTACGACCGGCCCAACACCAGCATGGCCGCGTTCACCCTCTGCCCGCGCTGCGCGGCGGAGTACGCCGATCCCGGCGATCGACGCTTCCATGCCCAGCCCAACGCCTGTCCGGCGTGCGGGCCGCGCGTCGCGCTGTGCACGCCCGACGGCGCGACGGTCGACGCGGACGACCCGTTCGTCACGACCGTCGCCCGGCTGCGCGAAGGCGCGGTGGTCGCGGTGAAGGGGCTCGGGGGGTACCACCTCGCCTGCGCTGCGCGAGATGCGCGGGCCGTGGCCGCGCTCCGCGAGCGCAAGGGAAGGGAAGCCAAGCCGTTCGCGGTGATGGCCGCCAACCTTGCCTCGCTCCGCGGCCTGGCCGAGGTCGACGCCGGCGCCCGCGCGGTCCTCGAGGCGCCGTGGCGGCCGATCGTGTTGCTGCCGAAGGCGCCGGGGTGCGACGCGGCGCTGCCCGGCGTCGCCCCGGGGCTCGGCTGGCTCGGCGCGCTGCTGCCGTACACGCCGGTCCACTGGCTGCTGTTCCACGCCGCCGCCGGGCTGCCGGAGGGCACGGCCTGGCTCGACGCGCCCCAGGAGCTGCTGCTGGTCATGACCAGCGCCAACCCCGGCGGTGAGCCGCTGGTGACCGACGACGCCGAGGCGCTCGCCCGGCTCGGCGGGATCGCCGACCTGTTCCTGCGCCACGACCGGCCGATCCGGGTGCGCTGCGACGACAGCGTGGTCCGGGTGCGTGACGGGGCGCCGGCCTTCCTGCGCCGCTCGCGAGGGCGGGTGCCGCGCGGCATCCGGCTGGCCCACGGGGGCCCGTCAGTCCTCGCGGTCGGCGGGCACCTCAAGAACGCCGTCTGCGTGACTCGCGACGACCGGGCGTACCTGTCGCAGCACGTCGGCGACCTCGACAACGCCGCGACCTGCCGGGCCCTCGACGAGGCCGTGCATCACCTCTGCGAGGTGCTCGAGGTGACGCCGGAACGCGTGGTCCGTGACCTCCATCCCGATTTCTACAGCAGCCGGTTCGCCGAGGACTACGCCGCCGGGCAGGGCATCGCCTGCGCGACCGTGCAGCACCACCACGCGCACGTCGCCGCGGTCGCGGCCGAGCACGGCGTGACGGGAGAGCTGCTCGGCGTGGCCCTCGACGGTGTCGGACTCGGCGACGACGGCGGTGCCTGGGGCGGCGAACTGCTGCGGGTCGGGCCGCAGGGCTTCCAGCGTCTCGGGCACCTCGCCCCGCTCGCGCTGCCGGGCGGCGACCGCGCCGCGCGCGAGCCGTGGCGGCTCGCCGCGGCCGCGCTTCACGCCCTCGGGCGCGGCGGAGAGATCACCACGCGCTTTCCCGGCCCGGCCGCCGCTGCGGTCGAGCAGATGCTCGCCGCGGGTACCCGCTGCCCGCCGACCACCGGCGCCGGCCGCCTGTTCCACGCGGCGGCCGGACTGCTCGGCCGCCAGGCGGTGGCCCGCTACGAGGGCCAGGCAGCGATGCTGCTCGAGGGGCTCGCCGCGACGGTCTGGCCCGCGCCGCCCTGGGAGGCGGGGTACCGGATCGCCGACGACGGCGTCCTCGACCTGCTGCCGGCACTCGAGCGGCTGGTCGGCACCGACGACCCGGCTACGGCCGCGGCGCGCTTCCACGCGACCTTGGCCGCCGGGCTGGTGGCGTGGGTCGCGCAAGCCGCCGCGGCCACCGGCTTGTCCACCGTCGCCCTCGGCGGCGGCTGTTTCCTCAACGAACTGCTGTGCGGCGTGCTGCGGCGCGAGCTGCCCGAAAGGGGGCTCCGCGTGCTCGAGGCGCGCCGGGCCCCGCCCGGCGACGGCGGCCTGGCGCTCGGCCAGGCCTGGGCCGTGTTGCAGGCCGAGACCACGCAAGGAGTGATGCCATGTGCCTAGCCATCCCCACCCGGGTCGAGGCGCTGCTCGACGACGACATGGCCCGGGTCAACCTCGGCGGCGTCTCCAAGGAAATATCCCTGGCGCTGGTCGACGGCGTCGCCGAGGGCGACTACGTGATCGTCCACGTCGGCTACGCGCTGAACCGCATCGATCCCGACGAGGCCGAGCGCACCCTGGCCCTGTTCGAGGAGATGGTCGCCGCGGGAGACGCGACGTGAAGTACGTCGACGAGTACCGCGACGGCGAGCTGGCGCGCCGGCTCGCCGCGTCGCTACGGCGCGAGGCCGACACCGACCGCGACTACGCCTTCATGGAGTTCTGCGGCGGGCACACCCACGCCATCTTCCGCTACGGCATCCCGGCCCTGCTGCCGGAAAACGTGCGTATGGTGCACGGGCCCGGATGCCCGGTCTGCGTGCTGCCGATCGGGCGCATCGACATGGCGCTCGAGCTGGCCCGGCGCCCCGAAGTCATCCTGTGCAGCTACGGCGACATGCTGCGCGTGCCGGGTTCGCAGCGCACCAGCCTGATCAGGGCGAAGGCCGAGGGCGCCGACGTGCGCATGGTCTACTCCTGCCTCGACGCGCTGCGGATCGCCCAGGAGAACCCGGACCGCGAGGTGGTCTTCTTCGCCATCGGTTTCGAGACCACCACGCCGCCGACCGCAGCGGCGATCAGGCAGGCCGGGAAGCTCGGCCTGGAGAACTTCTCGGTGTTCTGCAACCACGTGCTGACACCGGCGGCGATCGGCAACATCCTCGAGTCGCCGCAGGTGCGCGAACTGGGGACCGTGCCGCTCGACGGCTTCGTCGGCCCGGCCCACGTCAGCACCGTGATCGGCAGCCAGCCCTACGAGTACTTCGCCGAGGAGTACCGCAAGCCCGTGGTCATCGCCGGCTTCGAGCCTCTCGACGTGCTGCAGGCGATCCGCATGCTGGTCGGCCAGGTCAACCGCGGCGAAGCCAGGGTCGAGAACGAGTTCTCGCGCGCGGTGACCCGCGACGGCAACCCCAAGGCCAAGGCGCTGGTGGCCGAGGTGTTCGAGATGCGCCGGGTGTTCGAGTGGCGCGGGCTCGGCGAGGTGCCCTACAGCGCGCTGCGCCTCAAGGAGGCGTACGCGGCCTTCGACGCGGAGCGGCGCTTCGCGCTCGAGCCCCGCCGGGGCCGCGAGAATCCCGCCTGCGAGTGCCCGGCGATCCTGCGCGGTCTGAAACAGCCGCAGGACTGCAAGCTGTTCGCCACCGCGTGCACGCCTGAAAACCCGCTCGGCTCGTGCATGGTGTCGTCGGAGGGGGCGTGCGCGGCGCACTACACCTACGGCCGTCACCGCGCGGCGTGACGGGCGGATGCCCGTGGTTGCGTGCCCGTGGCCCGGGCATCGGCCCGGCAGCCGGTTTTTCGTCGGGCTGAAGCCCGACCTACAATCCACACTCCGAACGGAAGGCGGAATGTGCCCATGCCCCGTGACTACACCTCGCGCCTCGACCTGGAGCGCGGCCGTGTCGACCTGACCCACGGCGGCGGCGGCCGCGCGATGGCGCAGCTGATCGACGAGCTGTTCGTCAAGGCCTTCGCGAATCCCCTGCTGGAGCAGATGAACGACCAGGCCTGCTTTCCCGTGACGGCGGGTCGCATGGTGATGGCGACCGACAGCCACGTCGTCACGCCGCTGTTCTTCCCCGGAGGCGACATTGGCCGCCTCGCGGTGCACGGCACCGTCAACGACGTGGCGATGTCCGGCGCGCGCCCGCTCTACCTGGCCGCGACCTTCATCCTCGAGGAGGGCTTCCCGCTGGCCGACCTGGCCCGGGTGGTCGAGGCCATGGCAGCGGCCAGCCGGGAGGCCGGCGTGCCGGTGGTCACCGGCGACACGAAGGTGGTCGAGCGCGGCAAGGCCGACGGCCTGTTCATCACCACGACCGGCGTCGGCGTGGTGCCCGAGGGCGTCGAGATCTCCGGCGACCGCGCCCGTCCCGGCGACCGCATCCTGGTCAACGGGACCCTCGGCGACCACGGCGTGGCGATCATGGCGAGCCGCGAGAACCTCGATTTCGGCACCCCGGTCGTCTCCGACAGCGCCGCGCTCCACGGCCTGGTCGCGGCGATGCTCGACTCCGGCGCGACGCTGCACTGCCTGCGCGACCCCACGCGCGGTGGACTGGCCGCGACGCTCAACGAGCTGGCCCGGCAGTCGCGTGTCGGCATGCTGGTCGACGAGGCGAGCCTGCCGGTGCGCGAGGCGGTGCGCGCCTGCTGCGAATTCCTCGGCCTCGACCCGCTCAACGTCGCCAACGAGGGCAAGCTGGTCGCGATCTGCCCGCCCGGGGACGCGGCGCGGCTGCTTGCGGCGATGCGTGCCCACCCGCTCGGCGCGGACGCGGCGATCGTCGGTACGGTGATCGAGGACGACCACCACTTCGTGCAGATGGACACCGCCTTCGGCGGACGGCGGATGGTCGACTGGCTGAGCGGCGAACAGCTACCGCGGATCTGCTGACCGCGCCGAGCCTCGTCACCGCGTCCCCGCCCGAGAGCGAGTCCATGCGCCTGCTGTTCCTGACCCACGCCTTCAACAGCCTGACCCAGCGGCTCTACGTCGAGTGCGTACGGCTCGGCCACGAGGTCTCGATCGAGTTCGACATCCACGACAGCGTCACCGCCGAGGCGGTCGACCTCTGGCAGCCGGACCTGGTGATCGCGCCGTACCTGCGCCGGGCAATCCCGGAGGCGGTGTGGCGCCGCGTGCCGTGCCTGGTGGTCCACCCCGGACCGGTCGGCGACCGCGGGCCGTCGGCGCTCGACTGGGCGATCCTGCGCGGGGCGCCGGAGTGGGGCGTCACCCTGCTGCAGGCCGAGGCCGGGCTGGACGCGGGGCCGATCTGGGCCGCCCGGCGCTTCCCGATGCGCCTGGCGCGCAAGAGCAGCCTCTACCGCAACGAGGTGACCGAGGCGGCGGTCTCCTGCGTGCACGAGGCGCTGGCGAGCCACGCGGCAGGCGGCTTCGTGCCGACCCCGCTGGCCGAGCACCCGGAGCGCGAGGCGGGCGCCTGGCAGCCGCCGATGCGCCAGGCCGACCGCGCGATCGATTGGCACATCGACGACACCATGACGGTGCTGCGCAAGGTGCACGCCGGCGACGGGGCCCCCGGGGTCCTCGATCCCTCCCTCGGCGATGGCCTCCACCTCTTCGACGCCGCCCCGGCCCACGGGCTCGAGGGCGCGCCCGGAGACCTCCTCGCGCGTCGCGACGGCGCGGTCTGCCGCGCCACCACCGACGGGGCGGTGTGGATCGGCCACCTGCGCCGCGGCCTGCCGCGGGACGAGGCGCTGAAGCTGCCCGCGGTGACCGTTCTCGGCGAGCGGGCCGCGCGCCTGCCCGAGGTGGCCTGCGACCCCTTCGCCGGGGACGGCGACGGGGCGATCCGCTACCACGAGGCGAATGGCGTCGGGCACCTCGAGTTCGCGTTCCACAACGGGGCGATGGCAAGCGACCAGTGCCATCGCCTGCGCGAGGTGCTGGCCGAGGCCAAACGCCGCGACGTGCGCGTCCTGGTTCTGCACGGCGGGCCCGATTTCTGGTCGAACGGCATGCACCTCAACGCCATCGAGGCCGCGCCGAGCGCGGCCGATGCGTCGTGG
>JAWVZO010000064.1:0-12481 GCA_033722135.1 Gammaproteobacteria bacterium | reverse complement strand
GGCATCCCGATCGTCGAGCCGCTGATGGATCTCGAGGATCGGGGCATGCTCCGCTTCAACGAGGTCTGGGGCGGGTTCCCGGAGGTTATCGAGCAGGTCACCGCCCGCTACGCCCAGGACGCCCTGCTGGTCGGGCGGCTGTTCAGCGAGGGGGGTGATGCGTGGCGTGCCCAGTGGACGCTTCACGTCGACGGCGCGCGTGATCAGTGGCAGAGCCAGGGGGCGCTGGCCGAGACGCTCCGTGAGGGCGTGCACGGCCTCGCCGACCTGCTCGCGCGGCGCTACGTTCCCGATGCCGCCTCTGCAGAGGAGCGTGTTGCGCTCGCGGTGACCGGCATCCGCAACCCCGAAGACTATGCGCGGGTGATGGCGTTCCTCGGGGGCATGACCTCGATCAGCGCCGTGCGCCCACGGCTCGCCGACCACGAGCGGCTCGAGCTCGAACTGGTCACCGACGTGCCTCCGGACGCCCTGTTGCGGACCATCGGCCTCGGGGGGACCCTCGTGCCCGCGGACCTGCCCGGCCAGGGACGCGACACCATTCCCCAGTTCCGCCTGCGTCCGTGAACGCGCGGCACCTGCCCAACCTGATCAGCGTCGGTCGTATCCTCCTCGTCGGCCCGGTGGCCTGGTCCCTGGTCGCCGAGCGGTTCGGGCTCACGCTCGTGCTGTTCACGGTCGCCGGCCTCTCCGACGCCCTCGACGGCTACCTCGCCAAGCGTTTCGGCTGGACCAGCCGCCTGGGTTCGCTCCTCGACCCACTCGCCGACAAGTTCCTGCTGGTGACGGTCTTCGTGCTGCTCGCATGGCTCGGCATGCTGCCGGCGTGGCTGGTGGCGCTCGCGTTGCTGCGCGAACTGGTGATCCTCGGCGGCGCGCTGGTCTACCGGATGCGCTTCGGCCCCTTCGCGGGCGAACCGACGCCAGCGAGCAAGATCAACACCTTCCTGCAGATCGCGCTGGTGATCGCGGTGCTGGTCGAACACACCGCGGTCCCCCTGCCGGGCGGCGCGACCGACGTGCTCGGCTACGCGGTCGCGATCAGCGTCGTGCTGAGCGGAGTGCAGTACGTCTGGGTCTGGAGTCGCCGGGCGCGGGTCGAGTCGGCGCGCCGCGCGTCGGCTCAGCAGGCACGGCGCAGGTAGTCGCGCAGGAACGGGACCGTGACGCGGCGCTGGGCCGCGAGCGCGGCGCGGTCGATGCCGTGGAGCAGCGCCAGAAGCTCGCCGAGCCCCCGGGCGTGACGGCTCAGCAGGTAGCGGGCCGCCTCGTCGGTCAGCTCGAAACCGAGCTGCCGCGCACGCCGGACCAGCACGCGCAGTTTGGTCTCGTCGTCGAGCCCGCGAAGCTGGAACACCGGTCCCCAGCCCAGCCTCGACCTGAGGTCGGGGAGGGCGACCGGCAACCCGGACGGGGGAACCCCGGCGGCCACCACCAGGCGCGCGCCGGCATCGCGCAACCGGTTACACAGCGCGAAGGCGGCCCGCTCGGCGGCGTCGTGGCCGGCCAGCGCGCCGATGTCGTCGAGGCAGGCCACGTCGGCCTGCGCCACGCCGTCGAGCATCACGACCGGGTCGAGATCCGGGCCGCCGAGGGGCAGGTAGGCCGGGCGGAACCCGGCTTGGTGCGCGGCCCTGCAGGTGGCCTGCAGCAGGTGGCTGCGACCGCTGGTCGCGGGACCCCAGAGGTAGGTCACCGGCGCCCCGGCACCCCCGGCCAGCCGCCGCAGCCAGTCCACGGCCTCCGCGTTGGGGCCGGTGACGAAATCCTCGAAGGTAGCCTGCGGGTTGAGACGCAGGTCGAGCGGAATTTGGGTGGCGCTCGGCATGATCCCGGTCGGGCTTGGCGTGCGTGGCCCGGCAGGTTAGGTCGCGGTCCCGTGCATGGCAAGCCGCGCGTCGCTTGACGCCCCCGTTCCCGGGCGGCAATCTCACCACGTGTTCGATCCGTTCCCGCGTTCCTGATGACCGGGCGCAAGCCGCTGGCCCTGCTGCTGGCCTGCGCGCTGGCCGCCTGCGTGCAGGCCCCGGTCCAGGAGATGAGCGACGCCCGGCAGGCGATCCGTGCCGCGGAACAGGTCGTCGAGTCTCCGGCCGAGCGCGCGGACCTGGAAGCGGCGATGGCGGCGCTGCGCGGCGCCGAGACGGCCCTCGAGGACGGGCGCTACGACGAGGCGCGGCGCCTCGCCAACGAGGCGCGGGAGCAGGCGACCCGGGCGAGGGAAGAGGCGAGCCGCGCCAGGTGACACCACGAACCGCACCATGCGTCCCAGATTCGCCGACCGCACGCTGTGCTCCGCGGGCGCATGGCGACGATGGCTATAATCGTGTGACCATGGCAAGCACACTGCACCGGAGCAAAGCCGTGATGGGCCTGACCGTTCGCCGCGTCGGGGCCGTCCTCGTCGTCCTGGCCCTCGCCGCCGGGTGGGCCGCGGCCGAGACGCGCGTCGAGCTGCGCCTGCCCGACCTCGACGGCCGCATGCATGACATCGCGCAGCACCGCGGCAAGTGGGTCGTGATCAACTACTGGGCCACCTGGTGCCCCCCCTGCATCCACGAGATCCCCGAGCTGGCGGCTTTCCATTCCCGTCACGCCGATGACGACGCGGTCGTGGTCGGCGTCAACATCGAGTCGCTCGACGACGCCACGCTGCGCGACTTCGTCGAGGAGCTGGGCGTGAACTACCCGATCCTGCGCGAGGACCCGGAACGGGTCAGCCCGCTGGGCCGGCTCTTCGGCCTCCCGACCAGCTACATCGTGGGTCCCGACGGCCGGCTGGTCACCCGGCACAACGGGCCCGTCACCGCCGCGCAGCTCGAGGCCCTGATCGGCGCGCCCGGGGTGGAGCCCGCATCCCGCGGGGCCACGCGGATCTAGGGAGCACAGATGCACCGGCGACCATGGGTTCCAGCGAGATGAGCGACGCCGGCAGCGAGTGCCGCCGCTGGCTCGTGTCCGGAAAGGTGCAGGGCGTCTTTTTCCGTGCCTCGACCGAGGAGTTCGCCCGGGGGCTCAGCCTCGACGGCTCCGCGCGGAATCTTGCCGACGGACGGGTCGAGGTGGTCGCCCTCGGTTCCCCGGCCAAGCTCGACCGCCTCGCCGAGTGGCTGGAAAGCGGGCCGTCGGCGGCGCACGTCGCCCGGGTCGAAACCACCGCCTGCGCGGAGATCCCGGCCAAGGGATTCGTGACCAAATGAGCAGCGGCATGGCGGAAGCGGTGACGGTGCCCGAACCCGAACGCGCGAACCGGGAACTGACCCTGGAGATGGTGCTCGGTGACCTGGTCGCCGACGGCCTGATCGACAGCGAGCAGGCGACCGAGATGCGGGTGACCAACCAGCATCGCCGCGGACCGCGCATCCATCCACTGGTGCTGGTCGGCAACCAGAACTTCACCGCCAAGCGTCCCCCGCACGAACCGCTGACGCTCGACTTCCTGACCCACTGGCTCGCCGACCGGCACGGGCTCGAGTACCACCGCATCGACCCGCTCAAGGTCGACGTGGCCGAGGTCACCGCGGTGGTTTCGTACGCCTACGCCCACCGCCGCCACATCCTGCCAATCAGGGTCGAGCCGGAGCGCGTGGTGTTCGCCACCGCGGAACCGTATGTGGTCGACTGGCTCAAGGAGCTGCAGCCGATCCTGCGCCGCGACATCGAGCGGGTGATCTCGAACCCCCTCGACATCGGCCGCTACCTCGACGAGTTCTACAACCTGAGCCGCTCGATGAAGGGGGCCTCGGCCGAGCACGACGCGGCGCCCAGCGGGATCACCAACCTCGAGCAGCTGGTCGCCCTCGGCCGCGAGGGCAAGCTCGACGCCAACGACCGCCACGTGGTCAGCATCGTCGACTGGCTGCTGCAGTACGCCTTCGACCAGCGCGCCAGCGACATCCACATCGAGCCGCGCAGGGAGGTTGGCCACATCCGTTTCCGCATCGACGGCGTCCTGCACAACGTCTACGAGATGCCGACCACGGTGATGGTCGCGGTGACCAGCCGCCTGAAGGCGGTGGCGCGCATGGACGTCGTGGAGAAGCGCCGCCCGCAGGACGGTCGCCTCAAGTCCAAGACACCCTCGGGGAGCGAGATCGAGCTGCGCCTGTCGACCATGCCGACCGCGTTCGGCGAGAAGATGGTGCTGCGCATCTTCGACCCCGAGGTGCTGGTGCGCAGCTTCGCCGACCTCGGTTTCGGCAAGGCCGACCGCACCCGGTGGCGGACCATGGTCGGCCACGTGAACGGCATCGTCCTGGTCACCGGGCCGACCGGCTCGGGCAAGACCACGACGCTCTACTCGACCCTGAAGCAGCTCGCGCGTCCCGAGATCAACGTCTGCTCGGTCGAGGACCCGATCGAGATGGTCGAGGACAGCTTCAACCAGATGCAGGTGCAGACGGGCATCGGCGTCACCTTCGCCAGCGGCATACGCACGCTGCTGCGCCAGGATCCGGACGTGATCATGGTCGGCGAGATCCGCGACCTCGAAACTGCGGAAATGGCGATCCAGGCCGCGCTGACCGGCCACCTGGTGCTGTCGACGCTGCACACCAACGACGCGCCGTCGGCGATCACCCGGCTGCTCGAGCTCGGCGTGGCGCCGCACATGATCCGCGCCACGCTGCTCGGCGTCCTCGCCCAGCGCCTGGTGCGCACGCTCTGTCCACACTGCCGGCAGCCGGGAGAACTCGAGGACCAGGACTGGGAGGCGCTCGTCGCGCCGTGGAAGGTGGCCAAGCCGGAGAACGTCCACACCGCCGACGGCTGCCTCGAATGCCGTCGCACCGGCTACCGCGGCCGCGTCGGGCTTTACGAGAGCCTGCTCGTGAGCCGGGAACTGCGCCGCCACATCGTCACCGGCACCGATCTCGCCGAGCTGCGCCAGGCCTGCTACCGGGAGGGCATGCATCCCCTGCGTCTCGCCGGCGCGCGCAAGGTCGCCGCGGGGCTGACTACCGTCGAGGAGGTGCTCAACGTCGCGCCCGGCGCCGACGACTGAGCGCCGCGGGCGTCAGGGCGCCCAGCGCCGGTTGAGGGCGCGGAACACCCGGTCGGGGTACCAGTGCTCGCCGAGACTGCCGTTGTAGCGCGCCAGCGCGCGGCGCAGGTTGCCCTGCTCCATGTCGAGGTAGTAACGAAGGATGGTCGTGCCGATGCGCAGGTTGGTCTCCATGCGCATCAGGTTGGCGCGGGGCCGGTCGAGCTCCTCGAGCCAGAACGGCATCACCTGCATCAGGCCGAGCGCGCCGGCTTCGGAGATGGCGAAACGGTCGAAGTTGCTCTCGACCTCGATCACCGCGAGCACCAGTTCGGGCCGCAGACCGGTACGGGTCGCCTCGTGGTGGGCCAGGCGCAGCAGCTCGAGCCGCTCCGCGGCGCTCAGGAAGGCCCGGTCGTCGAGGCGCCCGGCCATGTCCGTCAGCCACACCTCGGCGTCGAAGCGATCTTCGAAACTCGCGCTCTCCGCGACCGCCGCGCGCACCAGCTCGCGCAACGCCTCGCCCGGCGGCTCGCGCTCCGCCGCGGCAGGGGCCGCGGCCAGCAGACCCGCGAGCAGCGCGGTGCGCAACGTCGCGAGGCGCATCGTCAGCCCGCGATCCGCTCCCGCAGGAAACCGGCCAGGCCGTCCAGGGACACGTCGCGTGATTCGGCGTCGCTCCGGCCGCGATACTCGACGGTGCCCCTGTCGAGGCCCCGCTCGCCGACCACAACCCGATGCGGCAGGCCGATCAGCTCCATGTCGGCGAACATTACCCCGGGACGCACCCCGCGGTCGTCGAGCAGAACCTCAATGCCGGCGTCGACGAGTTCTTCATGGAGACGCTCGACGGCCTCGCGCACCCGCTGCGACTTGGCGAGGTTCATCGGCAGCAGGGCGACCTCGAACGGTGCGATGGGCGCCGGCCAGACGATGCCGCGGTCGTCGTGGTTCTGCTCGATCGCCGCGGCGACCACGCGCGTGACGCCGATGCCGTAGCAGCCCATGGTCATCACCCGCTCGCGGCCCTGCTCGTCGAGCACCGTGGCGCCGAGCGCCCGGCTGTACTTGTCGCCGAGCTGGAAGATGTGGCCGACCTCGATGCCGCGCGCGATGCGCAGCGTGCCCCGGCCGTCGGGACTCGGGTCGCCGTCGACGACGCTGCGCAGATCGGCGACCTCCGGCAGCGGGACGTCGCGCTCCCAATGGATGCCGAAATAGTGCTTGTCCTCGATGTTGGCGCCGGCGCCGAAGCCGCCCATCACGGCCACGGCGCGGTCGACGATGCACGGGATCGGCAGGTTCACCGGCCCTAGCGAGCCGGGGCCCGCGCCGATGGTCGCGCGGATCTCGGCCTCGTCGGCGAAGCGCAGCGGGGCCGCGACGCCCGGCACCTTCTCGGCCTTGACGACGTTCAGCTCGTGGTCGCCGCGCACCAGCAGCGCGACGTAGTCGGCATCGAGCGTGTCGTCGGCGGCAACCACCAGCGTCTTCACGGTCTTCTCGATCGGCAGGCCGAACTGCTCGACGAGCTGCGCAATGGTCTTGGCGTCGGGGGTGTCGACGAGGCGCATGTCCTCGCCCGGCTCGGGGCGCGCGTCGGCGGGCGGCAGCGCCTCGGCGGCCTCGATGTTGGCAGCGTAGTCGCTGCCGTCGGAAAAGACCACGGCGTCCTCGCCCGAGTCGGCGAGGACCATGAATTCGTGAGAGACGGCGCCGCCGATGGCGCCGCTGTCGGCGGCGACGGCGCGGAACGCAAGGCCGCAGCGCTCGAAGATGCGCACGTAGGCGGCGTGCATCTCGCGGTAGGTCGCCTCGAGCGATTCCTGGTCGATGTTGAAGGAGTAGGCATCCTTCATGATGAACTCGCGGGCGCGCATGACGCCGAAGCGCGGGCGGATCTCGTCGCGGAACTTGGTCTGGATCTGGTAGAAGTTCAGCGGCAGCTGCTTGTAGCTGCGGATCTCGCGCCGCGCGATGTCGGTGATCACTTCCTCGTGGGTCGGGCCGACGCAGAAGTCCCGCTGGTGGCGGTCGCGGATGCGCAGCAGTTCCGGGCCGTAGGCCTGCCAGCGGCCTGACTCCTGCCACAGCTCGGCCGGCTGCACGGCCGGCATCAGGAGCTCGAGCGCACCGGCGCGGTCCATCTCCTCGCGGACGATGCGCTCGACCTTGCGCAGCACGCGCAGCCCGAGAGGCATCCAGCTGTAGATGCCGGCGGCGAGCTTCTGGATCATGCCCGCGCGGAGCATCAGCTGGTGGCTGACGATCTCGGCGTCGGACGGGGTCTCCTTGAGGGTGGAGAGCGGGAACTGGGAAACGCGCATGCTCGGACGGCTCCGCTGGTCGGGGCTGGGTAGGATCAGCCGGGGATTCTACCCATTGCCGTGCACGCGGCACAGCCGGGCGGGGACGTTACTTGCAGTTCTCGCGGAGTTGCTCGACGAGGTTTCCCCGGGAAGAGGCTCCGGATCCCTGGCGCAGAAGGACGGAGAGCGCGTCGTTGCATTTACGGCGTTTCTCCCGGACCGCGAGACGCTCCTCGGCCCGGTCCCTGGCCTGGTCGGCGGAGGCGCCTCCGGACCCGCCCGAGCCCGACGACCCGCGACCTCGGCCTACCTGCGCTTCGTCCGACTCCGGCGCGCCGTCTTCTGACAGCGCGGCCGTTCCCGCTGGCCTGGAGCCGTCCCGGGCGACGGGCTGGCCCGGAGCCGACGCGGGGGGTGGCGGCGGAGAGCCGATAAGCGGCTGGGGCGCGATATGGACCCGCTCGGCATCGACGCCGGGGGGAGGCGTGTCGCCGTAGATGACCCGGCCGCTGGCATCCTCCCAACGGTAGGCGGCGCCATACGCCACGCTGGCGAATGCGATCAGGAGCGCCGCGAGCAGGAGGCCGGCCCGGCCGCGCGACGGCGCGCGGCGCTTCCGCGTGGGGAGGCCCCGCGGGACCGGCTCAGTTGCAGTTCTCGCGGATCTGCTGCTGCGCTTCACGGATCTTCCCCTGGCGCTCCTCCTTGCTGAGGCGCCGGTTGTTCACGTCGTCGTCCCCGCGGAGCCGGACGGGCCGGTCGCGCTGGAGGATCTCGAGGTTGCTGCGGGCCGCCTTGCAGTTCTGCTGCCGTACCCGGGCCATCTCGGCCGCCTCGCGGGCGCGCCGCTGCGCATCGCGGGTCAGCGCCTCGGCCGACGGTTCGCCGCTGTTCTGGCGGATCGCGTCGGCGGGGGGTGGCGGCGGCGGTGGCAGGCGGTCGTCTCCTGTGCCCGAAGGTTCCGCACGGCCCGACCCGGTGTCCGCGGCCCTCGCCGGCGCCTCGCCGGACGGTTCGCCGCGGTTCTGGCGGATCGCGTCCGCGGGCGGCGGGGGCGGGGGCGCCAGGCGTGTGGCCTCGACGCCGGCTGGTGGCCGGTCGCCGTACTGCACGTTGCCGGCGGCATCGGTCCAGCGGTACGCGGCCGCCGAGGCGAGGCCCGCGCCGGCCATCGCGATCAGGAGCGCGATCGCGATTCCGGCCTGGAACGTGAGCTTGCTCATGGGCTCACTATAGACGTTCCCCGAGTGGGGTGGAAAGGCGGGCAGGGCCGGGGTGCGCAGGCCGCCGCGGCTTGACCTCGCCGGTCAGAGCAAGTACTGTCGCCTGCTCCCGTCACGGCCGGTTTCGCCTGTCGTGGCAGGCGTTTAACCCTGATTCTGTGCCCCCTTTCCTCCTGGCAGCCAGGGGCCGGAGCGACGGAGAAGTGTGAAGTGGAACTGAACGGCGCCCAGATCTTCGTGCAGTGCCTCAAGGAGGAAGGCGTCGAGCATGTCTTCGGCTACCCGGGCGGGGCGGTCCTGCACATCTACGATGCCATCTTCCAGGACGAGGAGGTCAACCACATCCTCGTCCGCCACGAGCAGGCGGCCACCCATGCCGCGGACGGCTACGCCCGCTCCACCGGCAAGCCGGGCGTCTGCCTCGTGACCTCCGGGCCGGGCGCGACCAACGCCGTCACCGGCATCGCGACCGCCTACATGGACTCGATCCCCCTGGTCGTCTTCTCCGGGCAGGTGCCGACCCACCTGATCGGCAACGACGCCTTCCAGGAGGTCGATACCATCGGCATCACCCGGCCGTGCGTGAAGCACAACTTCCTGGTCAAGGACGTCCGCGACCTCGCGCTGACCATCAAGAAGGCGTTCTACGTCGCCACGACCGGCCGTCCCGGACCGGTGGTCGTCGACATCCCCAAGGACACCACCGATCCGAACGTGCGCATTCCGTTCGTCTACCCCAAGACGATCTCGATGCGTTCGTACAACCCGACCGTCAAGGGCAACATGCGCCAGGTCAAGAAGGCCGTGGACCTGATGCTCGACGCCCGCCGGCCGATGTTCTACACGGGCGGCGGCGTGGTGCTGAACAATGCCGCGCCGCAGCTGACGAAACTGGTCGAGAAGCTCAATTACCCGTGCACCAACACGCTGATGGGGCTCGGGGCGTTCCCCGCGAGCAAGCCGCAGTTCGTCGGCATGCTCGGCATGCACGGCACCTACGAGGCCAACATGGCGATGCACGACTGCGACGTGCTGATCGCCATCGGCGCGCGCTTCGACGACCGCGTCACCGGCAACATCGAGAAGTTCTGCCCCGACGCGCGCATCGTCCACGTCGACATCGACCCCGCCTCGATCTCCAAGAACGTCAAGGTCGACGTGCCGATCGTCGGCCCGGTCGCCAGTGTGCTCGACGACATGCTGAAGGTGCTCGAAGAGCGCGGCCGCGAGCCCGACGCCGAGGCGATCGCCGAGTGGTGGGAACGCATCGAGGGCTGGCGGGCCAAGAAGTGCCTGAGCTACGACCAGGACAGCAAGCTGATCAAGCCGCAGCTGGTGGTCGACAAGCTTTACCAGGTGACCGGGGGCGACGCGTTCGTCACCTCCGACGTGGGCCAGCACCAGATGTGGGCGGCCCAGTTCTACCACTTCGACCTGCCGCGGCGCTGGATCAACTCCGGCGGGCTCGGGACCATGGGCTTCGGCCTGCCGGCGGCGATGGGCGTCCAGTTCGCCCACCCGGACGCGACCGTGGCCTGCGTGACCGGCGAGGGCAGCATCCAGATGTGCATCCAGGAGCTGTCGACCTGCAAGCAGTACGGGCTGCCGATCAAGATCGTCAACCTCAACAACCGCTACCTCGGCATGGTGCGGCAGTGGCAGGAGTTCTTCTACCAGGGCCGCTACTCGATGTCTTACATGGATGCGCTGCCCGATTTCGTGAAGCTCGCCGAGGCGTACGGCCACGTCGGCATGCGCATCGAGCAGCCGGGCGACGTGGAGCCGGCGCTGAAGGAGGCCATGGCACTCAAGGACCGCCTGGTGTTCATGGACTTCATCACGGACCAGACCGAGAACGTCTACCCGATGATCCCGGCCGGCGGCGGCCTCAACGAAATGATCCTGGTCTAACGGGCGCTATCGATGAGACATATCATCTCGATCCTGCTGGAGAACGAGGCCGGCGCGCTGTCGCGGGTCTCCGGGCTGTTCTCGGCCCGTGGTTACAACATCGAGTCGCTGGCCGTCGCCCCGACCGAGGATCCGAGCCTGTCGCGCATGACGCTGGTCACCCGGGGCGACGACGCGATCATCGAGCAGATCACCAAGCACCTGAACAAGCTGATCGACGTGGTCAAGCTCCAGGACCTGACCGGCGGGCCGCACATCGAGCGCGAGATGATGCTGGTCAAGGCGCGCGCCGTGGGCGCCGACCGCGAGGAGATCAAGCGCCTGATCGACATCTTCCGCGGGCGCGTTATCGACGTCACCGACACCACCTACACCATGGAACTGACCGGCGACAGCGACAAGCTCGACGCGTTCCTGCGCAGCATCGACGCGAAGCTCCTGCTCGAGGTGGTGCGTTCCGGTGCCAACGGCATCGCGCGCGGCGACCGCAGCCTGCGCATCTGAATTCCCTCCACCCGCTCACACGACATCCGCAGAAGGACTGACGAATGAAGGTCTACTACGACAAAGACGCCGACCTCTCCATCATCCAGGGCATGAAGGTCGCCATCCTCGGCTACGGTTCCCAGGGGCACGCCCATGCGAACAATCTGAAGGATTCCGGTGTCGACGTCGTCGTCGGTCTGCGTTCCGGCTCCGGTTCGGTCGCCAAGGCGGAGAAGGCCGGGCTCCAGGTGCTGCCGCCCGATGAGGCGGTCCGCGCCGCCGATGTGGTCATGGTGCTGGTTCCCGACGAGCACCAGGCCGCGCTCTACCGCGACGTCATCGAGACGAACCTCAAGGAGGGCGGCGCGCTCGCCTTCGCGCACGGGTTCAACATCCACTTCGGCCAGGTGGTGCCGCGTGCCGATCTCGACGTGTTCATGATCGCGCCGAAGGGTCCGGGGCACCTAGTCCGCTCCACCTACACCCAGGGCGGCGGGGTGCCGAGCCTGATCGCCGTGTTCCAGGACGCCTCGGGACGGGCCAAGGAGACCGCGCTCTCCTACGCCTCGGCGAACGGCGGCGGCCGTGCCGGGGTCATCGAGACCACGTTCCGCGAGGAGACCGAGACCGACCTGTTCGGCGAACAGGCCGTGCTCTGCGGTGGCTGCACCGCGCTGGTCCAGGCGGGCTTCGAGACCCTGGTCGAGGCCGGGTACGCGCCGGAGATGGCCTACTTCGAGTGCCTGCACGAGCTCAAGCTGATCGTCGACCTGATGTACGAGGGCGGCATCGCCAACATGCGCTACTCGATCTCTAACACCGCCGAGTACGGCGACCTGACCCGCGGGCCGCGCATCATCGACGACCGGACCAAGGACGAGATGCGCCGTATCCTCGGCGAGATCCAGAACGGCGAGTTCGCCCGCGAGTTCATCGCCGAGAACCAGGCCAACGCGCCGGTCCTCAAGGCGAAGCGGCGCATCGGTCAGGAGCACCTGATCGAGACCGTCGGCGAGAAGCTGCGCGACATGATGCCGTGGATCCAGGCCGGGAAGATCGTCGACAAGTCCAAGAACTGAGGCTCTGCCCCTGACCGCGGCCTCCGCCTGAACCCCGTTCCGTGATCGTCCGCGAGGCGCGCCGCTGGCTCGTGGCCGCGGCCGCCGTGGCGGCCGCGATCCACGTGACCGCGGGTCACCTCGCCGGGGTCGCGGCATGGGGCATCGTGGCCTCCCTCTCCTGGCTGTTCCGCGACCCGCCGAGGCGCGGCAACGTCCACCCCCTGACGCTGTTCAGCCCGGTCAACGGCACGGTGCTCGAGGCCGGCGAGCGCAACGATCCCTACCGGTGCCAAGAGGCCCTGGGCGTCTCCCTGCGCGGCTCCTGGTCGGGTCCCTACCTGCTGCGCAGCCCGATCGAGGGACAGATCGTGGCGACGTGGGACGGCTGGCGGGTGTCGGCTCCGGGCCGGGAGAGGGTCGGCCGGGCGCTATGCATCCGCACCGACGAGGACGACGAGGTGGTCCTGGCCTACGCGCCGCGCGTGCCCGCTCTGCACCGCATCAGGGTCG
>JAWVZO010000063.1:0-12642 GCA_033722135.1 Gammaproteobacteria bacterium | reverse complement strand
GTGCGGGTGCTGGATCGTACCGGTCTGATCCTCGACATCTTCGCGCAGAGGGCCCGGTCCCACGAGGGCAAGCTGCAGGTGGAACTCGCGCAGCTTCGCCACCTGGCCAGCCGGCTGGTGCGCGGCTGGACGCATCTGGAGCGGCAGAAGGGCGGCATCGGCCTGCGCGGGCCGGGCGAGACCCAGCTCGAGACCGACCGCCGCCTGCTCGACCAGCGGGTGCGCCAGATCCGCCGTCGGTTGGACCGGGTCGACCGGCAGCGCAGCCAGGGTCGCCGCGGGCGCCAGAAGGTACCGGTGCCGACGGTCTCGCTGGTCGGCTACACCAACGCCGGCAAGTCGACGCTGTTCAACCGCCTGACCGGTGCCGGGGTCTACGCGGCCGACCAGCTCTTCGCGACCCTCGATCCGACGCTCCGGCGCATCGAGCAGCCGCAGCGCGAGACTTTCGTCCTGGCCGACACCGTCGGCTTCATCAGCGACCTGCCGCACGAACTGGTGGCGGCCTTCCGCTCGACGCTGCAGGAGACCTGCGAGGCGCAGCTGCTGCTCCACGTGGTCGACGCCGCCGCGCCAGATCATGCCGAGGCGAGCGCCGAGGTCCAGGAGGTCCTGCGCGAGATCGGCGCCGACCGGGTGCCCCAGATCACGGTCTACAACAAGGTCGACCTCCTCGAGGGACAGGCGCCCAGGATCGATCGCGACGCGGACGGGCGTGCGACGCGGGTCTGGTGTTCCGCGGCCACCGGCGCGGGCATCGACCTGCTGCTCGATGCGATCGAGGCGTTTCTCGCCCAGGGCGTGGTCCGCCAGCGGTTCCGCCTGCCGCCCTCGGCGGGGCGGATTCGGGCACGCCTGTTCGACAACGGCCGCGTGCTCGAGGAGCGGCCCATCGCCAGCGGGGGTTGGCTGATCGACGTCGAGATGCCGCGGGCGAGGTATGACCGGCTGTCACGGCAGGAAGGACTCGAGCGCCTGCTCGAACACTGAGGTGCCTCCTTGCGACGCGGCTCAGCCCCCCTCTACAATGCCTCCTCCACGCGGCCTGCTGGCCGCACCAAGCGAGTAATTCATGGCCTGGAATGAGCCGGGGGGCGACAAGGACCGCGATCCTTGGAGCTCCGGAAACAACGGGAAGGGACCGCCCGATCTCGACGAGATCGTGCGCAATCTCCAGGACAAGCTCGGCAGCCTGTTCGGCGGCCGCGGGCCGCGGCCGTCGCGCGGCAACGGCAGCGACGGCGGGGGAGGTGGTGGCGGCAAGGTGCCGCGGCGCTTCTCCGGCTTCGGGATCAACTTCCTGCTCGTCGTGGCGGTCGCCGTCTGGGTGCTCTCCGGCATCTACATCATCGACGAGGGCAAGCGCGGGGTGGTGCTGCGTTTCGGCAAGTACCTGGAAACCACCCAGCCGGGACCGCACTGGCGTCCGCGTTTCATCGACGAGGTCGAGGTGGTCGACGTCGAGGCCCGCCGTTTCGTCGAGATCGGCTACCGTTCCGGCGGCCGTCAGGGCGGTGGCGGCACGGTGCTGCGCGAGTCGCTGATGCTGACCGAGGACGAGAACATCGTCGACCTGCAGCTCGCCGTGCAGTACCAGGTGAGCGATGCACGCGACTTCCTGTTCAACGTCCGCGACCCGGTCGAAACGCTGTTCTCGGTTTCCGAGAGCGCGGTCCGCGAGGTGGTCGGCAAGCAGAAGATGGACTTCGTGCTCACCGAGGGTCGCAGCGAGGTCGTCGCGCTGACCAAGGACCTGATCCAGACGACGCTCGATCTCTACGAGACCGGCATCGTGGTCACCAACGTCAACCTGCGCGACGCCCAGCCCCCCGAGGAGGTGCAGGCCGCGTTCGAGGACGCCATCAAGGCGCGCGAGGACGAGCAGCGGCTCAAGAACGAGGCCGAGGCCTACGCCAACGAGATCATCCCCAAGGCGCGTGGTGAGGCGGCCCGCATCCTCGAGGAGTCGGTGGCCTATCGCGACCGCGTGATCGCGACCGCCGAGGGTGAGGCCAGCCGCTTCACCCAGGTGCTCGAGGAGTACGAGAAGGCGCCCCAGGTGACCCGTGAGCGCCTCTACATCGAGGCGATCGAATCGGTGCTCGGCAACAGCACCAAGGTCATGCTCGACGTCGACGGAGGCAACAACCTCATGGTGCTCCCGCTCGACAGGCTGCTCGGCGGCCGGGACGAGGAGGATGTCGACACCCGGACCTCGGCAGAGCGCGATCGGCAGAAACAGGAGTCGTCGCAGACGCCGCCGCCGCGTCCGCTGCGCGACAACTCGCGGACCCGGGGGGTGCGTTGATGGGCAGCAGGACCAAGACCCTCGTCGGCGGGCTGGCGCTCGTGGCGCTGTTCCTCGGCTCGTTCTCGGTGTTTACCGTCAAGGAATGGGAGCGGGCGATCCTGTTCCGTCTCGGCGAGATCGTGCGCAATGACTACACGCCCGGGCTGCATTTCAAGTTCCCGTTCGTCAACAACGTGCGCAAGTTCGACGGCCGCATCCAGACGCTCGACGTCGATCCCGAGCGCTTCCTGACCAGCGAGAAGAAGAACGTCATCGTCGACTCCTTCGTCAAGTGGCGCATCAAGGACGTCGGCCGCTACTACACCGCGGTGCGTGGCGACGTGGCCCAGGCCAACCTGCGCCTCGACCAGATCGTCAAGGACGGCCTGCGCAGCGAGTTCGGCAAGCGCACGCTCAAGGAGACCGTGTCGGGCGACCGCGCGCAGATCATGGACATCCTGACCGCGACGGCCAACCCGCTGGCCAACGAGATCGGCATCGAGGTCGTCGACGTGCGCATCAAACGCGTCGACCTGCCGCCCGACGTCAGCAACTCGGTGTTCCGGCGCATGACCGCCGAACGCGAGCGCGTGGCCCGCGACTTCCGTTCCCGCGGCGCGGAGGCAGCGGAGCGGATCCGCGCCGATGCCGACCGCCAGCGCACGGTCATCGTCGCCGAGGCCTCCCGCGATGCCGAGCAGACGCGCGGTGAGGGCGACGCCCGTGCCGTCGACATCTACGCCCAGGCGTTCGGTCGCAACGAGGATTTCTACTCCTTCTACCGGAGCCTGAACGCCTACCGCGACGTCTTCACCAGCCGCAACGACATGCTCATCCTCGAGCCCGACTCCGATTTCTTCCGCTACTTCCGCGACGCGCGGGGCGGGGTCGAGTGAACGGGTCGCGCGCCTGACATTTCCGGTCCGGCCGCGCCGGGCCACTGCGCCTGGGGGACGGCATGTGGGAACGACTGGGAGATGCGTTGGCGCTGCTGCTGGTCATCGAGGGGGTGCTGCCGTTCCTGAACCCTGCGGGCATGCGCCGTACCCTGCTGGCCGTCGGCCAGCTCGACGACCGCGCGTTGCGCGCCGCGGGCCTGACCAGCATGCTGGCCGGCGTCCTCCTCTCCTACTTCCTGCATTGACATGACCCGCACCGAGCGCTGGCTGCTGCCCGAGGGCATCGAGGAACTCCTGCCGAGCGAGGCGCGTCGGCTCGAGGCGCTGCGGCGCCGGCTGCTCGACCTCTACGCGACCTGGGGGTACGCCCAGGTGATGCCGCCGTTCATCGAATACCTCGAGTCGCTGCGCGTCGGCAGCGGCTCCGACCTGGACATCGAGACCTTCAAGCTCACCGACCAGCTCACCGGGCGCCTGATGGGCGTGCGCGCCGACATGACCCCGCAGGTGGCCCGCATCGAGGCGCACCGGCTGCGCCAGGACGCGCCGACCCGGCTCTGCTACCTCGGCACCGTACTGCGCACCCGTCCCGACGGACCGGGAGGATCGCGCAGCCCGCTGCAGGTCGGTGCCGAGCTCTACGGACACGCCGGCATCGAGAGCGATGCCGAGGTCGTCGCCCTGATGCTCGAGACGCTCGAGGCGTGCGGAATCCACGGCGCACACCTCGATCTCGGTCACGTCGGCATCTTCCGCAGGCTCGCGGCCCTCGCCGGGCTCGACGAGGAGGGGGAGGCGGAACTGTTCGAGATCCTGCAGCGCAAGGCGCGCGCGGAACTCGAGGGCGCGCTCGAGGGGCTCCCCGAGACGCACGCGACGCCGCTCCTCGCGCTGGTGGACCTCAACGGCGGCGACGAGGTCGTCGAGGCCGCGCGGCAGCGGCTGGCCGGAATCTCGGACGAGATCGATGCCGCCCTCGACGCGCTGGCCGGCATCGCCGAGGCGCTGCGCCGCGAACGTCCCGACCTCGTCCTGCACTTCGACCTCGCCGAACTGCGCGGCTACCGCTACCACACCGGCGTGGTCTTCGCCGCGCTGCTCCCCGGACACGGGGAGACGGTCGCACGCGGCGGGCGTTACGACGATCTCGGCGGCAGCTTCGGCCGCGCGCGCCCGGCGACCGGGTTCAGCGCCGATCTGCGCACCCTCGCCAGGCTCGGAGGGACGCAGGCGACAGCGGCCACGGAGTCCGGTATCTTTGCGCCGGCGGACAGCGACCCGGCCCTTTGCCAGACGATCCGGGCGCTGCGCGCTGCCGGCGAACGCGTCGTGCGCGCGCTACCCGGGCAGAATGGGGGTGCAGCCGAGATGGGCTGTGACCGTGAACTGGTCCGGGAGGGTGGCAACTGGGAGGTCCGTGCCGTCCACGGTGCGTGAGAACGACGCGGCACGTCTTATCAACCTGCATACACCGACAGCAGGTCGGGCTCCAGCCCGACATCACGACTCGCGTCGGGTTGAAGCCCGACCTACACAAGAAGGCCACGGACCGCTTTGCGAACGCGGACGGGCCACGACGGGACAGGAACGATGGGCAAGAATGTCGTCGTGATCGGCACCCAGTGGGGTGACGAGGGGAAAGGCAAGGTCGTCGACCTGCTGACCGAGAAGGCGCAGGCCGTGGTCCGGTTCCAGGGCGGGCACAACGCCGGCCACACGCTGGTGATCGGCGGCGAGAAGACCGTGCTGCACCTGATCCCGAGCGGCATCCTCCGCGATGGGGTGCGCTGCCTGATCGGCAACGGCGTGGTCGTCGCGCCGGGGGCGCTGGTCGAGGAGATCGAGATGCTCGAGGCACGCGGCCTCCCGGTCGGCGAGCGGCTGCGCATCAGCGCCAGCGCCCCGCTGATCCTGCCGGTGCACGTCGCACTCGACCAGGCCCGCGAGCGGGCGCGCGGCGCCGAGGCGATCGGCACCACCGGGCGCGGCATCGGCCCGGCCTACGAGGACAAGGTGTCGCGGCGCGGCCTGCGGGTCGGCGAGCTGCTCGATGCCGACGTCTTCGCCGAGCGGTTGCGCGGCCTGCTCGAGTACCACAACTTCACGCTCGAGCACTACTTCAAGAGCGAGCCGGTCGAATTCCAGGCCACGCTCGACGAGGCGCTCGCCCACGGCGAGCGGTTGCGCCCGATGATCGCCGACACCACCGAGCTGCTCTACGAGGAGCTCGACGCGGGCCACAACCTGCTGTTCGAAGGTGCACAGGGGATGATGCTCGACATCGATCACGGCACCTACCCCTACGTCACCTCGTCGAACACGACCACCGGCGGCGCCGCCTGCGGCACCGGCATCGGCCCTCGGGCGCTCGACTACGTGCTCGGCATCGTCAAGGCGTACGCCACGCGCGTCGGCGGCGGGCCGTTCCCGACCGAGTTGTTCGACGGCGTCGGCCGGCACCTCGCCGAGGTGGGCCACGAGTTCGGTGCGACCACCGGCCGTCCGCGCCGCTGCGGCTGGCTCGACATGGTCGCGCTGCGCCGCGCGGTCCGGGTCAACAGCGTCTCGGGCCTGTGCATGACCAAGCTCGACGTCCTCGACGGGCTGGAGACGGTCAAGGTGTGCACGGCCTACCGCGTCGCCGGCGAGGAGGTGACCGCCCTGCCGGCCGGCGCCGAGAGGCTGGCCCACTGCGAGCCGGTCTACGAGGAGCTCCCGGGCTGGCCGGGCTCGACCGCGGGCATCCGCTCCATCGACGAACTGCCCGACAACGCGCGCCGCTACCTCGAGCGCATCGAGGCGCTCGCCGGTGTGCCGGTCGACATCATCAGCACCGGGCCCGACCGCGACGAGACCATCGTGCTCCGCCACCCGTTCGGGTGAGCGCGGCGGCTGGCCGATCGATGCGGGCCGGCTGCGTTTCCCGTCGCAAAAAAGAAAACCCCTTGACGAATCAAGGGGTTCTGTTATGGTGCCGAGGAGAGGACTTGAACCTCCACTGGGTTTCCCCAACTAGCACCTGAAGCTAGCGCGTCTACCAATTCCGCCACCTCGGCGTGGCGCGCCGAGGGCACCCCCCGACGGCGAAGAGCCGGCATTTTGCCGACACCCCCTGGCCTTGTCAATCTCGGTGCCAGGGCCCGCAACAGCGCGAGAAAGAGCCTCCCCAAGATGGCGAAGAAAGAACCCGATCCCACCGTGGATCCGTCCGTGATGGCCCGTGCCGCGGGTTGGCGCGAGCAAGACCCGAACGCCGCGCGCGAGGCCCGCAGGTACGGTCAGCCGGTACCCAGCCGGCAATTCCTGCTCGACCTGCTCGCCGAGTTCAGCCGACCGCTCTCCCCGGCCGCGCTGACCCGCCTGCTCGAACTCGACGCCGACGAGCGCGAGGGCCTCGATCACCGTCTCGGCGCGATGGAGCGCGACGGGCAGCTGGTGCGTGATCGGCGCGGCGCCTACGGGCTCACCGAGCGGATGAACCTGGTGCGCGGCCGGGTCAGCGCGCACCCCAACGGGTTCGGCTTCCTGCTGCCCGAGGACGGCAGCGACGACCTGTTCCTGCCGCCGCGCCAGATGCGCACCCTGATGCACGGCGACCGCATCCTGGCGAGCGTCGTCGGTGTGGATGCGCGGGGCCGCCGCGAGGGCACGCTGGTCGAGGTGCTCGAGCGCCAGCACCGGCGCGTGGTCGGACGCTTCTTCGTCGAGGATCGCCTCGCCTGGGTGCACCCCGACGACAAACGCCTGCCGCAGGACGTGCTGGTCAACGAACCCGACCGTGGCGAGGCCGCCCCGGGGCAGATGGTGGTCGTGGAACTGACCAGCTACCCCCAGAAGCGCCAGCCGGCCGTCGGCCGCATCGTCGAGGTGCTCGGCGACCACATGGCGCCGGGCATGGAGATCGACGTCGCGATCCGCGCCCATGAGCTTCCCGTGGCGTGGCCGGAGGCGGTCCTGGCCGAGGCCGATGCGCTGCCCGACACGGTCCCGGCGATGGCCAAGGCCGATCGCGTCGACCTGACCGGGATTCCGCTGGTCACCATCGACGGCGCCGACGCGCGCGACTTCGACGACGCGGTCCACGCCGAGCCGACCGAAAGCGGCTGGCGGTTGCGGGTCGCCATCGCCGACGTCTCGGCCTACGTGGTTCCCGGAAGCGCGCTCGACGACGAGGCGTTCCAGCGCGGCAACTCGGTCTACTTCCCGGGCCGCGTGGTGCCGATGCTGCCCGAGGCGCTCTCCAACGGCCTCTGTTCCCTGAACCCTGAGGTCGACCGGCTCTGCGTCGTCTGCGAGATGCTGATCGGCCACGACGGCAAGATCGGGCGGGCGAAGTTCCAGCGCGGCGTGATGCGTTCGGCAGCCCGGCTCACCTACGACACCGTCTACGGCTGGCTCTGGGAGGGCAAGGCGGGCAAGGCGCAGCACGAGGCCCCGTACTGGGATTCGCTGCAGGCGCTCGCCGACGTCTACCGCGCGCTCGCGTCCCAGCGGCGGCGGCGCGGCGCGATCGATTTCGAGACCGTCGAGACGCGCATCGAGTTCGGTCCCGGCCGCAAGATCGAGCGGATCGTCCCGGTCGAGCGCAACGACGCCCACCGGTTGATCGAGGAGTGCATGATCGCCGCCAACATCGCCGCGGCCCGCTACCTCAAGCGGCACCGGATGCCGCAGCTCTACCGGGTCCACGGCGGTCCGGACGTCGAGAAGCTGGCCAACCTGCACACCTTCCTCGGCGCCCTCGGCCTCGGGCTCGGCGGCGGGGAGAACCCGCAACCGGCCGATTTCGCGCGGCTGCTCGAGACCGTCGCCGACCGTCCCGACGCGGAGCTGATCCAGACCGTGCTGCTGCGTTCGCTGAAACAGGCGGTCTACCTGCCGGACAACAACGGCCACTTCGGTCTCGCGCTCGACGCCTACGCCCACTTCACCTCGCCGATCCGGCGCTACCCCGACCTGCTGGTGCACCGCGCGATCGTCCACCGACTCGCCGGCGGCGGGCCAGAGACCTTTCCCTACGACCACGTCCGCCTGGTCGACGCCGGCGCGCACTGCTCGATGACCGAGCGGCGCGCCGACGAGGCGACGCGCGACGCGGTCGCCTGGCTGAAGTGCGAGTACATGCTCGACCGGGTCGGCGAGTCGTTCGACGGCCTGGTCAGCGCGGTGACCTCATTCGGCCTGTTCGTCGAGCTCGAGGGAATCCACGTCGAGGGCCTGGTCCATGTCACCGCGCTGCCCGGGGACTACTACCGCTTCGACCCGGCCCACCACAGGCTAGAAGGCGAGCGCAGCGGGCGCCGTTTCACCCTCGGCACCCCGGTGCGGGTCAAGCTGGTGGCGGTCAACCTCGACGAGCGCAAGATCGACTTCGAACTGCTCGATGCCGACGGCGATGACGGGAAAGGGCGGGGCGGACGCACCGCCACACGGCGGTCGCGCAGCGGCACGGCCGCCAAGGAGAAGAAGCGGGAGAAGAAGGCCGGCGACAAGCGCAAGGAGAAGGAGAAAGGGAAGGGCGCGCGCAAGGGCAAGCGCGGCAAGCGGCGCTGACGCCATTTCCCGTGGGTCGGCCTGGAGTCCGACCCACAACAGCGGGCTTCCGATCCACAAAAGCTGCTTCCCGTAGGTCGGGCTTCAGCCCGACATCCACGAGCCTCTCCTCCCCAAATCAGTCGGCCTGAAGTCCGACCCACAACGGCGGGCTCCCGCAAGTCATGCTTCAGCCCGACAACGGCGACTTCGCCCACCGATTCAGTCGGATCGGAGTCCGGCCTACAATGGCCGTCCGCAACACGGGAGCCGACCATGTCCGAAACCACTACCCCGTCCGGCCTGCGCTACGAGGATCTCGCCGTCGGCGACGGCGTCGAGGCGACCGGGCCGGGCCAGACCGTCGAGGTCCACTACACCGGCTGGCTTGAGAACGGAACGAAGTTCGACAGCAGCGTCGAGCGCGGCGAATCCTTTACCTTCCCGCTCGGCGTCGGCATGGTCATCAGGGGTTGGGACGAGGGGGTCACCGGCATGCGCGTCGGCGGCCGGCGCAGGCTGATCATCCCGAGCGGGCTGGGTTACGGATCGCGCGGCGCGGGCGGCGTGATCCCGCCCGACGCGACGCTGGTGTTCGAGGTCGAGCTGCTCGGGGTCAGCGAGTGAGCGTGACGCCTCCCGACCCGGAGACCGTCGCGGCGGACGTCGCGCGCGCCCTGGCGGAGGACGTCGGCGACGGCGACCTGACCGCGGCCCTGGTCCCGGAAGGGGCGACGGCCCGGGCCACGGTCACGGCGCGCGAGGCGGCCGTGCTCTGCGGCCGTGCCTGGTTCGATGCCGTCTTCGCGGCGCTCGACCCCGGCGTGCAGGTGTCGTGGGCCGTGGCCGAGGGCGACACGATGGACGACGGCACGGTCGTCTGCCGCCTCGACGGTCCCGCGCGCCCGGTCCTGACCGGGGAGCGCACCGCGCTCAATTTCCTGCAGCTGCTCTCGGGGACCGCGACGGCCACCCACCGTTACGCGGCCGTCCTCGAAGGCACCGGCACGCGCCTGCTCGACACGCGCAAGACCGTGCCGGGGCTGCGTTGCGCGCAGAAGTACGCCGTACGGGTCGGCGGCGGCCAGAATCACCGCATGGGCCTCTACGACGCCTTCCTGGTCAAGGAGAACCACATCGCCGCCTGCGGCGGGATCATGGCCGCGGTGGATGCCGCGCGGGCCCGGGACCCGGACGCGCCCGTGGAGGTCGAGGTCGAGACCCTCGGTGAACTCCGCGAGGCGATCGCGGCCGGGGCCGAACGGGTGCTGCTCGACAATTTCGCCCTGGCCGACATGCGCCGCGCGGTGGCCGAGGCCGACGGACGGATCGAGCTGGAGGCCTCCGGCAACGTCGACCTGCCGGCCCTCGCGGAGATCGCCGCCACAGGCGTCGATTTCGTCTCCGTGGGCGCGTTGACCAAGCACCTCCGGGCCGTCGATCTTTCACTGAGGCTCGAGCTCGGCTGAGCGCCCCCCGTCCGGTTGGAACGACCGCTCGTCAGGGAACCGGCGTGCCGGGACGTCCTTTTGCGTGACAGCCATGGCGAGTGGCACTATAAGGTTCCCAGGTGTCCATCATCCCGGGGCAGTCATGCGGCGCACCCATTCCGGCTTCACCCTCGTCGAACTGATGATCGTCGTCGTCGTGCTCGCGGTCATCGCCACGGTGGCGATCCCGAACCTGCGCACGATCATCCAGAAGTCGGAGATCAAGGACACCTCGGGGGCGATCACCAGCTCGATGATGCTGGCCCGTACCGAGGCCGTGACCCAGGGGCGTTCGATCACCGTCTGCATCACCTCGAGTACCAGCTGCAGCACCTCCGGCACCTGGGAGGAGGGTTGGATCGTCCTCGAGCCGACCACGAACACGGTGATCCGCCGCGTGCCGGCCCAGGCCGAGGCTGTTGGCGTCACCGTGAGCGACGCTGTCGGCCGGGTGATCTACTCCCGCGACGGCGCTGCGGACTTCCAGGAGGTCGACGGCGACGACATCACCTCGGGCGTCAAGACCTTCACCATCGCCAACAACTGCTGGACCAAGGATCTGGACATCACCGCGACCGGGCGGGTGGATGCCAGCACCAACATGACGCCGTCCGGCGGCTGCTAGCTCACCAGCCGCCACCCCCGCCGCCGCCGCCGCCGCCCCCGGACGACCCTCCGCCACCGACCCCGCTCGAGCTCGAACTCGACGAGGCGACCGCGCTGCCCAGCGAACTGCCGAGCCCGTTCACGAAACGCCCGGGATCCCCGGCGCTGAAGCGACTCCCGTGATACCAGCGCGGCCGGTAGCGGCCTCCGTCGGCCGCGGTCGCGGCGGCGAGCACCGACGCGAAGCGCTCGGCCCAGCGGTCCTCGACGTCGAGCGCGATCGCGTACGGGAGGTAGCGCTCGAACAACTCGGGCGTCTTGTCGGGCGGGTTCCTGAGCGCCAGTTCGTCGCCCTCGGCCACCTCGAGGTAGAGACGGAAACCCTCGGTCTCGTCGAGCAGCTTGCGCCCGGCCCGGGTCGGCGCCTTCATCAGGCGGTGGAAGACCAGGTTCAGCGCGACGATCGCGACGATCAGCGCCACGTAGCTGTAGGAGGTCGCCTGCGCGAGCATGAACACCCCGAACAGCCAGCCGGCGACGAACGGCAGCGAGAAGAGCAGCACCGGGAGCACCAGCAGGTAGTCGAGCAGGTCGTCGGCGCGGCGCGCGAGGCCGACGACGTTGGCGAGCAACCCATATGTGCCGGCCGACCAACCGGTCAGCCACACGCTCATGAACAGGCCGATGAACAGCGCCTCCTCGCCGGGCGCGAGCAGGAACGCCACGACGAAGGTGAACAGGCTGAGCAGCCAGCCGGGCCAGAGCCACACCCTGTTGGTGACGAAGTAGCGTTTCTCGTAGTCGCCGCGCAGCGAGGCCTCGTGGGCCTTGAGCGCGGCGCGGATCCGGGTGCGGTGGCCGCGCTCGAGGTCGATGCTCCGGTGGCCGCCGAGCAGGCCCTTGAGCAGGATCCCCTCGCCGGGCGCGAGCGGCTCGCCCTGCACGTCGGTGCGGCTGACCGTGTACTTCCGGCCCTCCTGGGCGATGGTGACGTGGCCCTTCACCGCGAGGTTGACCAGCGCGGTGGTGAACGCCTTGGGGTCGTAATCCATCCGGCGGACGAAGCGCAGCGAGGCCGGCGAATAGTTCCCCGGTGGCTCGTAGCGCGGGTAGATCACGCTTTTCCCGGGATCGCGGCCGACCGCGCGCCAGGCGAAGAGGTACCAGGCCAGGACGACCAGGCCCCCGAGGCCGCCGGCGAGGAGACCGAGGTTGTCGAGAAGCAGGTGGCCGAGCCGTTCGCCGGTGGAGGGTTCGTGGACGTGCCCCTTGGGCCAGCCGACGGCGATGGTCAGGCCGTGGCCGACCGGCAGGGACGCGGTCGTCTCGAAGCGGACGTCGCCGTCGCCGTCGATCCAGCTCTGCCAATCGCGCCCCCGCGCGCCGCGTGCGCCGCTGTAGGCGTCGACCTGCAGCGCGTGGTCGGGGATGTCGTCGGGGAGACGCACCTCGGCCGCGGCCCGGTCGATAGGGAAGGCCCAGTCGTTGCCGGTGACGTTCCAGTAGAGCTCGTCGTGGGTGTCGAAGTAGCGCAGCTGGCGGTCGCTGCGGTAGACCAGCGTGTAGCTGTGTTCGCCATGCGCCACCGGGCGGTCCTTCCGCCCGATGTAGACGCGCGTACCGCCGTCGATCGCCTGGGTGTGCCACGCCTCCGGCTGCCCGTCGCGTAGCACATCGAGGACCTCGAACGTGACGCGGTGACGGTCGCCGCGCCGGTCGGTCATCTCGGTCGGGAAGTCGCGGTAGATACCGCGCCTGATCGCCCGACCCTCGGCGCGCACCGTGATCCGTTCGGTCACCCGAAGCGAGGCGTCGGGATAGACGT
>JAWVZO010000062.1:0-12937 GCA_033722135.1 Gammaproteobacteria bacterium | reverse complement strand
GGGCGGCGGCGTGCTCTCCGACTGGATCCTGCAGGTCGCCGAGGCGGCCGGCTGGACCGTGCAGACCACCTCGGTGCCCGGCGTCGCGCAGCGCACCGGCGCGACCGTCTACAACCTGGCGCTCTGCCCCCCCGGTGAGGGCGGGCGACGGCCGGTGCTCGGCCTGGTGCCGGTGCCGGGGGACGTCGACATCTGCATCGCGGCCGAGCTGATGGAGGCCGGGCGGGCCGTCCAGCGCGGGCTGGTGACGCCGGACCGCACCGTGCTGATCGCCTCGACCCACCGCGACTACGCGATCGAGGAGAAGAGCGCGCTCGGCGACGGGCGCAAGGACAGCGACCTGGTGCTCGACGTCGCCGCGCGCGCCGCGCGGCAGCTGGTCGCCTTCGACATGGAGGCGCTGGCCCGCGAGCACGGCAGCGTCATCAGCGCGGTGCTGCTCGGCGTGCTGGCCGGCAGCGGGGCGCTGCCGTTCGAGCGCGACGCCTACGAGGCGGCGATACGGCACGCGGGCAAGGGCGTCGACGCGAGCCTCGCCGCCTTCGCCGCGGGCCACGCCCGGGCGCGGGGCGAGGGCGGCGTGGCGACGCGCGCCGTGCGGTCCGCCGAGGAGGTGGAGCTGCCGCGTGGGCTGCGTGAGCAGGTCGCCGTCGGCTACGCGGAGCCGCTGCGCAGCGTCGTCACGCTGGGGGTCGCGCGGCTGCTCGACTACCAGGACGAGGCGTACGCCGCGCTCTACCTGCAGCGGCTGGAGCCGTTCGTCGGGTACGACGCCGCCGACGCCCCGCTGGCCCGCGAGGTGGCCCGCCACCTGGCGGTCTGGATGGCCTTCGAGGACACCTTCCGCGTCGCCGACCTCAAGCGGCGGCCGGAGCGGATGGCGCGGATCCGCGACGAGGTCGGCGCCGCGCCGGGCGAGGTGCTGCGCGTCACCGAGTACCTGCACCCCCGCCTCGAGGAGCTGAGCGACAGCCTGCCCGAGCCCTGGGGCCGCCGGGTGCTCGAGTGGCCGTGGCTGCGCGCGCTGGCGGGACGCTTCGTCGGCCGCGGGCGGTGCATCGCCACGCACACGGTCGCCGGCTACCTGCAGCTCTCGCTGCTCGCCCGCGGCAGGCGCTGGCGGCGCGACACCCCGCGCTACGTCCGCGAACAGGCCGCCATCGAGGCGTGGCTCGCGCGGCTGGCCGAGGTCGCCCCGGCCGATCCCGCGCTGGCCGTGGAACTGGCGCGCTGCCAGGCGCTGGTCAGGGGCTACGGGGAGACCCACGCACGCGGCGAGGGCGCCTACGAGCGGATCCTGCACCACGCGCAGGGGCTGGTCGGCCAGCCCGGGGCCGCGGAGACGGTCGCGCGCCTGCGCGAGGCGGCGCTCGCCGACGAGCAGGGGGCACAGCTCGGCGAGGTGCTGGTGACCCTCGAGCGCAGGCCGAAGCCGAGCGCGGCCTAGCAGGGGCCCTCACCTCCCTCCCGGACGCGTCAGGCGCGTTCCTCATCCGATTGACCGAAGACCGCGTGATGCGTCCGCCATGTTGCCGCGCAACAATTTACAGGTTAAATATTTTAGGTTGAAACTATTATTTCGGCAGGCTAGATTGGACGCATGGTTACGGACAGGCCTCCCGGCCCGATGAGGATCGCCTGCCTCGGCGGCGGTCCCGCCGGCCTCTACTTCGCCATCTCGATGAAGGTGCGCAATCCGGACCACGAGGTGGTCGTGGTCGAGCGCAACCGGCCCGACGACACCTTCGGCTGGGGCGTGGTCTTCTCCGACCAGACGCTGGACAACCTGCGCGCCAACGACCCGGCGAGCGCCGAGGCGATCCTCGCCGAGTTCGCCCACTGGGACGACATCGACGTCCACTTCAAGGACCGCTGCATCACCTCGGGAGGCCACGGCTTCGCCGGCATCGCGCGCCGCCGCCTGCTGCAGCTGCTCCAGGATCGCTGCCGCGAACTGGGCGTCGAGCTCCGCTTCGAGACCGAGTTCGCGAGCGAGGCCGAGTACGCCGGCCACGACCTGGTGATCGCCTGCGACGGCATCAACAGCCGCTTGCGCGACGCCCACGCCGACCACTTCGCTCCTGACGTCGACGTGCGTCCCAACCGCTACATCTGGCTCGGCACGCGTCGCCGCTTCGACGCTTTCACCTTCATCTTCACCGAGACCGAGCACGGCTGGGTCTGGGTGCACGCCTACCGCTTCGACGCCGACACCTCGACCTTCATCGTCGAGTGCCAGGAGCCGACCTGGCGCGGGCTCGGCTTCGATCGGATGACCACCGACGAGACCATCGCCGCGTGCGAGCGGCTGTTCGCGGAGCACCTCCACGGCCACGCGCTGATGAGCAACGCGCGCCACCTGCGCGGCTCGGCCTGGCTCAACTTCCGGCGCATCAACTGCGCCCGCTACCACCTCGGCAACCTGGTGCTGATGGGCGACGCGGCGCACACCGCGCACTTCTCGATCGGCTCGGGCACCAAGCTCGCGTTCGAGGACGCCATCGATCTGGCCACCCGGCTGCACGACGGCGGGTCGCTCGGGCAGGCGCTCGCCGGCTACCAGGAGGCCCGCCGCCTGGAGGTGCTGAAGCTGCAGAGCGCGGCGCGCAACTCGATGGAGTGGTTCGAGAACGTGCCGCGCTACGTCCACTTCGCGCCAGAGCAGTTCGCCTACGCGCTGCTGACGCGCAGCCAGCGGGTCAGTCACGAGAACCTGCGCCTGCGCGACCGGGCGTGGCTGGAGGGTGTCGAGCGGTGGTACGCGGGGCGCGCCGCGAGTGGGTCATCGACCGCCGCGTCGGTGCCGCCGATGTTCACGCCGTTCCGGCTGCGCGACATGACCCTGCGCAACCGGGTGGTCGTCTCGCCCATGTCGATGTACAGCGCCGAGGACGGCCTGCCGAACGACTTCCACCTCGTCCACTACGGCGCCCGCGCCCAGGGCGGCGCGGGGCTGGTGATGACCGAGATGACCGACGTCGAGCGCGACGGGCGGATCACGCCGGGCTGCGCCGGCATGTACCGCGAGGCGCACGTCGCGGCCTGGCGGCGCATCGTCGACTTCGTCCACGGCCACAGCGAGGCGAGGATCGGGATCCAGCTCGGCCACGCCGGTCCCAAGGGCGCCACGCAGCTCGGCTGGGAGGAGATGGACGCCCCGCTTCCCGAGGGCGGCTGGGAGCTGCTGGCCCCGTCGGCGATCCCGTGGTCGCCGCGCAACCGGGTGCCCAGGGCGATGGACCGCGCCGACATGGACCGCGTGCGCGACGCGTTCGTGCGCGCCACGCGGATGGCCGAGGCGGCCGGCTTCGACCTCGTCGAGCTGCACGCCGCCCACGGCTACCTGCTCTCGGCGTTCATCACGCCGCTGACCAACCGGCGCGACGACGCCTACGGCGGCAGCCTGGAGAACCGGCTGCGTTTCCCGCTGGAGGTGTTCCGGGCGATGCGCGCCGCCTGGCCGGAGCACAAGCCGATGTCGGTGCGCGTCTCCGCCACCGACTGGATGCCGGGGGGCGAGGAGGTGCCTCCCGAGCGGCGCGGGATCTCCCCGGACGACGCAGTCGCCATCGCCCGCGCGTTCGCCGGGGCCGGCGCCGACGTCATCGACGTCTCGGCCGGGCAGACCAGCCCCGACGCCCGCCCCGTCTACGGCCGGATGTTCCAGACGCCGTTCGCCGACCGCATCCGCAACGAGGCGGGCATCGCGACCATGGCGGTCGGCAACATCTTCGAGGTCGACCACGTCAACTCGATCCTCGCCGCAGGGCGCGCCGACCTCTGCTGCCTGGCGCGCCCGCACCTCGCCGACCCCTACTGGACGCTGCGCGCCGCCGCCCAGCAGGGCTACGCCGAGCAGCCCTGGCCGGTGCAGTACCTGTCCGGCAAGGAGCAACTCGAGCGCAACCTGCAGCGCGCCGCGGAGATGGCCCTCCATGTCTGACCGGGCCGCGAAGCGGTCCGGACCGGCGCCGACCCCGGCGCGTCACGCCGTCGTCACCGGCGGCAGCCGCGGCCTCGGCGCGGCCATCGCCGGGCGGCTGGTCGCGGCGGGCATGCACGTCACGCTGATGGGCCGCGACGAGGTGGCGCTGGCGGCCGCGCAGTCCGAACTCGGCGCGCTGCAGACGGTGGCCGTCGACGTCACCGACCCGGACGCGGTGCGCGACGCCTTCGTCCGCACCGTGGCCGAGGGCGGCCCGGTCGAGGTCCTGGTCAACAACGCCGGGGCGGCCGAAAGCGCGCCGTTCGAGCGCACCGGCGTCGACCTGCTCGAGCGCCTGATGGCGGTCAACCTGCGCGGCACGCTGCTCTGCAGCCAGGCGGTGCTGGGCGGCATGCGCGAGGCCGGCTGGGGGCGCATCGTCAACGTCGCCAGCACCGCCGGGCTCAAGGGCTACGCCTACGTCAGCGCCTACTGCGCCGCCAAGCACGCGGTGGTCGGGCTGACCCGGGCGCTGGCGCTGGAGACGGCGCGCCAGGGGATCACCGTCAACGCCGTCTGCCCCGGCTACGCCGACACCGAAATGACGCGCCGGACGCTGGAGACGATCCGCGACAAGACCGGGCGCGACCTCGACGAGGCGCGCGCCGAACTGCTGCGCGGCAACCCCCAGGGCCGGCTGGTCGAACCGGCCGAGGTCGCCGCCGCGGTCGCCTGGCTCTGCGACGAGGCGAGCGGCGCGGTCACCGGCCAGGCGATCGCGGTCGCCGGGGGGGAGGTGCCGTGAAGCGGGCCGCGGGCAAGCCGTCGGTTACCGGCAAGCGGTCGCTGCGCCTCTGGCTGCGGCTGCTCGGCTGCAGCACGCTGATCGAGCAGCACGTGCGCACCCGGCTGCGCGACACTTTCCGGGTGACGCTGCCGCAGTTCGACGTCCTCGCCGAGCTCGACGCCGCCGGGGCGCCGCAGACGATGTCCGCGCTGTCGCGCCGCCTGATGGTCAGCAACGGCAACGTGACCGGCGTCATCGACCGCCTCGAGCGCGTCGGTCTGGTGCAGCGCACGCCGTCGACCGAGGACCGCCGGGTCCACTACATCGCGCTCACGCCGCACGGGCGCCGCCGCTTCGCCGCCATGGCCGCGGCCCACGAGGGGTGGGTCGACGCGCTGCTCGGCGAACTCGACGATGCCGACCGGCTCGTCCGCCTGCTCGAGCGCACCAAGCAGCACCTGCGCGCGCAGGTCACCACGAGGGAGGCGACATGAACCCCGAGAACTTCGCGCCGGACCACTTCGACTGGCGTTTCGCCGACGGCGTCGCGGAGATCGTCCTCGACCGCCCGGAGCGCAAGAACCCGCTGACCTTCGACTCCTACGCCGAGCTGCGTGACACCTTCCGCGCGCTGGCCGGCGCCGACGACGTGCGCGCGGTGGTGCTGACCGGTGCCGGCGGCAACTTCTGCTCCGGCGGCGACGTGCACGAGATCATCGGCCCGCTGACCGGGATGGACATGAAGGGGCTGCTCGCCTTCACGAGGCTGACCGGCGACGTGGTCAAGGCGATGCGCGGCTGCCCGCAGCCGGTGATCGCCGCGGTCGACGGCATCTGCGTCGGGGCGGGCGCGATCCTGGCGATGGCCAGCGACCTGCGTCTCGGCACGCCGGAGGCGAAGGTGGCGTTCCTGTTCACGCGGGTCGGCCTGGCCGGGTGCGACATGGGCGCCTGCGCGATGCTGCCGCGCCTCGTCGGCCAGGGGCGGGCCGCCGAGCTGCTGTTCACCGGGCGCACGATGCGCGCCGAGGAGGGCGAGCGCTGGGGGTTCTTCAACCGCCTCGTCGCCGCCGACGCGCTGCGCGACGAGGCGCGGGGGCTGGCCGGCGAACTGGCCCGGGGGCCGAACTTCGCCCACGCCATGACCAAGAACATGCTCAACCAGGAGTGGAACATGGGTCTCGACCAGGCGATCGAGGCGGAGGCCCAGGCGCAGGCGATCTGCATGCAGACCGCCGACTTCGAGCGCGCCTACCACGCCTTCGTCGCGAAGCGGAAACCGGAGTTCGAGGGCGACTGATGGCGGCACCCGACCACCTCGCCTGGCCGTTCTTCGATGACAGCCACCGGGCGCTCGCCGGGGAGATCGCCGCGTGGGCCGCGCGCGAGGTCGCGCCGCGCGCCCACCTCCACGACGACGTCGACGCCGCGGCCCGGGCCACGGTCGCGCGGCTCGGCGCCGCCGGCTGGCTGGCGCACTGCGTCGCCGACGACGGCCGGCTCGACGTGCGCACCCTCTGCCTGCTCCGCGAGACGCTGGCCTACCACGACGGTCTCGCCGACCTGGCGATCTCGATGCAGGGGCTAGGCAGCGGCCCGATCAGCCTGTTCGGCACGGCGGAACAGAAGGCCGCCTGGCTGCCCGGGGTGCGGGACGGGCGCCTGCTCGCCGCGTTCGCGCTCTCCGAGCCCGAGGCCGGCTCCGACGTCGCCTCGCTCGCCACCACCGCGACCGCCGACGGCGACGGCTACGTGCTCGACGGCACCAAGACCTGGATCTCCAACGGCGGCATCGCCGACTTCTACGTGGTCTTCGCGCGCACCGGCGAGGCGCCCGGGGCGCGTGGCCTGAGCGCCTTCGTCGTCGACGCCGACGCGCCGGGACTGGAGGTCGCCGAGCGCCTCGAGACCATCGCCCCGCACCCGCTGGCGACGCTGCGCTTCGCCGGCTGCCGCGTCCCGGGTGACCGGCGTCTCGGCGCCCCAGGCGAGGGTTTCCGGATCGCCATGGCGACGCTCGACGTCTTCCGCACCACGGTCGGCGCCGCCGCGCTCGGTTTCGCCCGCCGCGCCCTCGACGAGTCGCTCGGCCGGGTCACCACGCGCCGCCTGTACGGCGCGCCGATGGCCGAGATGGCGGTGACCCGCGCCGCGCTGGCCGAGATGGCGCGCGAGATCGACAGCAGCGCGCTGCTCGTCTACCGCGCCGCCTGGACACGCGACCGGGTCGCCGACCGGGTTACCCGTGAGGCGGCGCTGGCCAAGCTGCACGCCACCGAGGCGGCGCAGCGGGTGATCGACGCCGCGGTGCAGCTGCACGGAGGCCTCGGCGTCCTGTCCGGGGTGCCGGTCGAGGCGCTCTACCGCGAGATCCGGGCGCTGCGTATCTACGAGGGGGCCTCGGAGGTGCAGCGCGAGATCGTCGCCCGAGACCTGTTGAAGTCGTGGCTGGCGGGGGCCGCGCAAACCGGGGAGAGATGACGATGACCGACTACACCGCGCACGTCGACACCTTCGCCCGAGACCACCTGCCGCCGCGCGCGCAGTGGCCCGACTTCGTCAACCTCGAGTCGCTCGGCTACCCGCCGCGCCTGAACTGCGCCGTCGAGCTGCTCGACCGCGCGGTCGAGGAGGGCGACGGCGACCGCGTCGTGCTGCGCTCGCCGGACCTCGAGTGGTCCTACCGCGAGCTGCAGGCGCACGCCGACCGGATCGCCCGCGTGCTGGTCGGAGACCTCGGCATGGTGCCGGGCGAGCGCGTGCTGCTGCGTGCGCCCAACAACCCGTGGATGGTCGCCTGCTGGTTCGGCGTGGTGAAGGCGGGCGGCATCGCGGTGGCCACCATGCCGCTGCTGCGCGGACCGGAGCTGGAGAAGATCATCGACAAGGCGCGGGTGCGCCTCGCGCTCTGCGACCGGCGGCTAATCGACGAGCTGGAGCGGGCCCGGGCCGCGCAGCCGGTGCTGGAGCGGGTGGTTGATTTCAACGGCGGCGAACTCGAGCGGCTGATGGCGCGCCACCCGGCGGGGTTCGACGCCGTCTACACCGCGGCCGACGACGTCTGCCTGATCGCCTTCACCTCCGGCACTACCGGCCAGCCGAAGGGCACGGTGCATTTCCACCGCGACGTGCTGGCGGTCTGCGACACCTTTTCCCGGCAGCTCCTGCGCCCGGGCCCGGACGACCTCTTCCTGGGCAGCCCGCCGCTGGCCTTCACGTTCGGCCTCGGTGGGCTGACGCTGTTCCCGATGCGGGCCCGCGCGGCCACCGCGCTGGTCGAGAAGGTCGCGCCGCCCGACCTGCTCGATGCCGTGCGCCGCTTCCGGCCGACGATCCTGTTCACCTCGCCGACCGCGTACCGGGCCCTGCTCGACCGGCTCGAGGAGGGCGACGTCGCCAGCCTCCGGCAGTGCGTCTCCGCCGGCGAGACGCTGCCCCGGCCAACCTCGGACGCGTGGTTCGAGAAGACCGGCCTGCGCATCGTCGACGGCATCGGCTCGACCGAGATGCTGCACATCTTCATCTCCGCGGTCGGCGACGCCATCCGTCCCGGGTCCACCGGGCTGCCGGTGCCCGGTTACGAGGCGCGGGTGATCGACGCCGACGGCGCCCCGGTCCCGCACGGCACGGTCGGGCGGCTCGCGGTGCGCGGCCCGACCGGATGCCGCTACCTCGACGACCCGCGCCAGACCGACTACGTGGCCGACGGCTGGAACGTCACCGGCGACACCTACCTCCAGGACGAGGACGGCTACTTCTGGTTCCAGGCGCGCTCCGACGACATGATCGTCTCGGCGGGCTACAACATCGCCGGTCCGGAGGTGGAAGCGGCGCTGCTCGGCCACGAGGCGGTGGCCGACTGCGCGGTGGTCGGCTCGCCGCACGCCGAGCGCGGCGAGATCGTCAAGGCGTTCGTGGTCCCGCGCGACCCGGCGCACGCCGACGCGGCGCTGGTCGCGGAGCTGCAGGACTACGTCAAGCGGACGATCGCCCCGTACAAGTACCCGCGGGCGGTGGAGTTCATCGATGCGCTGCCCCGCACCGGCACCGGCAAGGTGCAGCGGTTCAAGCTGCGCGAGCGCGAGCGCGAGCGGAAGCGGGACTGACCACGACCCGGTCCGGGTCACGAGCAACGAAACCAGATCGAGGAGCGAGAAGATGCACGAGATCCTGCAACCGCCGGGTTGGCCCCGGCCCAAGGGGTACGCGAACGGCGTGGCCGCCCGCGGCCGCCAGGTCTACGTCGCCGGCCAGGTCGGCTGGAACACCGAGGAGCGGTTCGAGAGCGACGATTTCGTCGCCCAGGCCCGCCAGGCGCTGGCCAACATCGTCGCGGTGCTCGCCGAGGCCGGCGCGGGTCCGGAGCACCTGGTGCGGATGACCTGGTACGTGGTCGACAAGGCGGAGTACCTCGACCGGCCGCACGAGCTCGGCGCGGCCTACCGGGAGGTGATCGGCGAGCGTTACCCGGCGATGAGCCTGGTCCAGGTCGCCGGCCTCGTGGAGACCGGCGCCCGGCTGGAGATCGAGGCGACCGCGGTCGTCCCAGACGCCGTGTAGGCCGTGGCCTACAGGGGGACCCGTCGCCGGCTTACGTCGGAATCATGCGTTGCGAACTTGCCTTTACCCGAAACGGCGCAGTAGATTGATGCCGTGGCGCGCGGAAAGGGACTGTGCGCCGCATAGGGGGCAAAGAAAACAGCATGTTGGCGTCGCGCGATGCGCGGCGTGAGAACGCCTCTCCCGCTGTTTGTACCTCGGGACAATAGCCACCGCGGTGCCGTTGCTCCATCTTGATTGCGTAAAAAGCGGGGGTACCCGATATGAGCAACCCAATCTTCCTCCAGATCCTGGCCCTGGTCCTCGTCTCGTCGGGCGTGTTCGCCCTGTTCTGGTCGCTGCAGAACCGCAATCGCGACCGCGAACCCTCCGAGGAGAGCAAGGTCCGGACGCTGATGGCCGGCAGCGACGACCTGCGCCAGTTCGCGCTGCTGTTCCTGCAACTCGAGGCGCTGACCGTCGAGGGCTGCCACAAGATCGGCGTCAACACGCGCAAGATCGGCGGCCTGTACAAGGAGCCGGTCGACGTCGACACCTGGTCGCTGATGCTCGAACTGCTCCGCAAGGAGAAGATCACGTTCAAGACCTACACCACCTACCTGCATGCCCGCCGCCTGTGGATCCGCCTGCTCTCGGGCCACCACGAGGTGATCGACAAGGAGTCGATCCGGCACTGCAGCAACGTGGTCACGCGGCTGGTCCGCGAACTCGAGGTCAACGAGCACGCAGCCGACAAGCGCGTCACCGATCGGCTGGCGGCCGCTGGGGCCACCTGAGCCGTCCCTCTCTCTCCCAGGGTGTTGCGGAAGCCGGGCCACGTGCCCGGCTTCTTCTTTGCGGCAGGCGTGGCGGTCGCCGCCGGCCTGCTGTGCGATACTCGACGCCTCCGTTTCCACCTGTCACTGCAACCGGATGAACGAAGGCCAGACGCGCAGGCTCCAGGCGATCCTTGCCGCCGACGTCGTCGGATACTCGCGGCTGATGAACGGCGACGAGGAGGGCACGCTGGCGCGGCTGAAGGTGCTGGAGCGTGAGGTGATCGACCCCTCGGTCGCCGCGCACGAGGGGCAGGTGGTCAAGAGGATGGGCGACGGCGTGCTCGCGACCTTCCCCAGCGCGGTCACGGCGTTGCGCGCGGCGCGGGCGATCCGCGAACAGGCGGCCCGGCAGCAGGCCGACGAGGCGGAGCCGATCGTGTTCCGCATCGGCCTCAACGTCGGCGACGTCCTCGTCACCGACGACGACATCTACGGCGACGGGGTCAATATCGCGAGCCGCCTCGAGGGGCTCGCCGACCCCGGCGGCGTGACGCTGTCGGGCGCGGTGTACGAATACGTCCGGGCGCAGGACCCGGGACCGTTCGACAGCCTCGGCGAGCGCCGGGTCAAGAACATCGCCCACCCGGTGCGGGTCTACCGTGTCCGCTTCGACGACAGCCCCGCGCTCTCGGCCGTCACCCGCCAGGGTCTGCCGCGGTTGCTGGCGGCGGCGGGAGGGGTGCTGCTCCTCGCCATCGCGCTGGGTCTGGCCTGGGCCTTCTGGCCGGGGGCGGGCGATCCCGGGCCGGAGACGGCAGGGAACGGCGCCACGGAGCCGACGAGCCCGTCTCCCGCCTCCACCTCTGCCGGGAAGGCGCAGGCGGGCACGCCCGTAGGCGACGTGGTCGAATCCCGGGCCGCTTGGCCCGAGCCCGAGCCCGAGCCGGCCAAGCCGCCGCCCACGCCGCCCTCGGGACCGAGCACCGGCGAGCGGTTGCTCGACTCGCTCGCCCACGCGGTTGAAGACCTCGGCGAGGCCGTGAAGGCACCGCCCGGAAAGAGCAAGACGCCACCGGGCCAGGCCAAGGCGAAGAACAGGTGACCCGGCCGCCCCGGATCGACCGCCTCGACCATCTCGTCCTGACGGTCTCCGACCCGGAGGCGAGCGCCGATTTCTACACCCGCGTGCTCGGCCTACGCCGGGAGACGTTCGCCGGCGGACGTCTCGCGCTGTGCTTCGGCCGCCAGAAGATCAACCTGCACCCGGCGGGACGGGAGTTCGAGCCCAAGGCGGCGCGACCGACGCCGGGGTCGGCGGACCTCTGCTTCATCGTCGAGGGGCCGCTCGAAGCGGCCCTGGTGCACGTCCGTGCCGAGGGGGTGGCGATCCTCGAGGGCCCGGTGCCGAGGACCGGCGCAACCGGGCCGATCGCGTCGTTCTACTTCCGCGACCCCGACGCCAATCTCGTCGAGGTGGCGAGCTACGGCGCGGAAGCGTGAGGCGCCGAATCCCCGGTCACGACCCGGCGGTTGCCTCGAGCCAGTGGCGGACCAGGTGGTGGGCGATGGCGTAGCCTCGCGGCAGGCGCGGTCCCGCCTCGGCCTCGCAGTTGGCCAGCATCGCGGCGACCTCGTCGCGGGGGAACCAGCGCGCCTCGACCAGTTCGCGGCGGTCGATCGCGAGGGTCTCGCTGGTCGCCTCGGCATGGCAGCCGAGCATCAGCGAGGCGGGGAAGGGCCACGGCTGGCTGCCGACGTAGCGCACCGCGCCGACCTCGACGCCGGCCTCCTCGAGCACCTCGCGCCGCACGGCCCCTTCCAGCGTCTCGCCCGGTTCGACGAAGCCGGCGAGGCAGGACCAGAAATCCTCCACGTAGCGGTGCTGACGGCCGAGCAGGCAGGCGTCGCCGCGCGTGACCAGCATGATCACCACGGGGTCGTTGCGCGGGTAGTGGCGGGCTTCGCACGCGGGACAGTCGCGCTGCATGCCGCCTCGGGCCGCCCGGGTGCGGACGCCGCACGCGGCGCAGAAGCGGTGCGCGGCATGCCAGGCGAGCAGCGAGCGCGCCTGGGCGAGCAGGCCCGATTCGGCGGGGGAGAGGTCGGCGGCGATCGAGCGCGCGTCGATGAACTTGCCCCCGTCGTCGCCCGGCGGAGCGTCGAGCGCGACGGCGAAGCGGGCCGCGCCCTGCAGGCGACCGAGCAGCAACGGTTCGCCGTCCGTCTGCGTCAGCCGGGTACGCGGCAGCCAGCCGAGGCGCGGCGTGCGCCCGACGCGGATCCACGCCTTCAGGTCGCGGAAGGGGAGGAAGAGGCTGCCGGGGTCGTCGCGCAGCGCCCCGAGCGCGGCCGGATCGTCGCGCAGGCCGTCGAGACGATCGATGGCGTTGCCCGCGAATGGGATGCGCTCGAACACGGGGGCTCCGCGGCTCAGCGGCCGTCCAGCAGCTGCCAGCGAGGGCCGGTCGGGAGGGCGAGATCGATCACCAGGCGGTCCTCGCTCCAGCCGTGCACCGTGTCGCGCGCCTCGACCACGACCCGGGGCCGGCCTGAGGGCGGCGCGAAGGCCGGTCCGCTGCGCGTGAACGGCTGCTCGTTGACGTGTGGGTGGTAGAGCGTGCGGTGGCTGAGCACGCGGCCGTCGGGCGTGACCACGCGCCAGGCGTCCGCGTAGTGTTCCCAGCCGGTGTCGGCGTGGCGCAGCGTGACCGTGGGCTGCCAGGCGTCGCCGTCGCGGTGCAGTTCGGCGAAGACGATCTCGACGCCGCCGGCGGTCGCCCGCGCCGGGGCCAGGATCGAGAGCAGCAGGCAAGCGAACAGCACTCGGGTCATCGCGGCGCTCCTCCGGAACCGGACCTAGCGTGCCCCCACCGGGTGCGCCTGGCAAGCGGGCGCGTATGATGACGG
>JAWVZO010000061.1:0-13226 GCA_033722135.1 Gammaproteobacteria bacterium | reverse complement strand
CGTCGCCTGGTTCGTCGCCGAGGTGATGCCGCGGCTGGACCCGTCGTGGATCTGCCTGGTCGGCGGGGCCGGTCCGGAATGGGCGCGCATCGCCGACGCGGTCGCCGCGCGCGGCCTGGAGTCGCGCGTCCACCTGCTCGGCACGGTGGTCGAGCGGCGCAAGGCGGCGCTGCTCGCCCGGGCCGACCTGTTCGTCATGCCCAACGTCCCGGTACCCGGCGATGCGGAGGGGTTCGGCATCTCGGCCATCGAGGCGACCGCGCACGGCGTGCCGGTCCTGGCGTCGGACCTCGAGGGGCTGCGCGACGCCGTGGTCGACGGCGTGACCGGACGGCTCGTGCCGCCGCTGGACATCGACGCTTGGCGCGACGCGATCCGCACCACCCGTATGGACCCGGCCGCGGTCGCGCGCGAGACGCGCGCCCGTTTCGACTGGTCCCGCCTGGTCGAGGCGTACCTCGAGTTCTTCCGGCGGCTGCCGGCGAAGGAGACCCCCCGATGACCCATGACCTGCTCGCCACCACGGTCGCGCGCGACGGCAGCCACGAGTACTTCGTGACCCGTCACCTGGTCCGCTTCGGCGACGTCGACCCCGCCGGGATCGCCTACTTCCCGCGCATCCACAACTACCTCCACGAGGCGTTCGAGAACCTCTGGGAGGAGTACATCGGGGTGCGCTACTACCACCTGATCCAGCACCAGCGGGTCGCCTTCCCGATGGTGCGCTCGGAGGTCGACTTCCTCCATCCGCTGCGTTTCGGCGATCGGCCGATCGTCAGCGTCACCTGCTACCACCTCGGGCGTAGCTCGCTCGGCCTCCGGTACCTCTACGAGGTGGCAGGGCGCGTCTGCGTCGACGCACGGATGACCACGGTCTGCGTCGAGACCGGGAGCCTCGCCAGCCAGCCCATACCGGAAGCCTACCGGGCGCGTTTCGCGCGCATCTATTCGCCGCTTCCCGGCGCGGGGGACTGAGCCGTCACCGCGTCGCCCCGGTCCTCCTGCTGGAGCCGCCACAGCGAGGCGTAGAGCCCGTCGGTGGCGAGCAGCTCGGCATGGCGGCCGCGTTCGCGGATGCGGCCCTGGTCCATGACCAGGATCTGGTCGGCGTCGACGATGGTCGACAGCCGGTGGGCGATCACCAGGGTCGTGCGCCGTTCCGCCGCCTCGGCCAGCGCGGAGAGGATCGCCCGCTCCGACTCCGAGTCGAGGCTCGAGGTGGCCTCGTCGAAGACCATGATCGGCGGGTCCTTGAGCAGGGCCCGGGCGATCGCGACGCGCTGTTTCTCGCCCCCGGAGAGCTTGAGTCCGCGCTCGCCGACCACGGTGTCGTAGCCGTCGGGCAGGGTGGCGATGAAGGCGTCGAGGTGGGCCAGGCGTGCGGCGCGCTCGATCCGCTCGCGACCGGCGCGCGGATCGCCGTAGGCGATGTTGTAGTAGAGAGTGTCGTTGAACAGCACGGTGTCCTGGGGAACGATGCCGATCGCGGCGCGCAGGCTCGCCTGGGTCACCTCGCGCAGGTCCTGTCCGTCGACGGTGATGCGTCCGCCGGTGACGTCGTAGAAGCGGAACAGCAGCCGGGCGAGCGTGGACTTGCCGGCGCCGCTCGGACCGATCACGGCGACCTTGCGGCCCGCCGGAATGGCGAAGTCGACGTCGTCCAGGATCGGCCGCTCGGGCTGGTAGCCGAAGGCCACGTGCTCGAAGCGGACCGTGCCGCGGTCGAGACGGAGCGGCGCCGCGTCCGGCCGGTCGCGGATCTCCGGCTCCCGCTCCAGGAGGCGCAGCATGGCGTCGAGGTCGGAGAGCGCGTGCTGCAGCTGGCTGTAGACGATGCCGAGGAAGCCGAGCGGCAGGAACAGCTGCAGCAGCAGGCCGTTGACCAGCACCAGGTCGCCGAGGCTGAGCTCGCCCTGCGCCACGCCGCGGCCGGCCAGCAGCATCACGGCGGTGACCGCGACGGCGATCACCGCCCCCTGGACGACGTTGAGCAGCGACAGCGAGGTCTGGCTGCGCACCGCGGCCTCCTCCCAGTCGCGCAGATGCTCGGTGTAATGGGCGAGTTCGTGGCGCTCGTTGCCGAAGTACTTGACGGTCTCGTAGTTGATCAGCCCGTCGACCGCCCGCGCGTTGGCCTGCGAGTCGAGCGCGTTCATGCGCGCCCGGAACACCATGCGCCAGCGCGTGATCAGGAAGGTCGAGACGATGTAGACGGCGACCGCGCCGAAGGTGATCAGCGTGTAGAGCGGGTCGTACCCGGAGAGCAGGATCACCGCGACCAGGCCGAACTCGGCCAGCACCGGCAGAATGCTGAACGCGAGGTAGTTCAGCAGGCTGCTGAGGCTCCGCGTGCCGCGCTCGATATCGCGCGACAGCGCCCCGGTGCGGCGCTCGAGGTGGTAGCGCAGCGACAGGCCGTGCAGGTGGTCGAGGACCTGCTCGGAGGCCTGGCGCATCGCGCCGTGGCGCACCCGGGCGAAGAGCGCGTCGCGCAGTTCGTTGAACGCCGAACTGGCGAGGCGCAGGGCACCGTAGCCGAGGAAGAGGGCTACCGGGACCGTCACCGCGCCCTCGCCGGCGCCCTCGAGATGGTCGACGATGCCCTTGAAGGCCAGCGGCACGCCGACCGTGGCGAGCTTGGCCAGCAGCAGGAAGCCCAGGGCGAGCAGGGCACGCTTGCGGTAGGGCCAGAGGTAGGGAAGCAGCCCGCGCACGGTGCGCAGGTCGTCCCGTTCACCTCGGGGCAGGGTGGTGTGGGCGCGGTACATCGGTGGGCTCGTGGGGCCGGCCGGAACGTGGCCCGGCGTTCGCTGGTGTCAGTAGGTTATATACTCGAAGGGGGTAGTCCCGCATGACGCCAGTCTAAAGGAGGCGGCCGTGAAACCCACCGAGGAAGAGCACGCGGCGGCCTTCGCCGCACTCGAGAAGATCCGCGAGGCCGGCGACCCCGATCACATCGCCAAGACCATGGCGTACCTGCAGTACCGCGTCGAGATCCTCGAGAACCTGGCGGTCCATGCCGTGCGCTACGTCCACTTCGGCCTCGACGAGCGCGAGCACAGCCGGCTGATCAAGGCCGTCGATCGTCTGCGCGAGTTCAACGCGAAGCAGTCGGGCGAGGAGCCGGAGGAGATGGGCCTCGGCTGAGCGTTTCCGGAGTCCGCTGATTCGAGCGGCTTTTTCCGGTTTTCCACAGGTTCCTCGCGCACCGGACACGGGATATACTCCCCGGTCTTGAAGTGGGATCCCGACGCCCCCATCGTGGCCGGCGGGCGACCGTTCCAGCGAGGTGCACGATGCCCATCTACGAATACCGCTGCGATCACTGCGGTCACGAACTCGAGGCCATCCAGAAGATGAGCGACCCTGTCCTCGAGACCTGTCCCGGCTGCGGCCACGACGCGCTCAAGCGGCTGATCTCGGCCCCCTCCTTCCGCCTCAAGGGGGGCGGCTGGTACGAGACGGACTTCAAGTCCGACGGCAAACGCAACGTCCACGAGTCCGATTCGTCGGACAAGTCGGGGACGGCCGCCAAGACGGCTGCCAAGACGGGCGAGAAGGGCGGCGGCGAGACGAAGGCCAAGGCGACCAAGAGCGCGGGCGGTGCGGCCGCCACCGGCACCGGCGACTGACCCGTCACCCCGCCTCCTGCACGGGGCCGCGCTTGCGCCCCCGCGGCCCCGGTCCTACCATTCGCCCCTTTACCCGAGGCCCGGAACGTCGCCATGCGGAGCCATTACTGCGGAGGGGTCAACGCCTCCCACATCGACCAGACCGTGACCCTGTGCGGCTGGGTGCACCGCCGCCGCGACCACGGCGGGGTGATCTTCATCGACCTGCGCGATCGCGAGGGCCTTGCCCAGGTGGTGATCGACCCCGACACCCGCGAGGCGTTCGCGCTCGCCGAGCGGGTCCGCAACGAGTACGTGCTGCGCGCCACGGGCCGCGTGCGGCGCCGTCCCGAGGGCACCGAGAACCCGGCGCTCGCGAGCGGCGAGATCGAGGTGCTCGCGAGCGAGATCGAGATCCTCAACCGGGCCGAGACCCCGCCGTTCGTCATCGAGGATGACTCCGACGTCAGCGAGGACGTGCGCCTGCGCTACCGCTACATCGACCTGCGCCGGCCGGTGATGCTCGAGCGCATGCGCCTGCGCACCGCGGTGACCCGCGCCCTGCGCCGCTTCCTCGACGACGAGGGGTTCTACGACGTCGAGACCCCGTTCCTGACCAAGGCGACCCCGGAGGGCGCGCGCGACTTCCTGGTGCCGAGCCGCCTGCAGGCGGGGGCCTTCTACGCGCTGCCGCAGTCGCCGCAGCTGTTCAAGCAGCTGCTGATGGTCTCCGGGCTCGACCGCTACTACCAGATCGTCCGCTGCTTCCGCGACGAGGACCTGCGTGCCGACCGTCAGCCCGAGTTCACCCAGCTCGACATCGAGACCTCGTTCATGGACGAGGACGGGATCATGACCCTGATGGAGCGCATGATCCGCGAGCTGTTCCGCGAGGTCCTCGAGGAGGCGCTGCCCGAGCCGTTCCCGCGCATGAGCTACGCCGAGGCGATGCGCCGCTTCGGCAGCGACCGGCCCGACCTGCGCATCCCGCTGGAGCTGGTCGACGTCGGCGACCTGCTCGCCGGGGTCGAGTTCAAGGTCTTCGCCGGGCCGGCCACCGACCCCGAGGGACGGGTCGCGGCGCTGCGCCTGCCCGCCGGCGGCGAGCTGACCCGCAAGGAGATCGACGACTACACGAAGTTCGTCGGCATCTACGGCGCGCGCGGCCTCGCCTACGTCAAGGTCAACGAGCTCGCCAAGGGCCGCGAGGGGCTGCAGTCGCCGATCCTGAAGTTCCTGCCGGACGCCGTGGTCGAAGAGATCATGACCCGCACCGGCGCCCAGGATGGCGATCTGGTCTTCTTCGGCGCCGACAAGGCGCGGGTGGTCAACGAGTCGCTCGGCGCGCTGCGGGTGCGCCTCGGCGAGGACCGGGGGCTCGTCGAGCGGGGCTGGCGGCCGGTCTGGGTCATCGACTTCCCGATGTTCGAGTGGGACCCCCAGCAGAAGCGCTGGGACGCGCTGCACCACCCCTTCACCGCGCCCCAGGTCGACGACCCCGAGGCGCTCGCCGCCGATCCCGGCGGGACGCTGTCGCGCGCCTACGACCTGGTGGTCAACGGCACCGAGGTCGGCGGCGGCTCGGTCCGTATCCACCGCCAGGAGACGCAGTCGGCGGTGTTCACGTTGCTCGGTCTCGACGATGCCGAGGCGCGCGAGAAGTTCGGCTTCCTGCTCGACGCCCTGAAGTACGGCGCGCCGCCGCACGGCGGCATCGCCTTCGGCCTCGACCGCCTGGTGATGCTGATGACCGGGGCCGGCTCGATCCGCGACGTCATCGCCTTCCCGAAGACCCAGTCCGCGAGCTGCCCGCTGACCCAGGCGCCCGCGCCGGTCTCGGAGCTGCAGCTCGACGAGCTGAACCTCCGCGTCCGCCATCCCGCCTGAGGCCGTGCCGGGAGCGGAGGCGTTCAAGCGTCCCGTCTCGGTCCTGGTCGTGGTCGCCACCGCGGGCGGCGAGGCGCTGCTGCTGCGCCGCCGCGAGCCGGCCGATTTCTGGCAGTCGGTGACCGGCAGCCTCGAACGGGGCGAGGCGCCCGAGAGCGCGGCGCGGCGCGAGCTCTACGAGGAGACCGGCATCGCGGCGGTGCCGGTCGCCACGGGCCGGGTCAACCGGTTCCCGATCCACCCGGCGTGGCGCGCCCGCTACCGCCCGCAGGACGAGTTGAACGAGGAGCACGTCTTCGTTGTCCACCTCGATGGGCGCGTCGCCGTGCGGCTCGCTTACGACGAGCACACCGAGTTCGCCTGGCTCACGCGCGACGCGGCCGTGGCCCGGGCGTGGTCCTGGACCGACCAGGAGGCGCTCAAGGCCTTGATTCCGTCGGGTTGACACCCATATTGCACCGCACCACCATGGAACCGTCCGGTCGTCCCGGACGTGTCCAGACAGCTACGGACCGAGATTTCCGATGAGTTCATCTGCCCTAGCCCTGCAGGATTTCACCGCCCTCGACGAGGCCGACTGCGAGGCGCGCATCGTCGCCGCGCGCGAGGCGCTCGGCGAGCGCGCGGTCATCCTCGGGCACCACTACCAGCGCGAGGAGGTGTTCCGCCACGCCGACCACTCCGGCGACTCGCTGAAGCTCTCCCGCATGGCCGCCCGGTCCGATGCCGAGTACATCGTCTTCTGCGGGGTCCACTTCATGGCCGAGGTGGCCGACATCCTGTCGCGTCCCGACCAGGTGGCGATCCTGCCCGACATGGCCGCAGGCTGCTCGATGGCCGACATGGCGAACCTCGCCAAGGTCGAGCGGGCCTGGCGCGAACTGGGGCGGGTGCTCGACGTCGAGAACGAGGTCACGCCGGTCACCTACATCAACTCGGCGGCCGACCTGAAGGCGTTCTGCGGCCGCCACGGCGGCATCGTCTGCACCTCGAGCAACGCCCGCCAGGTGCTCGACTGGTCGTTCGCACGGCGCGAGAAGATCCTGTTCTTCCCCGACCAGCACCTCGGCCGCAACACCGGCCACGCGATGGACATCCCGCTCGAGGAAATGGTGGTCTGGGATTTCGATCGGCCGCTCGGCGGCCTCACCGAACAGCAGATCCGCGACGCGCGCATGATCCTCTGGAAGGGATTCTGCTCGGTCCACCAGATGTTCCAGCCGGCGCACATCGACCGCTTCCGCGCCGAGCATCCCGACGGCAAGGTCATCTCGCATCCCGAGTGCTCCTTCGAGGTGTGCCTGAAGTCCGACGTGGTCGGCTCGACCGAGACCATCATCCGCACCGTGCGCGACTCGGCCCCGGGCACCCACTGGCTGGTCGGCACCGAGCTCAACCTGGTCAACCGCCTGCACCAGCAGGTGAAGGGCGAGGGCAAGGTCGCCGAGTTCATGTCGCCGACGGTCTGCATGTGCTCGACCATGTTCCGGATCGATCCCCAGCACCTCGCCTGGGTGCTCGAGAGCCTGGTCGCCGGCGAGGTGGTCAACCGGGTCAGGGTCCCGGCCGAGGAGGCGGCGCAGGCGCGCACCGCGCTCGACCGGATGCTCGACGCCTCGCCCTGACCGCCACGCCCGACGAACGCGCCCCGGTCGTCCTGCTGCACGGCCTGTGGATGCCCGCCGCCGCGATGTGGCCCCTCGCCCGGCGCCTGCGCGCGGCAGGCTTCGCGACCCGCTCCGTGGCCTGGCGTCCCCGGCGCGACGGCGTCGCGGCCACGGCCCGGGCGCTCCATCGACAACTTGCCGGGTCCGGTCCCCGGCCGACGCGGTTCGTCGGCCACAGCCTGGGCGGGCGCCTGGCACTCGCGCTGGCCGGGCTCGAGCCCGACGCAGGCTCCCGGGTGGTCACGCTCGGCACGCCGTTCGGCGGCAGCCTGGCCGGCACGCGGCTCGGCCGCTGGGCACCGGGCCGCTGGCTGCTCGGCCGGGCCGCCGCGGACGTCGCCGGACCCTGGAGGGAGGGGGTGCCCGAACGGTGTGAGCTCGGCATCCTCGCCGGCACGACGATGATCGGCCTGGGCCGGCTGGTGACCCGGGTCGCGGGGCCCGGGGACGGCACCGTCCGCCTCGACGAGACACACCTGGAGGGCTGCGCCGACCGGCTCGAGCTCCCGGTGACCCACTTCGGGTTCCTCGCCTCCCGTCGTGCCGCGGACGCCGTGGCCGACTTCCTCCGCGAGGGTAAATTTCCAGTAAAACTCCACGATCGGTGACGCGCTCCGGCTGACCCCCCGTCCGGCGCGGTGATAGACTTCCGCGAACGCGAGAACTTCCGAGGGATCGATGGCCGGTCACAGCAAGTGGGCCAATATCAAGCACCGCAAGGCCGCCCAGGATGCCAAGCGCGGCAAGCTCTTCACCAAGCTGATCCGGGAGATCACCGTCTCCGCCAAGCTCGGTGGCGAGGACGTCGACTCCAACCCGCGGCTGCGCGCGGCGATCGACAAGGCGCTGGCCGCCAACATGTCCAAGGACGTCGTCTCCCGGGCGATCAAGCGCGGTGCCGGCGGGCAGGACAGCGAGGACTACGCGGAGATCCGCTACGAGGGCTACGGGCCCGGCGGCGTGGCGGTGATGGTCGACTGCCTGACCGACAACCGCAACCGGACCGTCGCCGACGTCCGCCACGCTTTCACCAAGTGCGGCGGCAACCTGGGCACCGACGGCTCGGTGGCCTACCTGTTCACGAAGGTCGCCCAGTTCGGCCTGCCGGCCGGCAGCGACGAGGAGCGGGTCATGGAGGTCGCCCTGGAGTCGGGCGCCGACGACGTGCAGACCCTCGACGACGGCTCGCTGGAGGTAATCGCGGACCCCGAGAACTTCGAATCGCTGCGCGACGCGCTCCACGCGGCCGGTTTCGAACCCGAGATCGCCGAGGTGACCATGCGCGCCTCGACCAGCGTCGACGTCGACCGCGACAGCACCGAAACGCTGCTGCGCCTGCTGGACATGCTGGAGGATCTCGACGACGTGCAGAACGTCTACTCCAATGCCGAGTTCGATGACGCCGTCCTGGCCGAGATCGGTGACTGACCCGGTCGCCAGGGCATCTTCGCGGGAGGCGCGATGACCCGGATCCTCGGCATCGATCCCGGATCGCGCGTCACCGGCTACGGGATCGTCGAGTTCGACGGCCCGCGCAACCGCTACGTCGCCAGCGGCACCGTGCGCTGTGGCGGCGGCGACCTGCCGGCCCGCCTGCGCGAGATCTTCGCCGGCCTCGACGAGGTGATCGCCACGCACCGCCCCGTGGAGGTCGCCATCGAGCAGGTGTTCATGCACCGCAACGCCGACTCGGCGCTCAAGCTGGGTCAGGCGCGCGGCGCGGCCATCTGCGCCTGCACCAGCCACGACCTGGCGGTCGGCGAGTACACCCCGCGCCAGATCAAGCAGGCGGTGGTCGGCACCGGCGCGGCGACGAAGGCGCAGGTCCAGGCCATGGTCACCCGGCTGCTGGCGCTCCCCGTGGCGCCGCCGAGCGACGCCGCCGATGCGCTGGCCGTCGCCCTCTGCCACGGACAGGCGCGGCAGCTCGCCGCGCGGGTCGGCGCCGTCGGCGGGCTGCGCGCCGGGAGGATGCGATGATCGGCCGGTTGCGGGGCACGCTGCTGCACAAGCAGCCGCCGATGCTGCTGATCGAGGTCGGCGGGGTCGGTTACGACGTCGAGGCCCCGCTGTCGACATTCTCCGTGCTCCCCGCCGTGAACCGGGAGGCGGTGATCCACACCCACCTCGCGGTGCGCGAGGACGCCCAGGTCCTCTACGGTTTCGCGACGCTCGCCGAGCGCGACCTGTTCCGCGACCTGATCAAGGTGAGCGGCATCGGCGCGAAGCTGGCGCTGACCATCCTCTCGGGCACCGACGCCGACGAGCTGGCGCGGTGCGTGCGCGACGACGACGTCGCCGCCCTGACCCGGCTGCCGGGCATCGGCCGCAAGACCGCGCAGCGGCTGCTGGTCGAACTGCGCGACCGTCTCCCGGGGGGCGAGATCACCGGGCTCGCGGGCGATGGCAAGGCCCGTCCGCAGAGCCCCGAGAACGACGCCCGCGAGGCGCTGATCTCGCTCGGTTTCAAGCCCGACGACGCCGCGCGCCGGCTGCGCGAGGTGGCCGATCCGAGCCTCTCGGCCGAGGAGCTGATCCGTCGCGCCCTGCAGGCCACGGTGCGGGGCTGACGTGCGCCGCGCAGCAGGTCACCGCCGATGATCGAGCCCGACCGCCTGGTCGCGCCGGCCGCCACGCCGGAGGAGGAGTCGCTGGAACGGGCGATCCGGCCGAAACGGCTGGCCGAGTACATCGGGCAGCCGGCCGTGGTCGAGCAGATGGAGATCTTCATCGACGCGGCGCGCAAGCGCGGCGAGGCCCTCGACCACGTCCTGATCTTCGGCCCGCCGGGGCTCGGCAAGACGACGCTCGCGCACGTCATCGCCCACGAGATGGGCGTCGGCCTGCGCCAGACCTCGGGGCCGGTGCTGGAGCGCCCGGGCGACCTGGCCGCGCTGCTGACCAACCTCGAGCCGCACGACGTGCTGTTCGTCGACGAGATCCATCGCCTCAGCCCGGTGGTCGAGGAGATCCTCTACCCGGCGATGGAGGACCGCCAGATCGACATCGTCGTGGGCGAGGGGCCGACCGCGCGCTCGATCAAGCTCGACCTCGCGCCGTTCACGCTGGTCGGTGCGACGACCCGTGCCGGTCTGCTCACCTCGCCGCTGCGCGACCGCTTCGGCATCGTCCAGCGCCTCGAGTTCTACGCCCCGGAGGAGCTGGGCCGGATCGTGCGCCGCTCGGCGCACATCCTCGAGATGCAGGTCGACGACGACGGCGCGACCGAGATCGCGCGGCGTGCGCGCGGCACCCCGCGGATCGCCAACCGGCTGCTGCGCCGGGTGCGTGACTTCGCCGAGGTGCGCGCCGACGGCCGGGTGAACCGCGCGGTCGCGTGCGACGCCATGACCCTGCTGCACGTCGACGACAACGGCTTCGATGCCCTCGACCGCCGGCTGCTGATGGCGGTGATCGACAAGTTCGGCGGCGGCCCGGTCGGCGTCGACAACCTCGCCTCGGCGCTCGGCGAGGAGCGCGGCACCATCGAGGACGTGCTCGAGCCCTACCTGATCCAGCAGGGCTACATGATGCGCACGCCGCGGGGGCGGGTGGCGACGCCGCGCGCCTACCGTCACTTCGGCCTGCCGGCACCGGCGGCCGCCACCGAGCAGGCGCCGCTGCCCGGCCTGTTCGACCGCCCGGAGAGCCCGCGTGAGTGACCCGAACTTCGCCTGGCCGGTCCGGGTCTACTACGAGGACACCGACAGCGGCGGTGTCGTCTACTATGCCAACTACCTCAAGTTCCTGGAGCGGGCGCGGACCGAGTGGCTGCGCGCCCGCGGCTTCGACCAGGGACGGTTGGCCGCCGAGCGCGGCCTGCTGTTCGCGGTGCGCGAGGTGCATCTCGACCTGCGCAGGCCGGCGCGTCTCGACGACCGCCTGAGGGTCAGCGCCGAGGTCGCCGCGCGCCGCGGTGCCAGCCTGACCTTCGCGCAGACCGTGACCCGGGAGGGGGAAGACGACCCCCTGTGCCGCGGCCGCGTGCGCGTCGCCTGCCTCGATGCCGAGGGGTTCCGCCCCCGCCCCCTGCCCGATGACCTCGTAGCGGAGATGGCCCGTTGACCACCGACCTCTCGATCGTCCACCTGTTCCTCGGCGCGAGTCCGATCGTCCAGCTGGTGATGCTGGCCCTGCTGGTCGTGTCGCTGCTCTCCTGGTTCGTGATCTTCCACCGCGGCAAGGTGCTGCGCTGGGCGCGGCGCGACGCCGACGCCTTCGAGCAGCGCTTCTGGTCCGGCACCGAGCTCGGCGCGCTCTACAAGGAGATCAACCGCGACGACTACGAGGCCAGCGGCATGGAGCGGATCTTCGAGGCCGGCTTCCGCGAGTTCGCACGACTGCGCCGCAAGGAGGGCAGCAGCGCCGAGGCGACCGTCGAGGGTGCCACGCGCGCGATGCGCGTCGCGCTGATGCGCGAGAGCGACCACCTCGAGCACCACCTCTCGTTCCTCGCCACGGTCGGCTCGACGAGCCCCTACGTGGGGCTGTTCGGCACGGTCTGGGGAATCATGAACGCGTTCCGGGCGCTGGGGAACGTGCAGCAGGCGACCATCGCCATGGTCGCGCCGGGGATCGCCGAGGCCCTGGTGGCGACCGCCATGGGCCTGTTCGCCGCGATCCCGGCGGTGATCGCCTACAACCGCTTCGCCAACGACGCCGAGCGCCTGGGCAACCGCTACGAGAACTTCCTCGAGGAGTTCTCCGCGGTGCTGCAGCGCCAGTCCGGCCTCTGAGCGTCGCGGGAGCTGCGTATGGCCCGTAAACGAGCTCGCCGCCGGCCGATGTCCGAGATCAACGTCGTGCCGTACATCGACGTCATGCTGGTGCTGCTGGTGATCTTCATGATCACCGCGCCGCTGCTGACGCAGGGTGTCAAGGTCGACCTGCCGCGCGCCAGCGCCGAGCCGCTGCCGCCCGAGGCCCTCGAGCCCCTGGTGCTGACCGTCGACGCGGCGGGGCGCTACTACCTCAACGTCGGCGGCGAGGGGGAGACCGTGCCGGTCGACCGCGAGACGCTGCTCGCGCGGGTCGCCGCGGTGTTGCGCCACAAGCCGGAGACGCCGGTGATGGTGCGCGGCGACCGTGCCGTCGACTACGGCGAGGTGATCGAGGCGATGGTCGTGCTCCAGGCTGCGGGCGCACCCAACGTCGGCCTGGTCACCGAACCGCCGGAGGGAGGCGGCGGGTAACCCGTGTGGTCCGAGATACGCAGCAACCCGCTGGCCCTGTTCTACGCGCTGGTGATCCACGCCGCGCTGCTGGCGCTGGTCACCTTCGGCCTCGACTGGAGCGCGACGCCGACGCCGACGCCGCGCGCCCAGGTGATCGACGCTGTGGCGGTCGACCAGGCGCGGGTCGAGGAGGAGCTGAAGAAGATCCGCGATGCCGAGGCCGAGCGCGAACGCAGGAAGGAGGAGGCGATCGAGACCCGCCGGCGCGAGGAGGAGCGGCTCGCCGAGGTGAAGAAACAGCAGGAGGCGGAGAAGGAGCGTCTCGCGCAGATCGAGAAGGAGAGCCAGACCAAGGCGGCCGAGGCGAAGCGACGCGAGGAGGCCGAGCAGAAGCGCCTCGCCGAGGTGAAGCGGCAGCAGGAGGCGGAGAAGGAGCGTCTCGCGCAGATCGAGAAGGAGCGCCAGGCCAGGGCGGCCGAGGCGAAGCGCCGCGAGGAGGCCGAGCGGGAGCGACTCGCCGAACTCGAGCGTCAGAAGCGGGCCGCCGAGAAGAAGCGGCGCGACGAGGAGGCGCGCCTCGCCGCGCTCGAGGCGCAGAAGAGGGCCGAGGCGGAAGCCGAGCGCAAGCGCCGGGCGGAGGAGGCCGCGCAGCGCCAGCGGGAGATCGAGGCCGAGGCCGCGCGCCGGCAGGCCGAGGCGGATCGCGTCGCGCAGTCGACCGCAACGCGCTACACGGCCCTGATCCGCGACCGCGTCGAGCGCCGATGGCTGCGTCCCCCCGGTCTTCCCGACGGGCTGCAGGCCACGCTGCTGGTGCGGCTCGACCCGTTCGGCGAGGTGCTCGAGGCGCGCGTGGTACGCTCCAGCGGCAACCCGCTGTTCGACCG
>JAWVZO010000060.1:0-13336 GCA_033722135.1 Gammaproteobacteria bacterium | reverse complement strand
GCGATCACACCTGCCGTTCCTGCATGACGAAACGGCTTATGGTCGATCACTCAGCGGCTTGAGCGACCCGTCCTTCCCCCAAGCATCGGGACACCGGCACATCGGGACCTTCGAGCCGGCCGACTCGCGGATCCCGGCGCGTCGCGATGCCTTCATGACCCACCTCGCGTAGACGCCCGACGCCTCGTCAGGCAATCCGGCCATCGCGGCATCCTCCCTACACTGCTTTATGAAGAACCACGTGCGAGGCGCCCGCATCGCCTCGTGCATTCACTTTCGACCTGTCTCGCCTGCGACCGCGTCATGCCGTGAACACGTCGCGCAAGTAGTGCCATGGTCGGAGCACACTATGAGCGCACGAGTTCACGAGGCCGGAATCCGTGCCTGTCAGCGTCGGCAGAAAGGCCCATCTGATGCATTTCAGCACATGTTGAATTTCTGCATTGCGGCCCGCCGGCAACCGGACAACCATTCCCTAAACACAATTATTTCTCACAATTACAATATCTTGCGTAATCTTCGATCGGAGGGCAGACGCTCACGACAGAGCCATTCGCGTCCGATGACACGGCTAGAATGAATATTCATTTTCGGCCGGCTTTGGGTTAGACTGCGATCACTAGAAAAACAATAGGACGATGGAAACCGACCGTTCATATCGTCCCGATAACGATAAGTACATGAGCATGGGGAGGTGGCATGACGACGGCGATCGCGAAGGCGCATGCGCAAGCGGTGTGCTGGAGGAGCTACCTCACCCTGTGCAAACCCAAGGTGGTCCTCCTGATCACCTTTACGGCTCTGGTCGGCGCATTGCTTTCCGTGGCCGGCAACCCACCCTGGTTCGCCCTGTCTGGTGCCATGATCGGGATTGCCATGGCCTCTGCGGCAGGCGCGGCCATGAATCACTGGGCAGACCGGAAGATCGACGGGATCATGCTCCGGACCCGGAACCGGCCTCTACCCCGGTCAGAACTCGCGCCGCCGAGCGTGCTGGTCTTTGCGCTGTCGCTGACGGCCACTTCCATGGCCGTGCTGGTCGCCACCACCAACACGCTTACCGCGTTGCTGACCTTCATCTCCATCATCGGATACGCGGTGATCTACACCATGTATCTCAAGCATGCGACGCCCTACAACATCGTCTGGGGGGGAGTCGCAGGCGCCACGCCACCGATTCTCGGTTGGACCGCGATTACGGGTGAAATCCATACCGAAGCGCTGCTTCTGTTCCTGATCATCTTCATCTGGACCCCGCCCCACTTCTGGTCGCTCGCGATCAAACGCCGCGACGAATACGCCAGGGCGGGCGTGCCGATGCTGCCCGTCACCCATGGCGTCGCTTTCACCAAGCTGCAAATCATGCTCTACACGGTGATGCTTTTCCTGATAAGCATGATCCCTTTCATCATCGAGATGAGCGGCCTGATCTACCTCGCTGGCGCCCTGTCACTGGGGATCGGGTTCGCATGGCATGCCTGCAAGTTGTACTGCCACGATGACGACCGACATGCCGGGAAGACCTTCGGCTACTCGATCTTCTATCTGAGCATGCTCTTCGCTTTTCTCCTGGCCGACCACTATGCGCGGATCGTGATCCGTCTGTGGTTCTAGGTGGCGAGGACCGACCGAGTGGGCATGCAGGTCGCGATTCGGTTGCGACCCGGTTGTCGGATTCCCGGACACCGGGGGTCCGGGCGTTCGGCGTCACTCAGCAGCCGCCAACGACGAATGCTGCAGCGCAAGATGGTATATGCATTAGCCCAGCTATCCGAATCGCTTAGCAATTGTCGTTTTACACGAAAAATGACGGTTTCATAGGATGAGTGGTGCGCTGCTCGAGGGAATCAAGGTCACGCCAGTCCCTCGGGCAGGGTTGAGTTGGCTGCGAACACCTGTGCGACCGCGGAGTAACGATTGAATCGATGCGCGTCCCGATCATAAGCGCGTGCATGTAGAACATGACAAACGATGTCAGTTTCAGAGCGTTTATACAGACAAAATCATAATAATGAATGAAACAACTGCTGGAGGAGCCTGAATGAACAGATCGATACATCCTGCCGTCGACTCAGGGATAAAAACCAAACCCGCGAAAACGAATATCTGGAGCTATGTCAGCAACAAGCCGAAACCGGGAGGAAAACTGCAGTGCAGGTGCAGCCGGGATCCGGTGGTCGTCAAGGTTACGGCTCCAGCTGCACACAACCACCTCTGCGGGTGCACCCAGTGCTGGAAACCCGAGGGCGCGCTGTTCTCCCAGGTGGCCGTCGTACCGCGAGACCACCTGAGCGTCATAAAGAACGCGGACAAGCTGGAGATTCTCGAAGCGAACGCGCCGATCCAGCGCCACGTCTGCCGCGAATGCGGAATCCACATGTTCGGCCGGGTCGAGGACAGGAGACACCACTTCTATGGGCTCGATTTCATCCATGTCGAGCTGTCCCAGGATGAAGGCTGGCCGCCCGTGCAGTTTGCCGGCTTCGTCTCGTCGCTCGTTGAATCAGGCACCGATGCAGCCGAACTCGACGATATACGGAAGCGGATTCGCGAGATCGGCCTGGAACCCTACGACGAATTCTCTCCCCAGTTGAATTCCTATATCGCATCCAGGGCTGCGAAGCTGAATTACAAGAACCAGGTTTTCTGACGGGGCCATCGGGAGGAGACGCAAATGATCGAGTTTCTCTACACCAACGCCTGGGGTGCATTCATCTTTCTACTGATGCTGCAAATCCCCTTCCTCTTCATATTCTTCCACATCGTCAACAAGAAGGCTTTCGTCGACTCGAAACCCAGCACGACAGAGCCCGAACGATACTCCAGATACAGATACGCCTGGATGGGGGTCGTCGTCCTTGCGTTCGTCGTCGTCAACGCCGCCAGCATCGGTTACATGCCGACGATCGTGGAGGCCAAGGCGGAGTCCGATTCGAATATCACGGATGTCAGCGTCACTGCCCGTTCCTGGCATTACCAGTTCAGTGATACCGAGTTCAAAGTGGGTGAAACCGTGAGATTCAAGGCGAAAAGCATGGACACTGTCCACAGCTTCGCCCTCTATCACCCCGATGGGAAACTCCTGTTCACGATGATGCTCGTCCCGGGGGCTGGCATCGACAGCGCCGTCGTTCACACCTTCACCGAGCCCGGCGAATACACGGTCCGATGCCTGGAATTCTGCGGCATCGCTCATCACACGATGAAAAACTCGTTCACGGTGCTGTAGCCCACCAAAACATTCCGGGAGAACGTCATGTCCACTGCGATCAACGCCATTGAAAGAGTGCCGTTCTTCGGCGGCATGTTCAGAATGGAAAGCAACGAATTGAACCCGGTCAACGTCTGGCCGTCGTTGATATCGATGACCGCCTTCATCTGGTTTGCCATTGCAGCCGTCATCGGCCTGTCCATGCCCGCCATCCAGTTCATGGACCTCGGTGCCAACTGGTATTACCAGAACATCACGCTGCATGGCGCCGCGATGACGTTCCCCTTTGCCTTCCAGTTGATGGTCGGCATGAGCCTGCACAGGGCTGGTGCGTGCCTGGGGAAACGGGCCGACGACATCTTCGTGAAGCTGTTCTACATCTGCATGAACCTCGGCGCCCTGCTGTTGACCCTGGCCGTCCTGGGTGGCTTCCACGTGACCTACACGGTCATGTTCCCGCTGCCCGTGGTCGGCGCCAACATGGGCCAGTGGAGCATGGGCACGCTGATCCTCGGGTTCACCGGGATCGCACTGGTCCTCACCTCGATGATCGTTCTCTACCCGGTGAAAATCCTCAAAATGTCCTTTTTCGAGAAAACGGACGAAAACCTGCAGGTGGCCGTACGCACGTTAAAGGATCCCGGAATGGTCGGCATGATCATGGGCGTGCTGGTGCTCCTGGTGACGGGGACACCCTTGATGATCGTCGCCGGCAGCCTGCTTATGCATCTTTATGGCATCTTCCCCGCCGAATGGGTCGGCTGGGCGGCGAATCCCGTGGTCTTCGAGTTCGTCTTCTACATCTTCGCGCACAACCTGATGGAAGCGATGGCGATCATGATCATCGGCGCCGTCTACGCGACCTTGCCCCTGTGCACGGCTGACGGCTCTCGTAAGCTCTACAGCGACAAGATCGCGCTGTTGGCGCTGTGGATACTGCTGATCACCTCGATCACCTCGTTCTTCCATCACTTCTTCACCATGTATCCCGCCCTGCCCTCAACGCTCGCCTATCACGGCAACATCATGAGCTACGCCACGGGGGTCGGCGCCGCGCTGACGATATTCACGATTCTCGCCACGATCTGGAAACACGGGATCATCGCCTCACCTGCCCTGTTCCTGATCCTGGGTGGCTTCGTGATGTACATCCTTGACGGCGCTTCGGCGATCGTCATCAGTAACGTCGCGTGGAATTTCCAGTTGCACGGAACGCTGTGGGCGGGCGGCCATGCCATGGTGGTCCTGATCGCCATCAGCGCACTGTGGATGGGAATGCTCTATTACCATTACCCGCTGATGACCAACCGGACGATCGATGACAATCTCGCGCGGTCCAGCATCAAGTACCTGTTCATCTCCTACATCGGCCTGTTCTATACCTTCATGGCTGCCGGCGCAGCCGGCGTTCCGCGCAGGAACGGGGACTGGGACGGGGACTGGATGATCTACGGGGTCTTCATCGCGGTATTCGGGATCATGATGATCTACGCCTTCGTGCTGTACTTCCTCAGCCTGTACCGGTCCAAGCCGATCGATTACTGATCGGCCTGCATCCCGGCCCGGATAAACCGTCCTGGAGGCTGACGCCGTCTGTTCGACCGCGCATCCGGTGACCCGGTATATCCGGGCAGGATGCCGGTCGGGCAGCCCCCGGACATCGCTGCACGCCAGCTCATGCCAGTGCCGTTCCCGATTGCGGCCTACGGGGTTCTGCCGTCTGGTTGGCGGGCTCTCGGCAGGTCAGGGTTTGCCCCTTCGCGATCACTGCCACTCCCCTGCCGGGATTTCCCGGGGCGTTCAGGCCGATTGCAGCGCCGCATCGGCCGGTTCCGGGGGTTCATCCGGAGCAAGTTTGCGAATGGAATTCCACACGACCAGCAGGCTGCTCGAGGACATCGCGACTGCGGCGAACAGCGGATTGAGCATGCCGGTCACCGCGACCGGGATCGCGATCGCGTTGTACAGCAACGCCCAGAGGAGATTCTGTCGAATCCGGCGCTGAACGGTTCCTAGCAGGTCGAAGGTCAGAAAGACGCGGTCGAGCCTGCCTCCCGGGATGATCACGTCGGCAGCATCGGCCGCCAATGCCGTGGGCGAACCGAATGCGATGCCCAGGTCGGCCTGGGCGAGTGACGGCGCGTCGTTGCTGCCATCGCCAATCATGACCACGGTACCCTGCCGCTTGAGTTGCCTTATCACCGCGGCTTTCCCTTCCGGTGGAATCCGGCTGAACACTTCATCGAAATGATCCCGGTAGGTCCCGACCGTTTCCGCACCGGTCAGCAGGACGACCTTGGCCTTCCTGCGCAGCTCACTCACCACACGGCTCCAGTCCTCTCGTGGCTGGTCCTCCGTCGTGATCATTCCGTGGATTACCCCATCCCAACCGATGTAGGAGTTGACCGCGTTGCCCGGGGCACTGACCTGTTGGTAGCGGGTGGTATCCCAGCCCAGCAGGTCGAAAAGCGACATGCTGCCCACCGCAACACGATGATCGTCCACGTCCGCTACAGCCCCTTTCCCCGGATGGATTTCGACATTTTCGGCATGGTACCGGGAGTCGAGCCGCGCGATGGCCTCGGCAATCGGATGTGGCGACAGTCTCTCGACCGCCGCCGCGTACCCGACCATCTCGGGAGGCCCGGAAATACGGCTCACCTTCATGTTCGCGGTCGACAGAACACCGGTTTTGTCCATCGCGATGGTGTCGATCTGGCGAGCCTTGTTGAAGACATCGGCACCGGTGAAGATGATGCCGTTGCGCAGAGCGGTAGTAACGCCCACCGCCGAGGTCAGTGGTATCGCAAGACCGAACGTACAGGGACAGGAGACGATCAGCGTCGCCATGAGCGCGAGCAAGGCCGTGCCGAACGTCGCGCCACCACTGTAAAACCAGACGCCGACCCCCAGCGCGAGAACCAGCACAGCGGGCACGAAATAACGCGCCACATGGTCACCCATGCCCGGCGTGCCCGCGGTCGTGCTTTGCGCATTCCATAGCACGCGCGCCAGATTGACCATTTGGCTCGTTACGACATGACCCACCTCTATCTCGAGCGAGCCCTCGACGTTACGGGTTCCGCCGAGCACCCGGTCCCCCTTCGTACGGCTGACCGGGAAAGGCTCGCCCGTCATCAATGACTCGTCGACCGCGCACTCTCCTTCCACGATGATCCCGTCGGCGGGTATCAGCTCACCCTGGTGGACACGGATGCGCTCTGCGGGCATCAGCTCATCGATCGTCACCATCACCGGTTCGTCTTGCCGCATGACACGGGCACGTGGCGTCCAGGCATCCATGATCGTCGAAAGTTCCCTGATCGCGTCTTCCTTGGCTTCCCGCTCGAAATATCGGCCGATCGTGACCACTGCGATTATCGCTGCCACGACATCGAAATAGAGATCCAGCGTACCCAGCATCATTTGCCCGATACTGAACCCGTAGGCAGCGAGAATCGCGATGGCGAGCAGGTTATCCATGTTCAAGATGCCCGTCTTGAGACCGATCCAGGCACCGCGAAATATGGGAGCCGCGACGTACACGATCATGATCGTGGTGAGCACCAACAGGGCCGCCGGCACGGCCTCGTGCACCAGCCAGTCGATTGGCTGCAACTCCTCGAGCTCGACCAGGCCGATGTGTACCGGGTAATAAAAGGCCAGGTACATCATCATGACGGTCGCCGCCAGGCTCTGGCCCGTCACCAGGCGCAGCATCGGCATGCGGTAATCGTATTCGGGCTTTTCCTGGTGGCTGAAACGCGCGACGTAACCGGATCGGCTGACGAGTTCAGGCAGATCCTCTTCGCCAACAAGCTCCGGGTCATAGATTATTTTCGCGGTTCCAGTGGCGTAGCTGACGTTTGCAGCGACGATGCCGTCGACACCCAGCGCATGCTTTTCGATCAGCAGCTCGCACGAGGCGCAGTGCATGCCGTCAACGCGCAGGTACGCCTCGCTACCCGCCGGCTGGGCGGTCTCGGGTCCGGGTTCACGTCCACTTTCCGGATCGGGAAAGCTGCCGAAATGCAGGTAGACCTCACGGCAGCCGATGCAGCAGAAAACGTGGCCTTCGTGCTCGATCCGAGACCCGGCCGGCTGACCGCAGAGTTCGCATTTCATCGGGCTTTTCTTCGCTTTATGCGGAACGCGAGCGCCTGTCGCGGGCCACTCCATCCAAAACCGCAGCCCCCGCAACGCGACACGTCATGGGCCATGAATCCCCCTCTCTCTACATGGCGATTATGTCAGGGAGCGAGGCCGTATTGATATGCCCTCTCCAATGGTTCCGGATTCGATAGAGAATGTCGCTCATCATCGCATCGGGCCCGGGCAGGCGCCCGAGTCATAGCGCCCGTCCGGAACGGAATAGAGGTTCCACCTCGATGTCCCAGGCAGCCGGGCAAATCCAGAATGGGTGCTGAGCCGGAGGGCGGGGAGAAACCGGCAAGAGAGCGTCGAAATGCGGATGGGCGGCCGGTTAGAACTTTCTATTCTATCGGGCTGAAGAATCGGTTCACCGCAAAATGGCGGAGAGGGAGGGATTCGAACCCCCGGACGGTTACCCGTCAACGGTTTTCAAGACCGCCGCTTTCGACCGCTCAGCCACCTCTCCGTACCCCGGGAGATCCGCCGCGTGTCGTCGCGCAAGCTCCCCCGGGGCGACCATTTGACCCCCATGCCCCGGCCGTTTCAACCCGCGATGGGTCGGTCGCGGTTTCAGAACCCGCCGTGGAGTATCAATTCGTCCAGCGGCCTGCGCTCGCGCTCGGCACGGTCCCGCTCGGCGTGCTTCTCTTCGGCGTCGTCGGGATCGCCGGCGTGGCCGATCGCCAGGCCGGTCAACGGCTCCAGCGAATCGCCGATATCGAAGGTCTCGCGCGCCCGGTCGGGCTCGATGCCGATCATCTGGTGAACGTGCAGGCCGCGCGCGGTCGCCTCGAAGGTGAGGCTGGCGGAGGCGGCGCCGAGGTCGTGCCGGGCGGCCTTGTTCTCCTTGCCGTTGCGCTCGAAGCGGTGCTCGGTCAGGCCCAGGGCGAGAACCGGGGCGCGCCTGGCCCAGGCCCGGTTCCCCTCGACCAGCACGTCGAGGACCTGCTCCCAGACCTCGGGGCTGCGGCTGCGCACCCCGACGATGTAGCGCCACGGTTGTTCGTTGTACGACGACATGGTCCAACGAACCGCCTCGAACAGCGAGCGCAGGTCCGTTTCGCCGACGTCGCGTTCCGGGTCGAAGACGGTGGGACTCCAGCGCCGGCGCAGCAGTTCGTGGATCGGGTGGTCATTTTGGGCGTCGTGGTTCATGGGCGCCTCCGTCTCTGGTTCGTCGTGGGGGAACCGCGGCCGGGTCTCGACGTCCCTGCCTCTGCCTGACGGCACGGCCTGCGATTCCTATCAGCCTACCCTCCTGCGGAAGACGGCACATAAACATAAGTCAGCGGTGGCCCGCGATCAGGGGGCTCGATCGGGCGCGGCGAAACCGGTTCCGGTTGCACCGGCAGGCGGTTCCGGTATCCTTGAACTTCGTGGGCGGATCGCGGTCAGATGGTTGACGTGAGATCGTGCCACATCATTGGTTAACAAGGAGTTGCGTCAAACATGGCGACCTACGACAACACGATGCAAACCCGTGCCCTGAGCGCCGCGGGGACCAACAAGCTCATCCGGAACACCTACACGCTCCTCGCGATGACGCTGGTCTTCAGCGCAGCGATGGCCGGTCTGGCGATGGTCGTGCAGGTGCCGCCCGGCGTCAGCCTGTTCTGCTCGCTCGGCGCGCTCGCCCTGCTCTGGTTCGTGCTGCCGCGCACGGCCAACTCCGCGGCGGGTCTCGGCGTGGTGTTCGCCTTCACCGGCCTGCTCGGATTCGGGCTCGGCCCGATCCTGACCATGTACCTCTCCCTGCCGAAGGGGCCGGAGATCGTCATGACCGCGCTCGGCGGCACCGGCGTGATCTTCCTCGCGCTTTCAGGCTACGCGCTGACCACCAAGAAGGATTTCTCCTTCATGGGCGGCTTCCTGTTCGCCGGGATCCTGGTCGCGTTCGTCGCCGGCATCGCGGCGATGATCTTCAGCATGCCGGCCCTCTCGCTGGCGGTCTCGGCGATGTTCGTGCTGCTGATGTGCGCGCTGATCCTCTACCAGACCAGCCAGATCGTGAACGGTGGCGAGACCAACTACATCCTCGCCACGACCACGCTCTACGTCAGCCTGTACAACCTCTTCACCAGCCTGCTGCACCTGCTCACCGCCTTTGCTGGCGATGACTGAGACGGCATGACGGATCAGCCCCACGAAGCCCCGGCCCCGCCGGGGCTTCGTCATTCCGGGCCGGATCAGGAGGCGACGCTGCCGTCGCCGGAACCCGTGTTGGCCGGGTAAAGCAGCCGCCAGCCCTTGATCAGGTTGTCGACGACGCGCGGCGCCTCGACGTCGATGATCGACTCGATCATCCAGCGCTTGTCCTCGGGCTGGACCAGGCCGGCGAGCCGCGAGGCGAAGTAGCGCAGCGCGCCGTACCCGGGTCGGCCGTCCTCGGCGAAGGGAAGCTCGGCGTACTCGGCCAGGCAGCCGTTCATCGCACCGATGAATTCGCGTCGCGCCGCGGGGTCCTCCCCGGTTTCGCGGGTCTCGATCTCGTGGCGGTTCTCGTCGTAGAGCCGCGCGAGGTGCTTGCCCATCGCGTTGACGAGCCTGTGGCGACCGGCCTCGTCGAGCGGCCCGTAGGCGAGGCGGTCGGCCATCTGGATCTGGAAGGCGAGCAGCTCGGCGAGGATGGCGAAGCGGCGCGCGTCGCTCTCGAGTTCGAAATCGGCACCCAGCAGGCGCTGGATCGACTGGATCGCGCCCTTGTAGGCGACCGCGGCGAGCACGCTGCCATTCTCCTCGGCGGTGCGTGACTTGTTGCGGTGCCAGCGGGCCTTGACGCCTCGTGCCATCTCCTCCCCTCGCGAGCCTGAAACGGGATCGTGCGGGATCATTCTAGCGACGCCGCCGTCCGATTCGCTATGTTTACGGTATGAGCCAGCATCCCGACGACCGTTCCACGACCGGCGAGGACCGGGCCTTCGAGTGCCTGCGCCACGCGGTGCAGTGCAACTGCCACATCTCGGACGCGCGCCACGCCGGCGACTACAGCCTGTGCATCTACCTCCTGAAGATGCGCGAGTTCTTCCGCTGGGAGAACGGCCTGCCGCTGACCGAACCGCTTCCCCGCGAGGCGGTGGGTGCCTGGCTCAGCGAACGTGAATCCCTCTGGGAGGATCTCGTCGAGGCCGCCTACGCGCCGCTACCGGTCTACCGCGAGCGCATCGCGCCGTTCGACGAGGTGGCGATCAACGCGCGGCTCCGCCCGCGCGGGCTGGTCTATGGCAGCGGGATCGGCGCCGGGGGCAAGCCGCTGTTCTTCCTCGGCACGGAGCTGCATGCCGAGTCCCGCAACGGGCTCGACGTGGTGATCGTCGCCGACGAACACGCCCGCGACCTCGCCGCCCCCCCGGCGATGCTGCGCGACGGCACCATCACCGTCCGCCGCGAGTCGCTACGCCGCGTGCTGTGGGAGCGGATCGAGGCGTGGCAGTGGCGCCGGAGCGAGCCCCGTCTCGGCGCCCTGCTCGACCACTACGGCTTCGCAGACGATCCCGGCGGAGCCCTGGAGCGGATGACCGAGCACGAGATCGAGAGCGTGGTGCTCCACGAGATCGGCGAGGCGCGGGCCGGCGAGCGTCTGGGCGGCGACTGGGAGGCGATGCTCGCCGAACTCGGCCGGTCGCGGGGCGAAGTCTTCGCCCGCGCGGTGCGCGACCACGTCGCCGACTGCCTGGTGACGCTGCCTACGCTGATCGAGCGGGACGATCACGCCTCCCTGGCCCTCTATCTGGCCAGCCTGGACGGGCCGCGCAGAACCCTGTTCCCGGCGCTTGCCGGGTGCGACGCTGCGGAACCCGGCGGGCTGCGGACGGTGGTCGAGCGCGGGGCGGCACACTGGCCTGAGGTGGCGTTGGCCATGCTTGCCGCGTGGCGCGGCGGGGGCGCGGCCGCCGAACCCGAGATTGCCAGGCTCGCCGAGACGCGTGCACTGCACTGACCGCAGTGCCGATCCGGAACGTGATCAGCGGGACCTGGACGGCGCCTTGGAGGTCTCGAACGCCTCGTCGAGGGAGCCGCTCTCGTAGTTCATGAACCGCCAGAGGCGCTCGGAATAGGCCTTGACCACCCACTCCGGCGGGGCTGTGCCCCAGCTCGCGGCGTGCATCAGACACATCTCCACGGCGATCAGCAACGCGGCCGACTCTCCCGCAGCGTAGTCCTGCTCGAGCTTCGCCATCACCCGGTCGAAGCCCTGACGCATCTCGTTGCGGACCTTGTCGAGCTCGATGTCCATGTCCCGTCCGGGTCCGTCGGAGACCGATCCTTCCCGCGGCGCCTGATGGACCCGCTCAGGGCATGCGCGGTACTGACAGTGTAGCCCGTCGCGCCGGGACTACTTCACCGCCTTGTGCGGGACGAACAGGCCGAAGCCGTGGTGGCGTCCCGGCCCGAGGCCGCTGCGCTGCAGCTGCTGGCTGGCGTCGAAGTCGAGGCCGTCGAGCATCAGGCTGCGCGTGAATACCCTTCCGCGCGGTCCGCGAAAGTGCCGGGTGCGTCCGCAGATCATGCGCTTGCATTCGATCCCGAGCCCGGCGAGCTCGCGAGCGGCGTCCTCGAGGAAGGCCTCCTCGTCGCCCTCCGGGGCGATCACGTGGCGCGCGTAGAGGGTGGTCAGCGGGCTGAGCAGGTGCTCCCGCGCGGTGCCGACCTCCAGCGAGTGGCCTGCGACGTCGAGCGTGACGCCCTCGAGCACCCGGGCATCGTCGATCCGCTCCCGGGGAATGCGCAGCACCAGCCGGGTGCGCCGCGCCAGGTAGAGGACGCCCTCGTCGTCATCCTCGGGGCTCTGCCAGCCGTTACCGGAGGCCGCGGCGTGCACCAGGTGCAGGCCGGCGCGCGGTTCGTCCGGGAACCAGGGCAGGAGCGCTTCGATCGCCTCGGAGAGGGCCCAGGCGTGGTCGGCGGGCAGGGTCCGGCCGCGCACCGTGAACACCAGATCGATGACGTCGTCGGCCACGGCCGGGGGCGCATCGTCGCGCTCCTCCTGCCAGTAGCCGGGACTCACCGCGCCGCCCCCGCGGCCCACGGCGGGCGCTCCGCGCCATCAGGCTCCGTCGGCATCGGTCCCCTCGCTCAGTCTCCCGGCCTGTGCCGCGCCCCAGGACTGCAGCAGCCGGCCCCAGTGCTGCGCGGTCTCGTGGTCGAGGTCGATGACGGTGAAGCGTCGCGCCTCGCGGATCCGCATCCGCAGCAGCCGGAAGTCGTTGTCGTAGCGCACCTCCTCGATCACGACCTCCTTGCCGTAGGGGGCGTTGAAGCGGTCGATCTCGCGGCTCTCCAGCTCGCTGCTCATGGTCCTCTCCAGGTTTCCCGGGGCCGTGTCGCACGGCCCCTCCGGGTGCTTTCGCGACCAGCATAACGCCGGTCGCCGCAGGGGGCGAAACCACCCGTTCGATAGGGATTTACACGGGACCGTTCCGCCCCTATCCCCAATGGGATAGCGGCCCTGCGAGGCCACATCCCAACGGGTGGTATTTACCCCTCCACCCCCCCTGCGTATCGTGGGCATCATGGTACAGATTATCGTTTCAGTATATTCGCATCTTTGCATATAGAATGGACTGAAGCGGGACGAAAACCAAGCCAATAAACGAACGTACCTGCCGGCGCCGGAACCGAATCGGGCTCGGCGCCACTAAGACAGGAGAGAGGCATGCCCAAGCACCACGACACCCCGATGCTCGACGAGCTCGAGAAGGGTCCCTGGCCGAGCTTCATCAGCGGCCTGAAGCGTCTCGCCAGCGACGACAACCCGATGATGGTCGACCTGCTCGGCCAGCTCGAGCACTCCTACGAGACCCGCCTCGGCTACTGGAAGGGCGGCACCGTCGGGGTCATGGGCTATGGCGGCGGCGTCATCCCCCGCTTCTCCGAGGTCGCCGACAAGTTCCCCGAGTCCTCCGAGTTCCACACCCTGCGCATCATGCCCCCGCCCGGTTGGCACTACGACACCGGGACGCTGCGCGGCTTCTG
>JAWVZO010000059.1:0-13469 GCA_033722135.1 Gammaproteobacteria bacterium | reverse complement strand
GACGTCGCTGTCGGCGAGCGAGAGCCAGAAGCGGTTCTCCTCGAGGCGCAGCAGGATGGGGTCGTTGATGATGCCGCCGTCCTCGGCCGTGACGAAGACGTACTTGCACTGGCCGACCTTGCATTTGTTCATGTCGCGCGGGACGAGCATGTTGGTCAGCCGGAACGCGTCCGGGCCGGAGATCTCGATCTGGCGCTCCACGCCGACGTCCCACAGCGTCACGCCCTTGACCAGCGCCCAGTACTCGTCGACCGGGTCGGTGTAGAGGCGCGGGTGGTAGTGGTGGTTGTACACGCTGTACTTGCGCACCCCGTGGCGACGGGAGGCGTAGAAGAAGGGGGATTTACGGATCCTCGGGTAGAGCAGGATCTCGGGAACCTCGACGGTGTTCGTCAGCGCTTCGGCGACCTGTGTCATGACCATCTCCCATGCATGCTCGTGGTGGTGCCAGGACCGTCTGCCCCGCCGCGGCGCACCGCTCCGGTCGTCGCCGTGGAGGCCCTTCGCGATCGATCCTTGAAGGCAGACTAGCGGCGCATCAAAAGGCCGGGACCCCCAGGCGCGACGATCACTTACGCGTGTGCGCCATGGAGGGCGCGTCTGGCGCGGTGAGCTAAATGGCCGTCGCCTACAGCACACCCGGCAGCGGGACCGCCACTACCTTTGTCCTCGCCGCGAGGGTGGACAGGGCGGGTCGGTGACGGCACCCTGCACGCCGGGCGGACCGATCCTGCCGCGACGGCGGCCGGGCCGCGGGGAGCCGAGGGGAATGAGCAGGTACTCGATCTTCAGCCTGGCGCGCAACGCGCTCAGTCACCACGAGAAGTGGCCGCGCGCCTGGCGCAGCCCGGAACCGCGGTCCGCCTACGACGTGGTGATCGTCGGCGCCGGCGGCCACGGCCTCGCGACCGCCTACTACCTGGCCAGGGAGCACGGCATCACCGACGTCGCGGTGCTCGAGAAGGGCTGGCTCGGCGGCGGGAACACCGGGCGCAACACCACCATCGTGCGCTCCAACTACCTCTGGGACGAGGCGGCCGCGCTCTACGAGAAATCGCTGAAGCTCTGGGAGGGTCTCTCCCAGGAGCTCAACTACAACCTGATGTTCAGCCAGCGCGGGGTCTACAACCTGGGCCACAACCTGCAGGACATGCGCGACATCGAGCGGCGCGTCGCCGCCAACCGCCTCAACGGCATCGACGGCGAGGTCGTCTACGCCGACGAGCTCAAGCGCCGCGTCCCGTACCTGAACACCTCTCCGAACGCCCGCTACCCGATCCTCGGCGCCTCGTTCCAGCCGCGTGGCGGAGTGGCCCGCCACGACGCGGTCGCCTGGGGCTTCGCGCGCGCCGCCGACGCGCGCGGCGTCGACGTCATCCAGAACTGCGAGGTCACCGGCATCCGCCGGGATAATGGCCGGGTGACCGGCGTCGAGACGACGCGCGGTTTCATCGGCGCCGGCAAGGTCGGCATCGTCGTCGCCGGGAATTCCGGCGTGCTCGCCGCGATGGCCGGGTTCCGGCTGCCGCTCGAGAGCCACCCGCTGCAGGCGCTGGTCTCGGAGCCGATCAAGCCGGTCCTCGACACGGTGATCATGTCCGGCGCGGTGCACGGCTACATCAGCCAGGCGGACAAGGGCGACCTGGTCGTCGGCGCCGGCATCGACGGCTACAACGGCTACGGCCAGCGCGGCAGCTTCGCGACCATCGAGGGGAACGTCGCGGCCATCAAGGAACTGTTCCCGGTCTTCAGCCGGGTGCGCATGAACCGCCAGTGGGGCGGGATCGTCGACACCACGCCGGACGCCTGCCCGATCATCGGCAAGACGCCGGTGAAGAATCTGTTCATCAACTGCGGCTGGGGCACCGGCGGCTTCAAGGCGACGCCGGGCTCGGGATGGGTCTTCGCGCACACGCTCGCCACCGGCGAGCCGCACGAGATCAACGCCCCGTTCTCGCTCGAGCGCTTCGTCACAGGCCACCTGATCGACGAGCACGGCGCGGCCGGCGTGGCGCACTGAGGTCGCCGGCGCGACGGGAGGATACGACGCATGCTGCAGATCACCTGCCCCTGGTGCGGGGCGCGCGACCAGAGCGAGTTCGTCTACGGCGGCGAGGCGCACATCGTCCGGCCGCGGAATCCCGACGCGCTCGACGACGCGGCGTGGGCCGATTACCTGTTCATGCGCACCAACCCGCGCGGCGCGCACCGCGAACAGTGGCACCACGCGCACGGCTGCCGGCGCTGGTTCAACGTCGTGCGCGACACCGTCAGCTACGAGATCCGCGCCGTCTACCGGATCGGCGACCCGCCGCCGGAGGAGTTCGCGTGAGCCAGACGCAGCGCCTCCCCGCCGGCGGCCGCATCGACCGTGGCCGGCCCCTCGCGTTCCGCTTCAACGGCCGCACGCTGCACGGCTACCACGGCGACACGCTCGCCTCGGCGCTGCTCGCCAACGGCGTCGACGTCGTCGCGCGGAGCTGGAAGTACCACCGCCCGCGCGGCGTCGTCGGTCACGGCGCCGAGGAGCCGAACGCGTTGGTGCAGTGGGAGCGCGGCGCGCTGACCGTGCCCAACGTCCGCGCCACGCAGCTCGAGCTCTACCACGACCTCGAGGCGGCGAGCGTCAACTGCTGGCCCAGCGTCAACTTCGATCTCTGGTCCCTGAACGGCCGCTTCGCCGGCCTGATGCCGGCCGGTTTCTACTACAAGACCTTCATGTGGCCGCGCCGCCTCTGGCACGGCTACGAGCGGCTGATCCGCCGCGCCTCCGGCTTCGGCGTCGCGCCGCGCGAGCCTGACCCTGACGCCTACGTCAAGCGCAACGCCCACTGCGACGTGCTCGTGGTCGGCGCCGGCCCGGCCGGACTCGCCGCGGCCCTTTCGGCAGCGCGCGCGGGCGCCCGGGTGATTCTCGCCGACGAGCAGGCCGGGTTCGGCGGCCGGCTGCAGGACGGCCGCGAGTCGCTCGGCGACGCCACGGCCAACGCGTGGGTCGACGAGGTCGCCGAGGAGTTGCGGGCCACCGGCCGCGCCGTGCTGCTGCCGCGCACCACGGTCACCGGCTACTACGACCACAACTTCCTGGTCGCCTGCGAGCGCCTGACCGACCACCTACCGGTGGACGCGCGCCGCGGGCCGCGCGAACGCCTCTGGCGGATCCGCGCCCGGCAGGTGGTGATCGCGGCGGGTGCGATCGAACGTCCGCTGGTTTTCGGCAACAACGACCGGCCCGGGATCATGCTGGCGTCGAGCGCGTCGGCCTACGTCAACCGTTACGCCGTGCGCCCGGGCCGCCGCGCAGTGGTGTTCGCCAACCACGACGGCGCCTACCGCGCCGCCCTCGACCTGCACGCGGTCGGTGTCGAGGTCGCGGCGGTGGTCGACCCCCGGCCGGAGGGCGAGGGCGGCCTGCCGGGCCGGGTGCGCGAGGCCGGCATCGAGATCGTGCCGTCGAGCGTCGTCGTCGACACACGCGGCGGCAAGCGCGTGGCCGGCGTGGAGCTGATGCGCCTCTACGCCGGCAGCGACCACGTGCAGGGAGAGACGCGCCACGTCGCATGCGACCTCGTCGCGATGTCGGGTGGCTGGAGCCCCGCGGTGCACCTCCACTCGCAGTCCGGCGCGAAGGTGCGCTACGACGAGGCGCGCGCCTGCTTCGTGCCCGGCGAACCGGTCCAGGCGGCCCGCTCGGCGGGCGCGGCCAACGGCACGTTCGGCCTCGCGGAATGCCTCGCGGAAGGGGCCGTGCGCGGCGCCGAGGCGGCGCGCGACGCGGGCTTCGCCCACGCCGAGCCGGCCGGGGTGCCCGCGGTCGAGACGGTCGACGAGGCGCCTCCCCGTCCCCTCTGGCTGGTCCCGGGACGCCGTCCCGCGGGGCGCGGGCCGAAGCAGTTCGTCGACTTCCAGAACGACGTCAGCGCCGCGGACATCCGGCTCGCCGCCCGCGAGGGCTTCCACTCGGTCGAGCACGTCAAGCGCTACACCGCGATGGGCTTCGGCACCGATCAGGGCAAGCTCGGCAACATCAACGGCCTCGCGATCCTCGCCCAGGCGCTCGGCCAGTCCATCCCCGAAACCGGCACCACGACATTTCGCCCGAACTACACCCCGGTCAGCTTCGGTGCGGTCACGGGCCAGGAATCCGGCGAGCTCTACGACCCGGTGCGCAAGACGGCGCTGCACGCCTGGCACGAGGAACACGGCGCGCTGTTCGAGGACGTGGGCCAGTGGAAGCGTCCCTGGTACTACCCGAGGCCCGGTGAGTCGCTGCGCGAGGCGGTCGACCGCGAGTGCCTGGCGGCGCGCAACGGCGTCGCGATCATGGATGCCTCGACGCTCGGCAAGATCGAGATCCGCGGCCCGGACGCCGGCGAGTTCCTGAACCGCATCTACACCAACGGCTGGAAGAAGCTCGGCATCGGGCGGGCGCGCTACGGCGTCATGCTCGGCGAGGACGGCATGGTGTTCGACGACGGCGTCACGATCCGGCTCGGCGAGGAGCGCTACTTCATGCACACCACCACCGGCGGCGCGGCGCACGTGCTCGCCTGGATGGAACGCTGGCTGCAGACCGAGTGGCCCGAGCTGCGGGTCTACCTCACCTCGGTGACCGACCACTGGGTCACCGCGGCGGTGGTCGGGCCGCACAGCCGCGAGGTGGTCTCGGCGGTCTGCGACGGGATCGACTTCGAGTCCGGGGCGTTCCCCTTCATGGCCTCGCGCGAGGGCAGGGCCGCCGGGGTCCCGTGCCGCGTCAACCGCATCAGTTTCTCCGGCGAGCTCGCCTTCGAGGTCAACGTGCGCGCCGACCACGGCCGGCACGCGTGGGAGGCGCTGATGGAAGCCGGCGCCCCGCACGGCATCACCCCGTACGGCACCGAGACGATGCACGTGCTGCGCGCCGAGAAGGGGTTCGTGATCATCGGTCAGGAGACCGACGGCTCGGTGACGCCGGGCGATCTCGGCATGGACTGGCTGATCTCGAAGCAGAAGGACTTCCTCGGCCGGCGCTCGCTCGCGCGGCCCGACTGCGTGCGCCCGGACCGCAAGCAGCTGGTCGGCCTGCTGACCGACGATCCGCGGGTCGTGCTTCCCGAGGGCGGCCAGCTGGTGACCGATCCAGACCTGCCGGCGCCGGTGCCGATGGAGGGGCACGTCACTTCGAGCTACTACAGCGCCTGCCTCGGCCACTCGATCGCGCTGGCGCTGGTCAAGGCGGGGCGGGAGCGCAAGGGCGAGACGCTGCGGGTGCCGCTGGCCGACGGCAGCGTGCTCTCGGCCACCGTCACCGACCCGGTGTTCTACGATCCCGAGGGGAGCCGCCAGCGTGCCTGATTCACCTCGCGCCGAGAGCCCGCTGAACCAGGTGTCGCTGGCCGAGCTGCCGGACGCCGCCGTCACCCTCGTGGAGATCCCGTTCCAGGGGCTGGTCAATCTGCGCGGGCGGCCCGACGACGCCGAGTTCATGGCGGCCGTCGCGGGGGTGCTCGGGATCGAACCGCCGCAGGGGCCCAACACGGTCGCGCGGGCGGGGGAGGCGACGCTGTTCTGGCTCGCTCCCGACGAGTGGCTGGTGATGACGCCGCCCGGGCGGCAGGAGGCGCTGGTCGACGCGCTCGAGGCGGCGCTCGAAGGGCAGTTCAGTTCGGTCGTCGAGGTGACCGGCTACTACACCACAGTGGCCGTCGGCGGGCCGCGCGCGGCCGACCTGCTCGCCAAGGGGTGCACGCTCGACCTGCACCCGTCCGTGTTGGGGTACGGGCGCTGCGCCCAGACGCTTCTCGCCAAGGCGACCGTGCTGCTCTGGCCGGTCGACGAGACGCCTCCCGCCTACCGGCTGCTGGTCCGGCGCAGCTTCGCCGACTACCTCGGGCGTTGGCTCAACGACGCCGTGAGGGAGTTCGAAACGGCGGCCGTAAGCGTGTCCTCCTAACCGGGCGCCATCACCCGTCGGGCTGAAGCACGACCCACGCCGCGCGACGCCGCCGCTTTCTCCCGTGTCGGACTTCAGCCCGACTCTACGCGCCCCGGGCGCACCCCGGTCTGGCGACAGCCGATACCTGGGCCGGTACGCGTCGTTCGCATCTTCACCCCGGGGCGGTCACGACCGCATCCGCGCGTTCTCCGGATCGTACAGGGCCCGGTACCCGACCGCCTCGAGCACGATCGGGTAGCGCTCGCCGAAATACTCCATCGTGAAGTGCGCGCCCTCGACGGCGAGCTCGTGCGGGATGTAGGCGAGGATGATGTTTTTGCCGATCGTCGGGCCGTAGGCGATGCTGTTGGTGTAGGAGCGCCGACCGGCGCGGTCGACGAGCACCTCGCCGCCGTCGGCGTCGAGGATCGGCCAGGTGCCCACCGGGTAGCGCGCCATGCCGCGCGCGTCGACGTGCTCGACCATGGTCAGCGTGCAGAGCGTCGCCGGCTGGCTGTCGTGCGCGCGCTGCTCCAGGTAGGCGGCCTTGCCGAAGAAGTCGGCCGGCTTGACCTTGGGCCGCGCGAGGTCCGCCTCGTAGAGGTTGTAGTTGGTCTCGAGGTCGGCGTTCTGCAGGCGCAGGCTCTTCTCGAGGCGCCGGGTGTTGGCGTAGGTCTCGATGCCGACCGGCACGACGCCGGCCTCGAAGAGCAGGTCCCAGATCGCCAGCCCGTAGCTGAACGGGAAGTAGAGTTCCCAGCCCTGCTCGCCGACGTAGGAGATGCGGAAGGCCCAGACCGGCATGCCGCGGATGCGCAGCGTCCGCGCGGTCGCGAACGGGAAGTTCTCAGGCGTGATCGATTCGGGGTCGTCGACGAACCGGGCCAGCGTTGCGCGCGCGTTCGGCCCCCAAAGGCCGAGCGTCGCCAGGCCGTCGGAGCGGTCTTCGATGACGGCATCGAAGCCGCGGTCCTCGCGCACCCGCTGCATCCAGACCAGGTCGCGGTGGCCGGTCGGGCCGCCGCTGACCACGCGGTAGCGGTCCCGGTCGAGGCGGATGACGGTGATGTCGGCGCGGATGCCGCCGCGGTGGTCGAGGAAGTGGGTGTAGACGCCCTTGCCCGTCGGCGTCGTGCCGCCGACCTTCGCCACGCAGAGGTACTCCATGAACGGCTCGGCATCGGGACCGGAGACGTCGTAGATCGCGAAATGCGACAGGTTGACCATGCCGACGTCATCGCTCATCGCGAGCTGTTCGGCGTTCGAGACCCGCCAGAAATGGCGGGCGTCCCATTCGTTTTCGCGCTCGGGCACCCGTTCCATGTAGCGCGCAAGCCGCGTCTCGTTGGACCGGTAGCCGTGGGCCCGCTCCCAGCCGGCAACCTCCATGAAATAGCCGCCGAGCTCGACCTCGCGCGGCCAGAACGGGCTGCGCCGCAGGTCGCGGCCGGTGAGATACGGCTCGCGCGGGTGCACCGGCGGGTTGTAGATCTTCTGCGCGCCCTCGAAGCAGCGGCCGTAGACGTAGTGCGCCCCGCCCTGGATCGGGTAGTGGCGCGCGATGTCGACGCTGTAGGGGTCCATCTCCGGTGCGCCCTTGGTGAGCCAGTCGGCGAGCACCTTGCCGATGCCCGGCCCGTCCTTGATCCACACCGCCTCTGCGATCCAGAAGCCGCGCACCCCGGGCGCCTCGCCGACGATCGAGCTGCCGTCGGAGGTGACCGACAGCAGCCCGTTGAACGAGTGCTTCTCCTCCCAGCCGAGCTCGCCGAGGATCGGCGTGAGTTCCTGCATCCGCTCGAAGCCCTGCATGACCTGGTCGAGTTCCAGGTCGCGCATCGACGGCGACAGGCGCGCCTCGTGAGGCTCGAGGATCTGTCTCGGCCAGACCAGGCGCGGCTCGGTCATCTCGTAGTAGCCCCACTCGATCTTGCCGCCCTCGACCGTCTTCGGATCGCCGGTGTCGCGGACGTAGGAGGAGTTGCCCTGGTCGCGCAGCAGCGCGTGGCCGATCTCCTTGCCGGTGCCGGCGAGGCCGTCGTACGGTCCGAAGAAGAGCAGTGGATGCTCGGTCGGCATCAGCGGCACGCTGACCCCGGCCGTCGCGGCGAGGATCGGGCCCCAGATGCCGGTGGAGAGGACGACGATGTCCGCCTCGACGAAGCCCCTGGTGGTATGGACGCCGCGCACGCGCCCGCCCTCGACCTCGATGCGTTCCACGGCGGTGTTGGCGAAGACCTCGATCCTGCCTGTGGCGACCGCCTCGTCGACCAGGTCGCCGACCACCTTCTGCGAGCGGGGCACGACGAGGCCGGCGTCGGGGTCCCACATCGCCCCCTGGATCCTCGTCTCGTCGAGCAGCGGGAAGTGGGTCTTCGCCTCGGCGGGCGAGACCATCGTGGCCCGCGTGCCGAAGGCCTGGCCGGAACCGCCCTTGCGCAGATTTTCGGCCAGGCGCGCGTCGGCGCCGACGCGCGCGACCTCCAGGCCGCCGACCCGGGCATAGCTGCCGCGGGCCTCGTAGAACCGGCGACTGTACTGGGTGGTGTAGATGTTGAACTTGCTGTGGTCGGTCATGAAGCAGAAGTCGGAGGCGTGCGACGTCGAGCTGATGTCCGACGGGATCGCCGACTTGTCGAGGCCGACGATGTCCGTCCAGCCCTGCTCGATCAGGTGATGCGCCACGCAGGCGCCGACGATGCCCCCCTGGCCGACGATCACGACCTCGGCGCGGGCAGGTAGCTTCGCCATGTTGTGAGTCTCCTAGAGCAGGGCGCGAAACCCGGTGAACAGCCGCCGTGCGTAGCCGCACCGTGCGCGCTACGCCCCGAAGCTAACCCGCCACGCGCGTTGGCAAAAGCCGTCGCATCGGGGCATGACGCAATTCGCAAAGAGGCAGTCGCATCGGGGGATGCCGGCACGGCTCGGGCCGGCGGTTCAGCCCCCGGTATCGTTCGAGGCGGGGGGAGTGGGTGCGTCGGGGTCGCCCTCGACGGACTGCTGCTCGCGCAGTCGCGCGCGATGCTGCCGCCGCTCGTCCTTGGGCGCGTGGTCGTAGCGGTCGTGGTAGCACTTGGTGAAGTGGGGCGGGGAGACGAAGCCGCAGGCGATGGCGATGTCGGTGACCGGCATCTCGGTCTGCAGCAGCAGCTGGCGGGCGCGGTTCAGGCGCAGGTCGAGGTAGTAGCGTGACGGCGTGCAGCGCAGATAGCGCTGGAACAGCCGCTCGAGCTGGCGGCGGGAGATGCCCGCGTGGCTGGCCAGCTCGTCGGGGCTCAGCGGCTCGTGGATGTTCGCCTCCATCAGCGTCGCCACCTCGACCAGCTTCGGCTGGCTGGTGCCCAGGCGGACATGGAGCGGCATGCGCTGTCGTTCGTTGACTTCGCGAATGCGCTCGTGGAGGAACTCCTCGGCGATGGTCTCGGCGAGTTCCAGGCCGTGCTGGCGCACCACGAGATGCAGCATCATGTCGAGCGGCGCGATGCCGCCGGAGCTGGTGTAGCGGTCGCGATCGATGACGAACAACTCCTGCGAGAAGATCGTGCGCGGAAAACGCATCGACTCGTTGACGCTCGAGATGTTCTTCCAGTGCAGCGTGCAGCGGCGGTCGTCGAGCACGCCGGCCAAAGCGAGCAGGTAGGTCCCCGTGCAGAGCGCGCCCAGGGCGGTGCCCTGGCGCGCCAGGGCACGGATCCAGCGCAGCGTGGCGGTGTCGGCGTGCTCCTGGATTTCCACCCCTCCGCAGACCAGCACCAGGTCGAGCGCCGGGGCAGTGGCGGTCGCGAGCGGGTCCGCCAGCCGCAGGCCGTTGCTGGCGGCGACGGGCTCCCCGTCGACGGTGAGGACGAACCAGTCGTAGAGCGTTCGCCCGGCGACCTGGTTGGCCATGCGCAGCGTCTCGAGTGCCGAGGCGAACGCGAGTTGCGAATACTCGGGAACGAGCAAGAAGCCTACGCGGTAGGGGGCATCTGCAGACTTGGCACCCATCACGACAAGACCCGGCATCTCTCCGCCTGCATGACCCGGCGCGAGGCTCGGGCGGCTTGCGGATGAATATAGCCCAATGAAGAACGGAACGCCCCGTAGTTGCCCCGGAGCGTCACGTGGCTGTGCGCCTGCGACATCGGCGGCCGCGCGCGGCCATGCCGCGCACGATCCCCGTTACTTTATCGGATAGGCACGTCACCGGGTCTTCGGGATGACCATGCACCTGCTCGATCGCCTCGCCCGCCACCGGCCACCCGGGCGGGCGCCACGCGGCGCGGCATTGCGTGACCTGCTGGCCCGGCTCGGTGACCCGCAGCACGGGCTGCGCGCCGTGCACATCGTCGGTTCGAAGGGCAAGGGGTCGACCGCGCTCTACCTCGAGGGCCTGCTGCAGGATGCCGGTGCGCGCACCGGGGTCTTCACCTCGCCGCACCTGGTCCGCTGGACGGAACGCTTCCGTGTTGCCGGTCGCGAGATCGACGAAGCCGAGCTCGCACTGGTCCTGGATCGGGTCGCGGTCGCCCGCGATCGGTTGTCCGCGGCGCTGCGCGACGAACTGAGCTTTTTCGATGCGGCGACCGCCGCGGCGCTCCTGCTGTTCCGCCAAGCCGACGTCGAGTGGGCCGTACTGGAAGCGGGTCTCGGCGGCGTCCGGGACGCGACCTCGGTCTGCGAACCCGTGGTGACCTGCCTGACCTCCGTGGAACGCGAGCACACGGCCGTACTGGGCAATTCGCTGCAGGCCATCGCCAGGGAGAAGGCGGGGGTCGCGCGACCGGGCGTGCCGATGGTGCTCGGTGCGCTACCGCGCGCGGCGCGGCCCGTGGCGCTGCGTTGCTGTCTCGAGGCGGGTGCACCCGTCCTGCGCTGTGGACACGCCTTCCATTACCGGTCACGCGTCGACGAACACGGGGTCGCACTTCGCTTCCGGGGTTTCGGCCTCGATTTTCGCAGCTCGCTGCCCGTCGCCGGTCGGCACCTCGTGCGCTGCGCCGCGCTGGCCACCGCCTGCGTGGCGTCGCTGCCCGGCGTGGAGCTCGAGTCGCGGCGGGTGGCCGGGGCACTGCGCCGGGTGACGTTGCCCGGACGCGCCGAGGTTCTGTGCAGGCATCCGCTCGTGCTCGTCGACGGCGCCCACACCGCCGCTTCGGCGGCCGCGCTCGGCGAGACACTGGCCCGGCTGGACGCGACCGCGGTCCACCTCGTCCTGTCGATGGGCCGCGACAAACCGGTGCCCGCGTTTCTGCGTCCGCTGCGCGCACGGCTGCGGCGGGTGACCGTGACCTGCGCCGAGCCGGCGCGTTCGCTGCCGGCCCGCGAACTGGCCGGGCAGGTGGCCGGTGCGTGTCCGGACCTCGTAGTGCGCCACGCGTCGAGCGTCGCGCGTGCCGTCGACGAGGCGCTGCAGCGGCTCGATGGAGGGGAGGCGCTGTGCATCGCCGGGTCGGTCTATCTCGCCGGCACGGCACGCGAATACCTGCGGGGCAGGTACGCGGCGTGAAGCGCCGGATGTGTCGCACACGCGTCCCTGTGCGGCGCGGACAGCTAACTGACGGCATGAATCGGCCGCGATAATCGGCTCGACTCTCGAGGTTTTATGTCCACCCGAGCGGAGAGCACCATGGCCACGGCACGCGACGACGTCTTCAACCTGAAGTTCCATGGCGCGATGCCGAACGATCTGGCGATCGCCCGGGACGCGGCGTTTCTCCCGCTCCGCGACATCGCCGCGGCCATGGGCCTGTCCGAGGCGTTCCTCGAGCCGTACGGCCGGGATGTCGCCAAGGTCCGGCTCGACGCGGTCGAGGCGCTCGCTGACGCACCGAAGGCGAAGTACGTCGTCGTGTCCGCGATCACGCCCACGCCCCTCGGCGAGGGCAAGACGACGACGGCCATCGGCCTGGCCCAGGGGCTGAACCGCATCGGTCGGCGTACCACGGTCAGCCTGCGGCAGCCGTCGATGGGCCCGACCTTCGGCATCAAGGGTGGCGCGGCCGGTGGCGGCTACAGCCAGGTGATCCCGATGGAGCGGATCAACCTGCACCTGACCGGTGACATCCACGCCGTAACCGCCGCGCATAACCTGCTCGCGGCGGTGATCGACAATCACCTCTTCCAGAAGGGCGGCATCGACCTCGACCCGCACAGTATCACGTGGCGGCGGGTGCTCGACGTCAACGACCGTGCGCTGCGCAACGTCGTCATCGGGCTGGGCGGCAGGAACGACGGCGTCTCCCGCCAGAGCGGTTTCGAGATCGCCGCCGCGTCCGAGGTCATGGCGATCCTAGCGCTGGCGACCTCCCTGGAGGACCTGCGCGCGCGGCTCGGGCGCATCGTGGTCGGCGCGACCCGCGACGGCGAGCCGGTGACCGCCGAGAACCTGAAGTGCGCCGGTGCGATGGCGGTCCTGCTCAAGGACGCGCTGATGCCGAATCTGCTGCAGACCCTGGAGAACACGCCCGCGCTGATCCACGCCGGCCCGTTCGGCAACATCGCCCACGGCAACTCGTCGATCATCGCGGACCTGGTCGGCATCCGCGGCGGCGACTTCCTGGTGACCGAGGCCGGGTTCGGCGCGGACATGGGCGCCGAGCGCTTCTTCAACATCAAGTGCCGCGCCAGCGGCCTGGTGCCGGATGCCGCCGTGCTCGTGGCCACGGTGCGCGCACTGAAGGCGCACTCGGGCCGCTTCCGCATCGTCGCCGGCAAGCCGCTGCCGGCGACGTTGCTCGCCGAGAATCCCGACGACGTGCGTGCCGGGGCCGACAACCTGCGCAAGCAGATCGAGAACGTCCGGCTGCACGGCGTCAGCCCGGTCGTGGCCATCAATGCGTTCCCGACCGACCACGCCTCAGAGCACGACGCGATCCGCGAAGCGGCCGAGGCGGCGGGCGCGCGCGTCGCGGTCTGCACCCACGCGGAGCACGGTGGCGAGGGGGCGCGCGAACTCGCCGAAGCCGTCGTCGGGGCGGCGGACGAGGCCGGCGAATTTACGTTTCTCTACCCGGACGACCTGCCGCTGGACGGCAAGATCGAGCGGGTGGCGACGCGGGTCTACGGGGCGGACGGCGTGGAGTACACCGCGGCCGCACGCAGGCAACTCGACGCCTACGCTGCGCAGGGTCACGACCACCTGCCGGTGTGCATCGCCAAGACGCACCTGTCGCTGTCCTCCGACGCGTCGCTCAAGGGCGCGCCGAAGGGATGGACCCTGCCGGTCAGGGAGGTGCGACTCTCCGCGGGCGCCGGCTTCGTCTACGCGCTCTGCGGCGACATCAGCACCATGCCCGGGCTCGGTGCGCATCCCGGCCTGGAGCGGGTCGACCTCGACGCGGACGGCGAGATCCTCGGACTGTCGTGATTCATTCGGGGCCGGCCTTCCGGCCGAAGGATTTCCCCTTGGCGAGGCGAAGCGGATCGCAGGGTGCATCCCGTCCCGTCGAATTCACGTCTGCTTTACCGAAGGCCGCCCACGGTCTGCTGCTGCGACGTCGGCGGTACCCGTTCACTGAGTCGGTTTGCGCTCGCTATGTCCGGGTCCCGTTTTCCGAGGGTTTTGGGAAAT
>JAWVZO010000058.1:0-13487 GCA_033722135.1 Gammaproteobacteria bacterium | reverse complement strand
GAGGGCGGCGCCCAGCTGATCGGCAAGCTCTGGCCTGCCGCCTATTTTCTGCATCTGAACGTCGGCGCCTTCACCAAGGGCCTCGGCTGGGAGGCGCTTGCCCCGGACATTCTCGCGCTCGCCGTCTTCGGCCCGGTCTTCACGCTGATCGCGGCTCTGACCCTGCCTGCGCAGGACCGCTGAGATGCGTCGCGCGGCACGAATCTTCTGGCTCGGCCTGAAGGAGGTGCTGAGCCTGCGCCGCGATGCGGTGATGATGGCGCTGCTGATCTACTCCTTCACGCTGGCCGTGGTCACGGAACGATCGCCGGTTCGCGTGCTCCTCTCAGCCCGTGGCCACGACATGCAGCTCGGGAACGACCGGGAGGGGGCCGCGGGGTCCGGGTTCAGGGCCGGCAGACAGGTGGCCTGAATTGCACGGGCACGTGATCGTTAGCATTCGAATTTGCCACGGGATCCGCATCCGAAGCACAGTCCCACTTGATCGATCCGGTCAGGAAGAAGGGCTGGATGCCGTGGATCCGCCTGCCGCTGAAGGCGGAGGAGAACTTGTACTCGACCTCGATGGTGCCATCGGCGGGGTAGCAGGTGATCGGCTCGGAGGTGGGTTGGCACGTATCGCTTGGACGGACCCTGATCGCGCTGACGTATTGGCCACTGTAGCTCTCCGGGGGTGCCAGGCCCATCGCCACGTTGGCCGGGTCTACGGGAGGGATCGCACCCTGGAAGGTCTTGATCTCGCCGATCCGCTGCTTGATGCCGGCCGCGAGGTTCAGACCCTCCGAGAGCTGCGCTCTGGCGGTGTAGGACTGGTAGATCGGGATGGCGATGACCATCAGCACGCTGATGACGGTGACCACGATCATCAACTCGATGATGGTGAATCCGCGGGAGCTCATCGCGACGCTACGATGGGCCGGAGTCTTGCACTGGCTGCGCTTGTCCATGCTCACCTGACCTCCTGTTCGACATCCACAACCGAGGGTGCGGGCTCGGTCTTGAATTCGGCGAGGGCGTCCCGGGCGTCCTCGAGGGCCTCCGCGTTATCGGGTTCGGAGACCGCCCGCTTGGCACGGATCACCCGTTCGCGCAGATCGGCGATCGCCAGGTTGAATATCTCCACGGTGTCGTGGAAGTTGTCGCCCTTGCGCAGCCGCACTTCCTGGGTCAGGTCGCCCTCGGCGAGCCGGCGGAGGGCGCGCTCGAGGACGAAGACCGGACCGGCGATGCGGTGACTGGCGATCAGGCTGAAGCGATAGACGATGGCGAACGCGATCACCTCCATGATGCCGATGACCGGGCCGATGATGTCGGTCCTGACCACACCCGACTTGAGCGGCCCGACGAACAGGTAGATCACGATCACGTTGATCGAGATGAAGACCGCTGACAGCGTCTGCAGGATCAGGCGTTGCTGGAAGTCGTTCTTGATCCTGAGTAGCTTGCGCTTTTCTGCCATGGGGTCTTCCTTGTTTGCGTTCCGCGGAAGTATAGACTGCCATGCAAGTGACCGGGCATTGGCCCTAGGTCCACCTCTTTTTGACCCGTGTCATACCGCGTGATACAAGGTCGCTGCCGGCCCCGGCGGCAGGCGCCGCTACGGGGTCCGGCAGCTTTTCACAGTGCCCCCTCCAGTACGAACCTTCCCAGCCATGTCCACGCCGACCGAGAAGCAGACGGTCCTGATCGTCGAGGACAGCCGTACCTACGCCGAACTGCTGCGCCGGCGCATCATCCGCCACCTCGCCTTCGACGTGCAGGTCGCCGGCAGCCTCGCCGCGGCGCGGGAGATGCTCGAGGTCCACGGCGACCGCGTGTTCGCCGCGGTCCTCGACCTCAACCTGCCCGATGCGCCGGACGGGGAGGTGGTCGACATGGTCCTCGAGCACGGCATCAGCGTCGTGGTGCTGACCTCGAACCACGACGAGCAGACGCGCCAGGCGGCCGTGGCGAAAAACGTCGTCGACTACGTCATCAAGGAGAGCATCGACGACCTCGATTACATCGTGCAGGTGCTGCGCCGCGTCGAGCTCAACCAGCGCACCGAGCTGCTGCTCGTCGACGACTCGCCGACCGCGCGCTACCAGCTGCGCCAGCATCTCCAGCCCTACAAGTACCGGGTGCACGAGGCGGGCAGCGGTCCCGAGGCGCTGGCCTGCCTCGAGGCCAACCCGGGCATCTGCCTCGTGGTGACCGATCACCAGATGCCGGGCATGGACGGGTTCGAATTGGTCACGGCGCTGCGCAAGCGGGCCAGCAAGGAGCGCCTGGCGATCATCGGCATCTCGGCAGAGAGCGGCGGTGCGCTGTCCGCGCGTTTCCTCAAGCGCGGGGCCAACGACTTCCTGGTCAAGCCCTTCACGCAGGAGGAGTTCGCCTGCCGCGTCGGGCAGAACGTCGAGCTGGTCGACCTGGTCCGAGAGATCCGCTCCAGGGCCGACCGCGACTACCTCACCGGCGCCTACAACCGGCACTACCTGCTCGAGATCGGCGAGAAGTACCTCGAGAACGCGCGCCGGAAGCACCTCGACCTGGTCGTGGCCGTGGTCGACGTCGACCGCCTGCGCGGAATCAACGAACGACACGGCCACGAGGCGGGCGATGCCGTGCTGCGCGCCATCGCCGAACAGCTCGATCACGGCCTGCGGCGTACCGACGTCGTGGCGCGCTACGACGCGGAACAGTTCTGCCTGCTCACCGTCAACGCGGGCGAGGCCTGCCTGGACACCTTCGAACGCCTGCGCGAGGCCATCGCTGACCTGGAGATCGACCATGGCGGGACCCCGATCCGCGTCACGGTGTCGATCGGCGTCTGCCGCCGGATCGGCGACGACCTCACCGGGATGATCGGCGTGGCGGAGGCCCAGGTGGACAAGGCGAAACGCGAGGGACGCAACCGGGTGTTCGCCGATCCGCCGTCGGGCGCTTCCGGACACGACCCGGACCACTCCGGCGGGGGCGGTCGATGAGCCTCGGGCCGCTGATGATCGACGTCGCCGGAACGGCGCTCGACGCCGCCGAGCGGGAGCGCCTGGCGCACCCGCTGGTCGGGGGCGTGATCCTGTTCGCCCGCAACTACGCCTCGCCGGAGCAACTCGCCGAGCTGGTTGCCGAGATCCACGCCCTGCGCAGGACGCACCTGCTGGTCGCGGTGGACCACGAGGGGGGGCGGGTGCAGCGCTTCCGCGAAGGTTTCACGCGCCTGCCTCCCGCCGCCTGCCTCGGCGAGTGCTACGGACGCGACCGCGCCCGCGCGCTCCACCTCGCGGAGGAGGCGGGCTGGCTGATGGCCAGCGAGCTGCGCGCGCTCGGCGTCGACTTCAGTTTCGCCCCGGTCCTCGACCTGCGCCGCCACGCCGGCGGGGTGATCGGCGACCGGGCCTTCGGGCGCAGCCCCGACGCCGTCGCCGACATGGGCCTCGCCTACATGCGCGGCATGCAGGAGGCCGGGATGGCCGCGGTGGCCAAGCATTTCCCTGGGCACGGCGGCGTGGGCGAGGATTCCCACCTGACCCTGCCCGAAGACGGACGCGACTACGCCGACATCGCGGCCAGCGACCTCGTCCCCTTCGAACGGCTGGTCGCGAACGGCGTGCCGGGGATCATGAGCGCGCACATCCTCTACAGCCGCGTCGCCCCGCTGCCCGCGACCTACTCCACGTTCTGGTTGCGCGAGGTGCTACGCAAGCGGCTCGGCTTCCAGGGCGTGGTGTTCAGCGACGACCTGAGCATGGCCGGCGCCGGCGACATCGGCGGCTACGGGGAACGGGCGCGCCACGCCCTCGAGGCGGGCTGCGACATGCTGCTGGTATGCAACGCGCCGGAAGCCGTCGGCGAGGTCCTCGCCGCGCTCGAGGGCCATGCCGACCCGGTCGCCCAGCTGCGCCGGGTCAGGCTGCACGGCAAGCACCCCGTCGATCCCGCGCGGTTGCGCCGCACGACGCGCTGGCGCGACGCGGTGCGCCTGCTCGGCGAACTGGAGCGCGAGCCGCTGCTCGACATCGATCTCTGACCCGGTCACAGGAGAGAGCCGTATATGAACGAATTGCTCGACCAGATAGGCATCCCCAGGGAGACCTTCAACTGGGCGGCGCAGGCGTTCGTCGTCATCTTTCTCGCGCTGCTCCTCGATTTCGTGCAGAAGCGCGTGCTGGCCCGCCTCCACCGCCGCGCCGAGAAGACGCCGACCCTCTGGGACGACGCCCTCGTCGACGCCCTGCGCCGCCCGCTGACCCTGCTGATCTGGGTGGTCGGCATCGCCTTCGCGGCCGAAATCATCGGCGCGGAGACCGGGGTCGAGCTCTTCGCGGCCGTCGACCCCGTGCGCGATATCGGGGTCATCGTCGCCATCGCCTGGTTCCTGGTGCGCATGGTCCGCGGCATCGAGAACAACGTCGTCGCCCACCACGAGCGGGACGGCCAACCGTACGACCGGACCACGCTCGACGCCATCGGCAAGCTGACCCGAATCTCGATCATGATCACCGCGGGCCTGATGATGCTGCAGACCCTCGGGTTCAGCATCTCGGGCGTTCTCGCCTTCGGCGGCATCGGCGGCATTGCCGTCGGCTTCGCCGCCAAGGATCTGCTGGCCAACTTCTTCGGCGGCCTGATGATCTATCTCGACCGGCCGTTTGCCGTGGGTGACTGGATCCGCTCGCCGGACCGCGACATCGAGGGCACCGTCGAGGACATCGGCTGGAGGCTGACCCGGATCCGCAGCTTCGACAAGCGGCCGATCTACGTGCCCAACGCGACGTTCACCAGCATCGCCGTGGTCAACCCGTCACGCATGACCAACCGGCGGATCTACGAGACCATCGGGCTGCGCTACGGCGACATCGGGTGCATGGACGCGGTGGTTCGCGACGTCAAGAGCATGCTGGAGAACCACCCGGAGATCGACACCGACAAGACGCTGATCGTGAACTTCGACCAGTTCGGCGCATCGTCGATCAACTTCTTCGTCTACACCTTCACGAAGACCACGCAGTGGGTCCGCTTCCACGAGATCAAGCACGAGATCTTGCTGAAGATCGCGGAGATCATCGCCGGCCACGGCGCCGAGATCGCCTTCCCGACGCGCACGCTGCACCTTCCCGAGGGTGTCGCGTTGCACGGTGCGAACGGCGACGACGGCCCGGACGGGACGCACGATGGTCCCGAGGAGCCCCGGGAATGACCACGCTCGCGATCATCGGCGGCACCGGGCTCACGTCGCTCGAGACTCTGACCATCACCCGCCGGGAAATGGTCCAGACTCCCTACGGCGAACCGTCGGGGCCGCTGACCCACGGCGAACTCTACGGCACCTCGGTGGTGTTCCTGCCCCGCCACGGCCGCGCACACACCATCCCGCCGCATCGCGTCAACTACCGGGCGAACCTCTGGGCGCTCCGCCACATCGGCGTGCGCTATGTCCTCGCCGTCGCCGCGGTCGGCGGCATCCGCGAGGACATGGCCCCCGGGGTGCTGGCGGTCCCCGACCAGGTCATCGACTACACCTACGGCCGGGCGCACACCTTTTTCGACGGCGACGACCAGCCCGTGACCCACGTCGACTTCACCTCGCCCTACTGCGATGTGCTGCGCCGCGCGCTGATCGATGCCGGCGGCAAGGCGGGCGTCGACCCGATAGCGGACGGGACCTACGGTGCCACCCAGGGCCCGCGGCTCGAGACGGCGATGGAGATCCGCCGCATGGCGCGCGACGGCTGCGACCTCGTCGGCATGACCGGCATGCCCGAGGCGGTGCTCGCGCGCGAGCTCGGACTCTGCTACGCGGCCTGCGCGGTGGTCGCCAACCGGGCCGCGGGACTCGGTACGGAGACGATCAGCATGGACGCAATCGAGGCGAACCTGAAGGACGGCATGGAGCGGGTCCGGGCGCTGCTCCACGAGGTCGCGCAGATCGACCTCGACCACACGCACTGACGGTTCAGCGGGGGTTCGGCGTGGTCCCGGTGGTTGTCGTGCCGGCGGGCGCCGGTGCGCTCTCCGCGTCCTGTTCGGCGGCCGGGTCGGCGGACGACGCCTCTTTCTCGACCGCGGGCTCGGCCGGCACCGGCGGCTCGTAGGCCGTGGCGATGACCAGCACGCCGAAGGCGGGGTGATCGATATAGTGCAGTTCGTCGCTGCGCATGCGGCGGCTGTCGATCATCCGGAAGGGCTGCAGCACGCGGCGGTAGTCGTACGCCGCCGGCGACGCCGGACGTGCCGTCGGCTCGGGCGCGCCGAGCGGGATCGCGACCGCGCCGGGCGCCGGGTCGGGTCGTGCGACCGGGACCTCGATCTCCCGGCTGACCACCAGGTCGAGGTCGATGTGCAGGTAGCGGCGCAGGCTCAGGCGGACCATGCCGTCGAGACCGGGCGACGCGGTCACGTCGCCCCCGTCGCTCACCCGGATCCACGGCACGCGCTCGCGGCTGCCGGTCGGTTGCCGCCAGGCGGTGTGCAGGAGCACGCGGTAGCCGGGCTGGCGCCGCAGCCGGTCGGCGGCACCGGCCAGCCGGCCCGCCGTGATGCGCTGGTTCGGCGGGCGGGCCTCCCCGGTGTCGGGCAGCGCGACCGTCTCGGGCCACACCTCGTTCCCGGCAGGCGCCCCGTCGCGGGCGAAGACGACGATCTCGAGATCGAACCAGCGCGTCGCCGCCGGGCCGGGGGCGGGCCACGCGAGCAGGACGATCAGCAGCGGTAGGCAGCGGCGGAGCATGGCGCCCATTCTAGCTTGCCGGACGTGGCGGGTCAGGCGGCCCGTTCGGGACGGAGCCGCTCGAGCAGTCCGTCGACGGCGGCGACCCGCGCCTCGACCGTCGGCATCGGGGTGGTGAAGCGCAGCCGCTGGCCGTCGACCAGCCGGAAGGTCCGGGCCTCCCGTTGGACCAGGTCGACGAGCCTGGCCGGATCGATCGCCGGGGCGTCGTCGAACAGCAGTTGCCCATGCTCCTCGCCGGCCTCGATCCGGCGGATGCCGAGCGGCGCGGCGCGCTGCTTGAGCTCGGCGAGCCGGAACAGGTTGCGGGTCGGCTCGGGCAGCAGGCCGAACCGGTCGATCATCTCCACCTGCAGGTCGCGAAGCGCCTCGGCGTCCTCGGCTGCGCTGATCCGCTTGTAGAAGATCAGCCGCAGGTTGACGTCGGGGAGGTAGTCCTCCGGCAGCAGCGCCGGGACACGCAGATCCACCTCGGGCCCGTGGTGCAGCGGGCGGTCGAGTTCCGGCACCCGGCCCGACTTCAGCGCCTGCACGGCGCGTTCCAGCATCTCCATGTAGAGCGTGAAGCCGACCTGCTCGATCTGGCCGCTCTGGTCTTCGCCGAGCAGCTCGCCGGCGCCGCGGATCTCGAGATCGTGGGTGGCGAGCAGGAAGCCTGCGCCGAGCGCCTCGAGGGACGCGATCGCCTCGAGCCGCTTGAGCGCGTCCGCGGTCATCGCCTTGCGCTCCGGCACGACGAGGTAGGCGTAGGCGCGGTGGTGCGAGCGGCCGACGCGGCCACGCAGCTGGTGCAGCTGGGCGAGACCGAGACGGTCGGCGCGGTCGATGATGATGGTGTTGGCGCTCGGCACGTCGATGCCGCTCTCGATGATGGTCGTGCAGACCAGCACCTGGAAGCGGCGGTGGTAGAAGTCGAGCATCACCTGCTCGAGCTCGCGCTCCGGCATCTGGCCGTGGGCGATGCGCACCGTGGTGCCGGGCACGATCTTCTCGACCTCGGCCGCGGTCTTGCCGATGCTCTCGACGTGGTTGTGCAGGAAGTAGACCTGGCCGCCGCGCTTCAATTCCCTCTGGATGGCCTCGGCGATCAGCGCCGGATCCCAGCGGTTGACGAAGGTCTTGATCGCCAGACGTTCGCTGGGCGGGGTCATGATCAGCGACAGGTCGCGCAGGCCAGACAGCGAGAGGTTCAGCGTGCGCGGGATCGGCGTCGCGGTCAGCGTGAGCATGTCCACCTCGGCGCGCAGCGCCTTGATCCGCTCCTTGTGGCGCACGCCGAAGCGGTGTTCCTCGTCCACGATCACCAGGCCCACGTCGGCGAACGACACGTCGCCCTGCAGCAGGCGGTGGGTGCCGATGACGATGTCGACCTTGCCGTCGGCGAGGTCGGCGAGAATCGTCTTCTGCTCCTTCGCGCTGCGGAAGCGCGACAGCGCCTCGATGCGCACCGGCCAGTCGGCGAAGCGGTCGCGGAAGTTCTGCTCGTGCTGCTCGGCGAGCAGCGTGGTCGGCACCAGCACGGCCACCTGGCGACCGCCCTGGACGGCGACGAACGCGGCGCGCATCGCCACCTCGGTCTTGCCGAAGCCGACGTCGCCGCAGACCACGCGGTCCATCGGCCGACCCGCCTGCATGTCCTCGATCACCGCCTCGATCGCCCCGGCCTGGTCGGCCGTCTCCTCGAACGGGAACCCGGCGCAGAAGGCACGGTAGTCGGCCTGGTCGATCCGGAAGGCGTGGCCCTCGCGCGCCGCGCGCCGGGCGTAGACGTCGAGCAGCTCGGCGGCGACGTCGCGCACCTGCTGCGCCGCCTTCCTGCGGATCCGTTCCCACTGGCCGCTGCCGAGCTTGTGCAGCGGGGCCTTGTCGGGCTCCGCACCGGTATAGCGCGAGATCAGCCCGAGCGACGCGACCGGGACGTAGAGCCGGTCGCCGTCGGCGTACTCGAGGGTCAGGAACTCCGTCTCGACCCCGGCCACGTCGAGCGCCTGGAGCCCCAGGTAGCGGCCGATGCCGTGCTCCTCGTGGATCACCGGCGCGCCGTGCTGGAGCTCGGTGAGGTTGCGCACCACCTGGTCGGGGTCGCTCCCCTTGCGTCGTCGCCGGCGCTGCTGGGGCGCGCGCTCGCCGAGCAACTGGGCCTCGCTGATCACCGCCAGCGACGGCGACGCGATCACGACGCCCTGGTCGAGCGGCGCGACGGTCAGCGCGATGGCCGCGTCGTCGGCGAGGAATTCCGCCCAACCGTCCACGCTCCGGTGCTGGATCGACCAGCCGCGCAGCAGATCGGACAGCACCTCCCGCCGGCCGGCCGACTCGGCCGTGAACAGCACCCGACCGTCGAACCCGTCGAGGAAGCGCCGCAGCGTCGCGGCCGGCTCCGGTGCGCGGGGCTGGACGGCGACCGGCGGGAGCCCCGAGGCGTCAAAGTTGACACCGCCTCGCGCGCGGGAGAGCGGCGTCTCGGCGACCTGGACCTCGATCCGGGGGGCTCGCTTGAGCGACGCGTTGACGATTTCGGGATCGAGGTAGAGCTCGCCCGGGGCCAGCACGGGACGTTCCGCGTCGTGGTCGCGCTGGGCGTGGCGCGCCGCGATCTGCTCCCAGAACGCGGTCGCGGCGTCGGCGCTGCCCTCGAGGCGGACGAACAGCGCGTTCTCCGGCAGGTAGTCGAACAGCGTCGCCGTCCGCTCGAAGAACAGCGGCAGGTAGTACTCGATGCCGCCCGGGGCGAGGCCCTGGCCGACGTCGCGGTAGACCGGGCAGCGCCCGGGGTCGCCCTCGAAGCGGACCCGCCACGCCTGGCGGAAGCGGGCGATGCCGGCCTCGGTCAGCGGGAACTCGCGCGCCGGCAGCAGGCGCAGGCGCTCGACCTCGGCCCCGCTGCGCTGGGTCTCCGGGTCGAACGCGCGGATCGACTCGATCTCGTCGTCGAACAGGTCGACTCGGAGCGGGCTCTCGCCGCCCATCGGGAAGAGATCGAGCAGCGCGCCGCGCACCGCGAACTCGCCGTGTTCCATGACCTGCGCGACGTGGCGGTAGCCGGCCTCGACCAGGCGGTGGCGGAAGGTCTCGATATCGAGGCGTTCCCCGCGGTCCAGCATCAGCACGTTGCCGGTGACGTAGTCGCGCGGAGGCAGCCGCTGCATCACCGTCGAGACCGGCAGCAGCAGTAGGCCGCGACGCAGTTCGGGCAGCCGGTAGAGCGTCGCCAGCCGCTCGGAGACGATGTCCTGGTGCGGCGAGAAGAGGTCGTATGGCAGGGTCTCCCAGTCCGGCAGCCCGAGAATTCCCGGACCATCCGCGCCGGCGAAGAAACGCGCGGTGTCGGCCACGCGGTCGAGCGCCGGGGTGTCCGGCGTGATGACGACCAGCGGTCCGTCGTGCTCGCGCGCGGCCTCGACCAGCGCGAGGACCGCGGCGGTGGGTGGCAGGTGCCCCCATGCGAGCTGCTGGCCTGGGCGCTCCGGTCGGGGCGGCGCGAGGGGCGATTGGCGTCCGGGATCGGTCATCGGCGGAAGGCGGTGGCGCACCGCGGAAGGAGGCGCATTCTAGCCCAACGGCGGTGGGGCACAAAGTTGCGTGTCTTGCGAAGGATCAAAAACACGGCCGTGGATGCGATCGGGCGCATCCCCTTGCTAAAATCGTCGGAATGCCGGCGCGCGCGTCGGTCCGAATTGGCCCGACGGAGATTCGCCTTGCGCCTGATCCCCAAGACGACGCTGCTGACCCTGGCGATGGTCACGCTGATGGTGCTGATACTCGTCGCGCTCAGCCTGTTCGCGTTCCGGCACTTCTCGATCAGCTCCGCCGAGAAGCTCGCGCGCACGGCCGCCGAGATCGTGCGCGTCAGCCTCACCGAGTCGATGATCAACGGCGTCATCGCCAGGCGCGAGACCTTCCTGGAGCGGCTGGAGGGCATCGAGGGGCTGCGCGACGCGCGCGTGGTGCGCGGCGCGGCGGTCCGGGAACAGCACGGCGGCGGGCTGGAGCGCGAACAGGCCCATGACGTCATCGACCGGAAGGTGCTGGCCACAGGGCAGCCGCACTTCGAGATCGACGAGAGCACCGGCGAGCCGATCTTCCGCGCGACGATTCCGTACGTCGCCGACGACCGTGGGGAGCCGAACTGCATGACCTGCCACCAGGTCGAGCGCGGCACGGTACTCGGCGCGATCACCATCACGATCTCGATCGCGAAACTGAAGGAGCAGGCCCTGCAGACGATCGGCTTCATGCAGGTGCCCGTGGTCATGCTCGCGCTGCTCCTGGTCTACCTCGTCAGGCGAACGATCGTGCCGCTCGGCAAGACCGCCGACGAGTTGCAGGTCACGGTGCACAACGCGCTACGCGGCGACTTCAACGGCCACATCCACGCCCAGACGCGGGACGAGATCGGCCAGATCGCCAACGAGCTCAACCAGCTGATGGCGTTCCTACGCGAAGGGCTCGGCTCGATCAACGGCGACGTCGCGAGGCTGACCCGCTGCGAGCCGTCGGAGGGCAACCAGCTCGCCTCGACGCGCGACATGGTCAACCGGCTGATCGACGCCGCCCACTTCAAGCAATCGATCGAGGAGGACGAGACCCGGCGCGAGGTCTATCAGCGTCTCGGCCGGGTGATCCGCGAGGATTTCGGGATCGAGCACTACTCGATCTACGAGGTGGCCAACAGCAAGAACCGCATGACCCCGGTGCAGGTCGACGGCGACGAGCAGGGCGAGTGCCGCTGGTGCGATCCGCAGATCCTGATCCGCGCCGAGGCGTGCCGCGCGCGCCGGACCGGCCACCATGTCGACAGCGTCGCCAGCCAGGGAATCTGCAACGCCTTCCGGCCCGGTGACGACGTCCGCATGCGGCACATCTGCCTGCCGGTGATCCAGTCGGGCTCGGTCGGCAGCGTCGTGCAGCTCGTGATCGACGAGGACGTGGGTCACGCGGTGCAGCGGGCCGTGCCGTACCTGCAGGTCTACCTGCGCGAGGCCGCGCCGGTGATCGAGGCCAAGCGGCTGATGGACACCCTGCGTGAGTCGACCCTGCGCGACCCGATGACCGGGCTGCACAACCGGCGCTTCCTCGAGGAGTACATCGAGACGGTGGTCGCCTCGGCCCAGCGGCGCAAGGCGCAGATCTCGGTCATGATGCTCGACCTCGACTTCTTCAAGAAGGTCAACGACACCCACGGTCACGACGCCGGCGACGCGGTGCTCAAGACGCTCGCCAAGGTCCTGGTCGAGAACGTGCGCAGCTCCGACCTGGTGATCCGCTACGGGGGCGAGGAGTTCCTGGTGATCCTCGTCGACACCCGCGACCAGGACGCCGACGAGGTCGCCGAGAAGGTGCGCGCCGCCGTCGAGGCGACCAAGTTCCAGGTTCCCGGGGGCACGCTGCAGAAGACCATCTCGATCGGCGTGGCCGACTACCCGAAGGACGGCGACACCTTCTGGCAGGCGATGAAGTACGCCGACGTCGCCCTCTACCAGGCCAAGGAGCGCGGCCGCAACCGGGTCGTGCATTTCTCGCCCGAGATGTGGACCACCGACGAGGAGTACTAGCCGTGCACCCGAGCGCGTCCCGCCGGCTCAGCGGCGCCCGGATCCTGCCGGCGCTGGCGCTCGGCCTGCTCGTCGCGGCCTGCACGACGGTGCCCGAGACCGGCCGCCGGCAGCTCAACCTGATCTCGCCCGAACGGGAGGTCGAACTCGGCCTCGCCGCGTTCGCCGACCTCAAGCGCGACCTGCCGGTCAACCGCGACCCCGCGGTCAACGCCATGGTGCAGCGGGTCGGCCGGCGCATCGCCGCGGTCGCTGAGCTTCCCGGGGCGCGTTGGGAGTTCGTGGTCTTCGACAGCCCCGATGCCAACGCCTTCTGCCTGCCGGGCGGCAAGGTCGGGATCTACACCGGCATCCTGCCAATCACGCAGGACGAGGCCGGGTTAGCCACGGTGATCGGCCACGAGGTCGCGCACGCCGCGGCGCGGCACGGCGCCGAGCGGATGAGCCGCGAGGTCGCGCTTCGCGGCGCCGGACAGGTGCTCGGCACCGTTACCGCGAACAGCGCCTGGCAGGGGGTGCTCATGCCCGCCTACGGTCTCGGCGCACAGCTCGGCGTGGCGCTGCCGCACAGCCGCCAGCAGGAGTCCGAGGCGGACTACATCGGCTTGCTGTACATGGCGCGTGCCGGCTACGACCCGGTCAACGCCGTCGCGTTCTGGACCCGCTTCGCCGAGTACAACCGGGCGCAGGGCGGCGCGACGCCGTGGTTCCTGCGCACCCACCCGCTCGACCAGGACCGCTTGCGCGAGATCGTCCGCAGGTTGCCGGAAGCGCGGGAAGAGTTCCGTCCCCACCGCTGACCATTGCAGATGGTCACGGGCCGATGCCGGGGGCATCATCCATCGAGGGTCACCGGGGTACGGAAGCCGGGAGGCTTGATGGCCATGACCGAGCAATCGATTCGGTTGAGAATGGTCTCTGCGGTGTTGCCCATGAACAGGCCGGGAATTCCGCTCCTCGCCACCGTGCCCATGACCACCAGGTCAGCCTCGATCTCGTGCGCTAGGCGTGGAATCTCTTCGCGCGCCCATCCCTTGACCAGGTGCTTCGTCGGCTCGAGGTAGTGCAACGCGTCGGCCTCGGAAGGGGAAAGCAGCTCCTCGAGAAGGTCGTCGAGGCGGTCTTCGTGCTCCCCCCGGACGTTCTCCACGTAGGCGAGCACTTCGTCTTCTGGCACCCTCGCGAACGCGCCGTGGCGCATCAGGTTCTCACCGACCGCG
>JAWVZO010000057.1:0-13573 GCA_033722135.1 Gammaproteobacteria bacterium | reverse complement strand
GTCGTCTCCCCGCCCCAGATCGCGAGCCCCGCAGGCCCACCGGCAAGGTCGGCGACGATTCCGCGGGCGGCGGCAGCCGCATCCCCGTCGAGTTCGCCGTCGCGCTCGCGCACGGCGTAGCCGAGCGCCTGCGCGGCGTTCCGCGCCGCGGCCCGCGCGTCGGCGTTGCGCGCGACGAGCACGGTTTCGACCTCCGCGCCGCCATCATCCGCGTCGCGGTGCCCGTCGCGCAGGTGCCGGCGCGCCCAGTCGGGCAGCGCGTCCGGCAGCGGCGCGGCGGCGCCCCGGTCGGGGACCAGGAGCCCCGAGCCGACCACGGCCGGGTCGTCGCCCGGGACGTCGGAGATCAACAGGTTCAGTGCCGGCCGGCCGCGCAGCCAGCGGCGCAGTCGCCCGCCCTTGATCCGCGAGAAGGCCTTGCGCACCCGGTTCATGGTGCCGATGTCGTAGCCGCCGGCGAGCAGCCAGTCGGTCAACCGCCGCAGCCAATCGAGATCGCAGCCGTCGGGAAGCAGCTCGACGAGGCTCGACGCCCCCCCGGAACCGAGCACCAGGAAGCGCGCGTCGTCGGGCGCCGCGTCGAGGTAGTCGACCAGCGCGCGGCCGGCGTCGAGGCTCGCCTGGCCGGGCACGGGGTGGTCGCTCTCGCGGTAGGCGATGCGCGCGGCGCGCGCCAGTTCGGGGTCGCCGTGGCCGTGCTTGCAGATGACCAGGCCGTCGACGACCGCGTCGCCCAGGGCGTCGAGGGCCCCGAGCGCCATCGAGGTCGCCGCCTTGCCGACCGCGACCAGGTGCCAGTCGCCCCCGGGGGGATGGGCCTCGAGGTAGCGGCGGGTCGCGGCGCGCCCCTCCACCGCGTCGAGCGCGGTGCGGTAGATCGTCAGCAGGTCGGTGCGGGGGGCCACTCCGCCGGTCAGGCCCGCGGGTCGTCGAGGCGCGCGATCAGCAGGGCCATCTCGAGCGCCTGCTCGTAGTTCAGCCGCGGATCGACGAGCGTGCGGTAATCGCGATGCAGGTCGCCCTCGGCGAGGCCGCGCGCCCCGCCGGTGCACTCGGTGACGTTGTCGCCGGTCAATTCGAAGTGGACGCCGCCGAGCCGGCTGCCGCAGTCGCGGTGGATGCGGAACGCGTGCTCGAGCTCGCCGAGAATCTCCTCGAAGCGGCGGGTCTTGACCCCGTCGCGGGTGATGCGCGTGTTGCCGTGCATCGGATCGCTGACCCAGAGCGGCCGGCGCCCGGTGCGGGCGACGGCCTCGACCAGCGGCGGCAGGCGGGCCTCGATCGCCGCCACGCCGAAGCGGTGGATCAGCGTCACCCGGCCCGGCTCCCGTTCCGGGTCGATGCGTTCGAGCAAGTCGAGCAACGCCTCCGCCTCCAGGTCCGGTCCGACCTTGATCCCGACCGGGTTGCGGATCCCACGCAGGTACTCGACATGGGCCCCGCCGGGGTCGACGGTGCGCGCCCCGAGCCACGGCAGGTGCGTGGCCAGGTTGTACCAGCCCGGCCGCTTCGGGGTGGTCCGGGTCTGCGCCTGCTCGTAGGGCAGCAGCAGCGCCTCGTGGCTGGTGAAGAAGTCGACCCGGCTGGAGTCGCCGGCCGGCTGGCCGGAGACGGTCTCCATGAAGTCGAGCGCCCGCCCGATCTCGGCCACCACGCGCCGGTACTCGGCGGCGGCCGGGGCCAGGTCCATGAATTCCAGGTCCCAGTTGCCGGGCTGGTGGAGGTCGGCGAACCCGCCGTCGACCAGCGCCCGGACGAAGTTCAGAGTCAGTGCGGAGCGGGTGTAGCCGCGCAGCATATTGACCGGGTCGGGCGTCCGCTCTTCCGGTGTGAATCCGGGCCGGTTGACCAGGTCGCCGCGGTACGACGGCAGCGAGACGCCGTCGCGGGTCTCCAGATCGGCCGAGCGCGGCTTGGCGTACTGGCCCGCCAGGCGCCCCACCCGGATCACCCGGCGCCGCAGGCCGTGCACCAGCACCAGGCTCATCTGCAGCAGGATCTTGAGCTTGTTGGTGACGACCTCCGGGGTGCAGTCGCCGAAGTGCTCGGCGCAGTCGCCGCCGTGCAGCAGGAAGCGGTCGCCGGCCGCCGCCTCGGCGAGCTGGGTGCGCAGCGCCTCGACCTCCCAGCTGGTCACCAGCGGCGGCAGGCGCGCGATCTGCGCGACCACCTCGTCGACGGCGGCGAGATCGGGGTAGGCGGGCTGCTGTCGCGCCTCGCGGCGGCGCCAGCTGTCGGGGGTCCAGTCGTTCATCCGGCGATCGCTCGCGTCCAACACGGCGCCTCTGGCGGCGGACCTAAGTTAGCACGGGGGTACACCCGGACCCGGCCGGGGCGCGCCCCTGCGGCCGGGATCCGGCCCGCGTCAGCCGCCGAACTCGTGCTCGTAGTCCTCCATCGAGGCGCGGATCACCTTCTCGGCGTGCTCGCGGCCGTAGGTCGCGCCGATGGACACCTGGTGGTCGTCCTCGCCGGGAACCAGCTTGTAGGTCATGAAGTAGTGGCGCAGGCGGTCGACCAGGGCGCCGGGCAGGTCCGCGACGTCGTTGACGCCCCCCCAGAGGTTGTCGTTGTCGAGCACGGCGATGATCTTGTCGTCGGCCTCCCCCCCGTCGAGCATCGGCAGCCCGCCGACGACGCGCGCCTTGAGGATCACCTCCGCGCGGGAGATCGGACGCTCGCTGACCACGCATATGTCGAGCGGGTCGCCGTCGCCGACGTCGGCCCCCTCCATCAGCGCCGCGGTGCGCGGCCCGCAGTAGGTCTGGGGGACCAGGCCGTAGAGCGTCGGCGGGAGCGACGAGGTCCGCGCCGGCCGGTCGACCATCAGGTAACCGGTGGTCTTGTCGATCTCGTACTTGACGGTGTCGAACGGCGTGATCTCGATGTAGGCGTGCAGGACGTGCGGCGCGTCGGGACCGACCTCGAGGCCGTGCCAGGGATGAGGACGCCAGCGGTAGAAGGGTTTCGGAAAGGCCATGGTTCGTCTCCACTCTGCTTGCCCGTTCGTCCTGGGCGAGGCTGCGCTTCGGTCAGCGCGGTATTATCGACGCAAAGTGGGAAATTGCGTGCAATTTTCCACTTTAGACGATCGATTCGTGGGTCGTGATGTTCGCCATATCGAGTCAATCATGGCCTTTTTCATCAAAAAATTCCCACATAATCTATTTTATTGCGTTTATTTTTGCAGATATAACCCACATACAATCATTTTTATGGCTGCATACCTGCTCAGAACCATATTTAACCGGCGGCCCGGCGTTTCGATGAAAAAGTTGCGGCCAGATCCCTGGAAATGGGTGAAATTGAAGGGTTGGTGGGTGATCCGTCTCCGCCCGCTCGTTCGGAAGTCAGGCGCGCGGTCCCGGGAGGGGCCGACCGCCCCGATCATCCCCCGATCTCACCGCATCGCCTCTCGCAGGCATGCGCCGGAACCGGATATGGCGGAGAGGGTGGGATGATCCGGCTCTTCGCGCCTCACCCCTCAGGGGCCGCCGCCGCTTCGCGGCGATGTTCAACCCGGCTGCCCCGGGCTGTCGAACCCGCGTGGGTTCTCACCCACCCTGTCTTTCGCCAATCTCCCCGCATCGCCTCTCGCAGGCATGCGCCGAAACTGAATATGGCGGAGAGGGTGGGATTCGAACCCACGGTACGCAGAACGTACACTTGATTTCGAGTCAAGCCCTTTCGGCCGCTCAGGCACCTCTCCGGGCATACGCGGTCAGGCGGCGCATTCTACACGATGCCCGGGCCCGGAAGTAAACTTCCGGTCATGCCCAGAACCCCTTCCCTGGCCGTTCTCCTGCTGTCGGTCCTGCTCGCGGCCTGCGGTCAACGGACCCAGCTCGACGCCATCGTCGAGGCGGGCGAACTGCGCGTCGCGCTGCGCCAGCTGCCACCGGACCTACAGGCCGAGTACGCCGGGCCGGCCGGCTTCGACTACGCCATCGCCCGCGAATTCGCCGACCGCCTCGGGGTCGCGATGCGCCCGGTACTGACCCCGGACGTCGACGAACTACGCCTGGTGCTGGAGGGCGGCGAGGGCCACCTCGGGGCCGTGCCGATCCCGATCACCCGGAATCACGCCCGGGAACTCAACTTCTCGCGCCCGTTCCTCCGCGCCGACCCGGTGCTGGTCTACCGTTACGGCGACGGGCGACCTTCGTCGCTCGATGCGCTGACCGGGCCGGTGTACGTGGCACACGGCTCCGGCCACGCCGAGCAGCTCGCACCGCTCGAATCCGCGCATCCCGGCCTCGAGTGGCATGTCGACTACCGGGCCGACACCTGGGAGCTGCTGCGCCAGGTCGCCGACGGCGAGCTCGCCTACACGGTCGCCTACACCCACCAGGTCGACATCGCCCAGCGCCTCTACCCCGAACTCCGCACCGCGTTCCGCGTCGGCGAGGCGCGCGACTTCGCCTGGGTCCTGCCGTCGTACGCCGACGACACGCTGGTGCTGGCGCTGCACGAGTTCTTCGACGAACTGGAGTCGAGCGGCCGGTTGCAGACGCTGATCGATCAGTATTACGGCCACTTCGGCGACTTCGACTACGTCGAGATGCGCGCCTTCCAGCGCCGCGTCGAGACCCGCCTCCCGGCCTACGAACCGCTGTTCAAGGCTGCGGCCGGCGACGACATCGACTGGCGCCTGCTCGCGGCGATCAGCTACCAGGAGTCGCACTGGGATCCCGAGGCCCGCTCGCCGACCGGCGTTCGCGGCCTGATGATGCTGACCCGGGACACGGCCGAGCAGCTCGGCATCACCGACCGCACCGACCCCGCGCAGAGCATCGTCGGCGGCGCCGACTACCTGCGCTGGGTACGCGACAAGATCCCCGAGCGGATTCCCGAGCCCGACCGTACCTGGCTCGCGCTGGCAACCTACAACATCGGCTTCGGCCACCTCGAGGACGCGCGCCGGCTGACCCAGCGCGGCGGCGGGGATCCGGACCGCTGGAACGACGTCCGCAACCACCTGCCGCTGCTGGCCAGGAAGAAGTACTACGAGACGGTCCGCCACGGTTACGCGCGCGGCGGCGAGGCGGTCGCCTACGTCGAGAACATCCGCACCTTCTACGACCTCCTCTCGCGGCGCCTGCAGCTCGAGGCAGCGGCGGAACGCGCCGACCTGATCGGCGTGCCGACCCTCACCCCGCTGGCGTTCTGACCCGCCGGGCGCGGAAGAACGCACGCAGCATCTCGCCGCACGCGTCGGCGAGCACGCCCCCGGTGACGGCAACCCGGTGGTTGTGCCGGTTCCCCTCGAGCAGGGCGAACGCGCTCTCGATGGCGCCCGTCTTGGGATCGGCCGCGCCGTAGACCAGCCGTTCGACGCGGGCGTGGACGATGGCGCCGACGCACATCACGCACGGCTCGAGGGTGACGTAGAGCGTCGTGCCGACCAGGCGGTAGTTCTCCAGGCGAGCCGCCGCCTCGCGCAGCGCGACCACCTCCGCGTGGGCAGTGGGATCGTGGCTGCCGATCGGCCGGTTCCAGCCCCGTCCAACGACCTCGCCGTCGCGAACGATGACGCAGCCGACCGGCACCTCGCCGGCCTCCGCGCCGCGCGCCGCCAGGTCGAGTGCCTCGCGCATCCACGCCGCGTCAGCGTCGTCACGCATCACCGCGACACCCGACACGGAACGGGTGGCCCGCGGTCCGCGGACGCCTCGGCGCGGCGCCGGAAAGGCGTTGGCGATTGCGGGTCTCATTTTGCCTTGATGTGGTCATGTGCTAAGAGTTAGGTATGACTGCAAGGGACGTGGTCCGCCGCGCCGCGTCCCGATCCGTGCCTTGCCCGCGGCAACGCCATCACGAGAGCATCGCGCATGAAACAGGCACCGTTACTTTCCATCATGGCCGTGCCCCTACTGGCCGCGTGCACCGACAGCGGTCTGATCAGCGAGCCCGACATGTCTCCCAAGCTGGCCGCCGAGCTCTGCCACGGCGCGTCGGACAAGGCGACGCCGGAGCAGGGCAAGACCGTCGCCGCCTACCGGGCGGGCAAGATCCAGTTCGAGGAGTGCATGCGCCGGTTGCGCGGCTAGCCCCTCACCCCGACCGATTCCGGCCCGCGTCCGCGAGGCACTTCTCCACGGGCCGCCTCACTCCCACTCGATCGTCGCCGGCGGCTTGCCGGAGATGTCGTAGGTCACCCGGGAGATGCCGACCACCTCGTTGATGATGCGCCGCGAGCAGAGGTCGAGGAACTCGTAGGGCAGATGCGCCCAGCGCGCGGTCATGAAATCGATGGTCTCGACCGCGCGCAATGCGACGACGTAGTCGTAGCGCCGCCCGTCGCCGGTCACGCCGACCGAGCGGACCGGGAGGAACACCGCGAAGGCCTGGCTTACCCGGTCGTAGAGATCGTGTCGGCGCAGTTCCTCGATGAAAATCGCGTCGGCCCGCCGCAGCAGGTCGGCGTAGGTCTTGCGTACCTCGCCGAGGATGCGCACGCCGAGCCCGGGCCCCGGGAACGGGTGGCGGTAGACCATGTCGGACGGCAACCCGAGCTCCACGCCGATCCTGCGCACCTCGTCCTTGAACAGCTCGCGCAACGGCTCGACCAGCGAGAGCTTCATCTGTTCCGGCAGGCCGCCGACGTTGTGGTGCGACTTGATCAGGTGCGCCTTGCCGGTGCTGGCCCCGGCCGACTCGATGACGTCCGGGTAGATGGTGCCCTGCGCCAGGAAGTCGACATCGGTCAGCTTCAGCGCCTCCTCCTCGAAGATCTCGATGAACAGGTTGCCGATGATCTTGCGCTTGCGCTCGGGGTCGTCGACCCCGTCGAGCGCGGCGAGGAAGCGCGCCTCGGCGTCGACCCGGATCACCCGGACGCCCATGTGCCGGGCGAAGGTCGCCATCACCTGGTCGCCCTCGTCGAGCCGCAGCAGGCCGTTGTCGACGAACACGCAGGTGAGCTGGTCGCCGATCGCCCGGTGCAGCAGCGCGGCGACCACCGAGGAGTCGACGCCGCCGGAGAGGCCGAGCAGCACCTTGCCGTCGCCCACCTGCGCACGCACCCGCGCGATGGAGTCCTCGATGATGTTGTCCGGCACCCAGAGCGCCGCGCAGCCGCAGATCTCGTGGACGAAGCGATCGAGGATCCGCGCGCCCTGGCGGGTGTGGGTCACCTCGGGGTGGAACTGGATGCCGTAGTAGCCCCGCTCGTCGTCGCCGATGCCGGCGATCGGGGCGTTGTCGGTGCTGGCGATCAGCTTGAAGCCGTCGGGCAGCGCCTCGACGCGATCGCCGTGGCTCATCCAGACGTCGAGCAGGCCGTAGCCCTCCGGCGTGGCGTGGTCCTCGATGTCGAGCAGCAGCCGCGAGTGGCCGCGGGCGCGCACCTGCGCGTAGCCGTACTCGTGCTGCTCGGCGGTGACCACCGGCGCCCCGAAGTACTCGGCCATCGCCTGCATGCCGTAGCAGATCCCGAGCACCGGCACGCCGAGCTCGAAGACCGCCGCGGCGACGCGCGGGGTCTCGGCCTCCGTGACCGAGGCGGGCCCGCCGGAGAGGATCACGCCGCGCGGCGCGAACGACCGTAGCGCGTCGGGCTCCATGTCGTGCGGGTGGAGTTCGCAGTAGACCCCGGCCTCGCGGACGCGGCGCGCGATCAGCTGGGTGTACTGCGAGCCGAAATCGAGGATCAGGATGCGGTCCGCGTGGATGTTGGCCACGGCCGCGGGCTCAGTCGACACGGTAGTTGGGCGCTTCCTTGGTGATGGTCACGTCGTGGACGTGGCTCTCGCGCATGCCGGCGTTGGTGATGCGTATGAACTTCGGCTTGGTGCGCATCTCGTCGATGGTCGCGCAGCCGGTGTAGCCCATGCTGGAACGCAGGCCGCCCATCATCTGCGAGATCACGCGGACCAGCGTGCCCTTGTAAGGCACCCGGCCCTCGATGCCCTCGGGTACCAACTTGTCGGGGTCGGCCCCCTCCTGGAAATAGCGGTCGCCGGAACCCTGCGGCTGCGACATCGCGCCGAGCGACCCCATGCCGCGGTAGGACTTGTAGGAACGGCCCTGGAACAGTTCCACCTCGCCCGGCGCCTCCTCGGTGCCGGCGAGCAGGCTGCCGACCATGATGCAGTGCGCGCCGGCCGCGATCGCCTTGGCCATGTCGCCGGAGAAGCGGATGCCGCCGTCGGCGATCAGCGGGATGCCGGTCCCCTCGAGCGCCGCGGCGACGTTGGCCACGGCGCTGATCTGCGGCACGCCGATGCCGGCGACGATGCGCGTGGTGCAGATCGAGCCCGGCCCGATGCCGACCTTGACCGCGTCGGCACCGGCCTCGGCGAGGGCCACGGCGGCGTCGCCGGTGGCGATGTTGCCGCCGATCACCTGCAGGTCGGGATAGTTCCGCTTGGCCCAGGCGACGCGCTCGATGACGCCGCGCGAGTGGCCGTGGGCGGTGTCGACGACGATCACGTCGACGCCCGCCTCGACCAGCGCTGCGACCCGCTCCTCGGTGCCGGCACCGACGCCGACCGCGGCCCCGGCGCGCAGGCGCCCCTGGCCGTCCTTGCAGGCGTCGGGCTTGTCCTCGGCCTTCTGCATGTCCTTGACGGTGATCAGCCCGCGCAGCTGGAAGCCGCCGTTGACCACGAGCAGCTTCTCGATCCGGTGCCGGTGCAGCAGGGTCCGGATCTCTTCGAGGTCGGCCCCCTCCTTGACCGTGACCAGCTTCTCCTCGGGGGTCATGATGCTGGTCACCGGTGCGTCGAGCCGCGTCTCGAAGCGCAGGTCGCGGTGGGTGACGATGCCGACCAGCTTCTCGCCGTCGACCACCGGCACGCCGGAGATGTTCTGCCTGCGGGTCAGATCGAGCACCTCGCCGATCCTGGCCGTGGGCCCGACCGTGATCGGGTCGACGATCATACCGCTCTCGTACTTCTTGACCTTGCGCACCTCGTCGGCCTGCTGCTCGATGGTCATGTTCTTGTGCAGGATGCCGAGCCCGCCCTCCTGGGCGATGGCGATCGCCAACCGAGCCTCGGTGACGGTGTCCATCGCCGACGAGATCAGCGGGATGTTGAGGCGGATCTCGCGCGTGAGCTGGGTGGCCAGGTCGACGTCCCTGGGCAGCACCGCGGAGTAGTCGGGGAGCAGCAGGACGTCGTCGAACGTCAGGGATTCTTCGGCGATGCGGAGCATGAAACGGCCCCCGGGCAGCGGGAAAAGTAACCGGGGATTCTAGCACCGCTGACCGCGCTGGCGTAACGCGATCTCCCCTCGTCCGGCCCGGCGCGTTATCATCCTCGCCATGAGCCCCGCGACCCCCGCCGCCCGGGACGTCTACACCCCCTCGCGGCTCAACCTCGAGGCGCGCACGCTGCTCGAGGGCCACTTCCCGCTGCTCTGGATCGAGGGCGAGGTCTCCAACCTCGCCCGGCCCGCCTCGGGGCACCTCTACTTCTCGCTGAAGGACGCCCGCGCCCAGGTGCGCTGCGCGATGTTCCGCAACCGCAACCGGCTGCTCCGCTTCCGGCCCGCCGACGGCCAGCAGGTGGTGCTGCGCGCCCGCGTCGGCCTCTACGAGGGGCGCGGCGAGTTCCAGCTGATCGTCGAGTCGAGGGAGGAGGCGGGCCACGGCGCCCTGCAGCGCGCCTTCGAGGCGCTGGTCGCGAAGCTCGAGGCCGAGGGGCTGTTCGACCCGGCGCACAAGCGCCCGTTGCCGGCGATGCCCCGCCGGCTCGGCGTGATCACCTCGGCCAGCGGCGCAGCGCTGCGCGACATCCTGCACGTCCTCGCGAGAAGGTTCCCGGCGCTGCCGGTGATGGTCTACCCGGCCACGGTCCAGGGCGAGGGCGCCCCGGCGGAACTCCGCGCGGCGCTGGCGCGCGCGGTGCGCCGCGCGGAATGCGACGTGCTGCTGCTGGCGCGCGGCGGCGGCTCGCTGGAGGACCTCCAGGCGTTCAACGACGAGGCGCTGGCCCGCGCCATCCACGCCTGCCCGATTCCGGTGGTGACCGGGATCGGCCACGAGACCGACTTCACCGTGGCCGACTTCGTCGCCGACCTGCGCGCCGCGACGCCCTCCGCCGCAGCCGAGGCCGCGAGCCCCGACGCCGCGGCGTGGCAGGTGCGCCTCGCCGAGCTCGCCGCCCGCCTCGCGGACGCGACCCGGGACCTGCTCGCCCGCCGCGACGAGCGGCTCGCGTGGCTCTCCGGGCGGCTCCAGGTGCAGCACCCGGCAAGGCGCCTCGGCGATCGGATGCAGCGGCTCGACGATCTCGAGCGTCGCCTGCGCCGCGCCTGGGAGGCGCGGGCCCGCGGCGCCGCGCACCGCCTCGACGCCGCGCGCTCGGGCCTCGCCCGCCACGCGCCGGCGACGCGCGTGGCGCGTCTAGGCGAGCATCTGGCCGGCCTCCGTCACCGCCTCCGGCTGGCGACCCGCCAGGACCTCTCGCGGCGGCGGCAGGCCCTGGCCGCGCAGGCGCGCGCGCTCGACCTGGTCAGCCCGCTGGCGACCCTCGGGCGCGGCTACGCCATCGTCACCACCCCGGACGGCACGATCCTGCGTCGCGCCGACGCGACTCGCGCGGGCGACGCGGTGGAGGCGCGTCTCGCCGAGGGCCGCCTGGCGTGCCGCGTCGAGACCGTTTTCACCGAAGAGGAACCCCGATGACCCGTCACCACCCGACCCGGCGCGCCCGTGCCCTCGCCGCGCTCACCGCCCTGCTGTTCTGCGCCGGCCCCGCCGCGGCCCAGCCGCGCCCGTCCCAGGTGCCCGGCGGCGTCGCCCTCGTCGACCTCGGACCGGCCCAGGCCGCGCGTCCCGTGGCGCGGTTCGACGACCGCACGGTGCTGGTCCGCGAACACGAGGGGCGCTGGCAGGCGGTGGTCGGCCTGCCGCTCGGCCTCGACCCGGGCCGCCACTTCCTGACCGTGACCCCCGCGTCCGGCGGGACAGAGACGCGCCCGATCGAGGTCAGTGACAAGGCCTACGCCGAGCAGCACCTGACCATCAAGAACAAGCGCAAGGTCAATCCCAACGCCGAGGACATGAAGCGGATCACCGCCGAGCGCGCGCGGATCCGGGCGGCGATGGCGGCCTGGCGCGACGTGCCGCAGCCCGACCTCGACTTCGTCACCCCCCTGGACGGTCCGCGCAGCAGCAGCTTCGGCCTGCGCCGCTTCTTCAACGGCCAGCCGCGGCGACCGCACGGCGGCATGGACATCGCGATGCCGACCGGCACCCCGGTCGTCGCCGTCGCCGACGGCGTCGTCACCGAGGCCGGCGACTTCTTCTTCAACGGCAACACCGTGTTCCTCGACCACGGCCAGGGGCTGATGACGCTCTACATGCACCTCGACCGGATCGACGTCGCGCCGGGCGAGCTGGTGACCAAGGGCCAGCAGGTCGGCACGGTCGGCGCCACCGGCCGGGTCACCGGCCCGCACCTGCACCTGTCGGTGCGCCTGAACGGCACCTACGTCGATCCCGCCCTGTTCCTGCCGAGGGAGAGGGAGAAGGCGACCGCCCCCGCCGATAAAGGCGCCGGCGGCGAGGCATCCCACAACTAGGCCGCGCAGGGCCCGCGGCAACCCCCCGGGGGCCGCGGAACGGCCTCAGCGCTTGACGTGCCGCAGCATCCGCTTGCGGCGCGCCTGCTGGCGCGGGGACAGCGCGTTCTTCCGGCCCGCGTAGGGATTTTCCCCGCCGCGGAACTCGATCCGCACCGGCGTGCCCGACAGCTCCAGCGCCTTGCGGTAGGTGTTGGCCAGGTAGCGGCGGTAGGCGTCGGGAACGCCGCCGACCTGGTTGCCATGGATGACGATCAGGGGCGGGTTCCGCCCGCCCTGGTGGGCGTAGCGCAGCTTGATCCGCCGACGACGCACCGTCGGCGGCGGGTGGCGCTGCACGGCCTCCTGGAGGATCTCGGTCAGGTGCGCCGCCTTGCACTCGACGGTCGCCGACGCATGGGCGCGGTCGACGGCGCCGAACAGCTTGCCGACGCCGCTGCCGTGCAGGGCCGAGATGAAGTGGATCTCGGCGAAGTCGAGGAAGCCGAGGCGGAAGTCGTAGACCCGTCGCACCTCGTCCCTTGCCTCGCCGCTCAGCCCGTCCCACTTGTTGACGGCGACGACCACGGCACGGCCGCTGTCGAGCACCAGGCCGAGCAGCGCCGCGTCCTGCTCGGCGATCCCCTGGCGGGCGTCGAGCACCAGGATCACCACCTGCGCGCGCTCGATCGCCTGCAGCGTCTTGACCACGCTGAACTTCTCGATCGTCTCGAAGATCTTGCCCCGGCGCCTCAGCCCGGCCGTGTCGACCAGCACGTAGCCCCGCCCGTCCCGCTCGAACGGCACCGCGACGCTGTCGCGCGTGGTGCCCGGCGCATCGAAGGCGACCAGGCGCTCCTCGCCGAGCATGCGGTTGATCAGCGTCGACTTGCCGACGTTGGGACGGCCGATCACCGCCACGCGGACCCCCTGGCGGGGCCCGTCGGGGCCGGCGGCCTCCTCGCCCGTGGCCCCCTCCGGCAGGGCCGACAGCACCGCCTCCCCGAGACGGCGCACGCCGCGGCCGTGGCTGGCGGCGATCGGCCAGGGCGCGCCGAACCCGAGGGCGTGGAACTCGGCGCAGGCGGTGTCGGCGTCGAGCCCGTCGGTCTTGTTGACCACCAGCAAGCGCGGCTTGCCGACCACCCGCAGGCGCTCGGCGATCTGCTCGTCGGCGGCGGTCAGCCCGGCGCGGCCGTCGACCAGCCACAGCACCAGGTCGGCTTCGTCGACGGCGCGCAGGGTCTGGCGGGCCATCGCCTCGTCGAGGGCGTGCTCCTCGCCGCTCAGCCCGCCGGTGTCGACGAACAGGCACTCGGTGTCGCCGAGCCGGCCGAGGCCGTACTGGCGATCGCGGGTCAGTCCCGGCAGGTCGGCCACCAGGGCGTCCCGGCTGCGGGTGAACCGGTTGAACAGCGTCGACTTGCCGACGTTGGGGCGCCCTACCAGGGCGATGACGGGGAGCATGTTCGCGGGCGTCGCCAGGTCCGGGTCAATGGTGCGCGGGCGGGCCCAGGGGGCCATGCCGTCGCGCGCGGACGGGGCTGCGATGATAGCAGGTCGCGGCTCAGGCGAGGCCCACCTCGCGCAGCCGCGGCAGGTCCGCGGGACGGTCGACGTCCCAGAACGTGCGCAGCTCGTGCCAACGCCAGCCCAGTGCCACCAGGCGCGCGCGCGTCTGGCGGAGCACGTTCGGCCCGCCCCACTCGACGCCGTCGAACAGCGGACGCGCCACCCGCCGCGCGCCGACCAGCACGTAGCCGCCGTCCTCGGCCGGCCCCAGCACGACGTCGTGCGCGTCGAGCGCCGCGAACGCCGCGTGGAGGTCGTCGCCGGTCAGCGCCGGGCAGTCGCAGCCGACGAGCACCGCGCGTCCCGCCCCGTCCAGTGCGTCGTGCAGTGCGTCGTGCATGCGCCGGCCGAGATCGCCCGACGGCTGGTCGCGCAGCGTCACGTCGCCACATCCGGCGAGTTCGGCGAAGGCCGGGTGCGACCGGTCGGGGGCGCACCAGAGCTCGACCGGGGCCACGCCGGCCGCGCACGCGGTCGCCACCGTCCGCTC
>JAWVZO010000056.1:0-13749 GCA_033722135.1 Gammaproteobacteria bacterium | reverse complement strand
TCGCCGTCGTGGCTGCCGAGCGGGGTGATCTTCACGGTCCCGGCCGCTTGCGCCTGCATGGCGAAAACGCCGGCCAGCGTGATGAGCGTCAGCGCGATTCTATTCATCGGGGTTCTCTCCGTTGGGTCCTTGCCGTGCCGACCTGGACGATCCGATCAGTCTAGGAGAGGAAATTCCGGTCGTGCGCCGCTTGCCGCCGTTTGCTTGACCCATGGCAAGAGACGCAACGAGGGGCACGCGGGTACTCGCTAAGGATCGCCCCCGATGCGCAGTTCAGGCAGGTCGGCCTTGCCGATCACGTGGAGCACGATGCCGCAGCCCGTGAAGAAGACCGCGCTCGCGGCCAGCGCAGCGAAGACCGGGTCGGCCGTCTCTCCGGACCCTGCCCACCAGGCAGAGCCCATAAGCGCGACAACGGCTGCCGCGTAGGCTGTCCAGGCGCACAGCAACGCCATCTTCTGCCCGATCCCGCGCGGTCTCATCGCCTCGCCATCCCGTTCGTTCCGGCCCGCATCGCCGTTAGAATGTTCCAGCGCAACGACCCGCACCTTGATGACGGTCAAAGCGGCCCGGGGCGCGAAAAGCGGAGGCGCTCAGGCGCCGGCCCCCTCCTCGCCCCCGTCTGCGCGCGGTTCAGCGCGCGGCCACGTCGCCAGGAGCGCCTGCACCAGGGTCGCCAGAGGGATGGCGAAGAAGACGCCCCACAGCCCCCAGATGCCGCCGAAGAACAGCACCGCGACGATGATCGCGACCGGGTGCAGGTTGACCACCTCGGAGAAGAGCAGCGGCACGAGGACGTTGCCGTCGAGCGCCTGGATCACGAGGTAGGCGATCACGACGTAGTAGAAATCGGGCGCGAAGCCCCACTGGAAGAATGCGACGAGCACGATCGGCAGCGTCACCACCACGGCGCCGACGTAGGGGATGATCACCGAGAGGCCGACCGCGAGGCTCAGGGTCAGCGCGTAAGACAACCCCATGATCGCGAACGTAGCGTAGGTCACCGACCAGACGATCATGATCTCGATGAACTTGCCGCGTACGTAGTTGGCGATCTGCACCTCGACGTCGGCCCAGACCCGGCTGGTCAGGCCGCGCTCGCGCGGCAGGTAGCGGCTGATCCAGCCGAGCAGCTTCTGCTTGTCCTTGAGGAAGAAGAAGACCAGCAGCGGCATCAGCACGAGGTAGACGAGCAGGGTCAGCAGGCCGACGATCGACGCCAGCGAGTAGCTCAGCAACGACTGGCCCAGCTCGGCGATCTCGGCGCGTACGGTGCTGTTGAGCTCGGCCAGCTGCTCGGGCGAGATCAGTTGCGGGTAGCGCTCGGGCAGCTGCATCAGCACGTTCTGCCCACTGGTCACCATCCGCGGCAGTTCTCCGACCAGCTGGGTCAGCTGCTTGCTGAGCAGCGGCAGGAGCCAGAACAGCACCAGCAGCAGCACGGCCATGAACAGCGTGAACACCAGCAGCACGGCGGGCAGCCGCGGCACGCGCATTCGCTCCAGCAGGCGCACCATCCCCTCGAGCACGAAGGCGATCACCAGGCTGGCGATCACCGGGGCGAGCATGCCACCGAAGTAGACCACCACCAGGGTGCTGACCAGCAGCAGCACGGCCAGGATCACCGCCTCGGGGTCCGAGAAGTAGCGTTCGTACCAGGTGCGCAGCGTGGTGATCATCCGCCATCCCCGGATCGCGCCGCGCGGCCGGCATAGGCGTCCGCGAACAGGCGCTCGAGTTCGTCGATGACCTCCTCGGCCTCCCGCCCGTGCAGGACGTGGGCGGCCAGCAGGCCGGTGGCGGCGTCGAGCAGCGGCGCGGCCTCGAGCATCGGGTAGGTGGCGCGCAGCCGCTTCAGGGCCGCGATCACGCTCTCCCCGGGGGGCCGCGGCAGGTCGCGCGGCGCCGCAACGGGTTCCAGCGCGCGGGCCGGTTCCCGGGCCGCGAGGAACTCGGCGAAAACCAGCAGGGCGTGGCGGTCCGCGGAATCGAGGCCGTCGTACAAGGCCAGCAGCTGCTCGCGACCGGCGCTCACGGCGTCGCTCCGCCCGGCATCAGGCCTGCTGCTCGCGCGCCCGGTCCCGCGCCACCTCCTCGGCGCAGTAGTTGCGCGCGAAGGCGAGAAGCTCCTCCATCGCCTGCTGGCGGAACTTCTGCTTCTGGCGCACGAACGAGAAGGGCCGCTCCAGGGGCGGGTCGAGCGGAATGCTGACCAGCGTGCCGAGGCGCAGTTCCTTGAGGATGGTCGCTGCCGAGATGATCGAGATGCCCATGCGTGCCTCGACGGCGCCCTTGATCGCCTCGGGATTGCCCAGCTCCATGATGACGTCGAGATCCTCGGAGGACATGCCGTTGTTCGCCAGGTAGTCGAGGATCACGTCGCGGGTCCCCGAGCCCTCCTCGCGGCAGATGTACGGGTAGCCCATCAGCTCCTTGATGGTCACCGTCTCCCGCTCGGCGAGCGGGTGGTCGGGCGGCACGATGGCGACCAGCCCGTCGGTCCGGCACACCTCGACCAGCAGGTTCCTGTTGGCCACCGGCGCCTCGACCACGCCCAGGTCGAGGTCGTTGTTCTCGACCATGGTGACGATGCTCTCGGTGTTGGCGACCTGCAGGTAGAGCTTGATGTCCGGGTGGTTGCGCTTGAAGTCGCCGAGCAGCGCCGGGAGCATGTACTCGGCGATGGTGGTGCTGGCCCCGATGATCAGCGAGCCGCTCACCTCGCCGGTCACCTCGCGCACCGCGTTGTCCATCTGGGCGTAGAGGTCGAAGATCTTCGCCGCGTGCTCCTGCACCACCTCCCCTGCGCGGGTCAGGCTGATGCGGTTGTGGGTGCGGTCGAACAACCGGGTGTTGAACTGCTCCTCGAGCTGGCGAACCTGGAAGGTCACGGCCGGCTGGGTCATGTGCAGGGCCTCGGCCGCCTTGGTGAAGCTGAGCAGCTTGGCGACGGTGTGGAACACCTGCAGTCGGCGATCGGCCATGGACATCCCCCTGTACGACGGGCTCTGGGGGCCCGCTCGACGTTTGCTCGCGCCACCGGGGCGCTCCCTGATTATAAGGAGGCCCTCACCCGGCAGCTAGCGCACGCGCATGCCGGCCGGGGCGAACGCGTAAAACAGCACCGGGATCACCACCAGCGTCAGCAGCGTCGAGACCGCCACGCCGAACAGCAGGGCGATGGCCAGCCCGCTGAAGATCGGGTCGTCGAGGATGAACAGCGCGCCGAGCATCGCCGCCAGCCCGGTCAGCAGGATCGGCTTGGCGCGCACCGCGCCGGAGCGCACCACCGCGTCCGCAAAAGGCGTGCCGCGGGCGTGCTCCTCGATGATGAAATCGACCAGCAGGATCGAGTTGCGCACGATGATGCCGGCCAGCACGATCATGCCGATCATCGAGGTCGCGGTGAACTGCGCGCCGAGCAGCGCGTGTCCCGGCAGCACGCCGATGATGGTCAGCGGAATCGGCGCCATGATGATCAGCGGCACGAGGTAGGAGCGGAACTGCGCCACCACGAGCAGGTAGATCAGCAGCAGCCCCACCGAGTAGGCGATGCCCATGTCGCGGAAAGTGTCGTAGGTCACCTGCCACTCGCCGTCCCACTTCACGGCGTAGTCGTAGGGGTTGGCCGGCGGGTCGACGAGCAACTGGCCGAGCGGCTGGTTCGCAACGCCCCGCTCGGCGATCTCGGCGTAGAGACCGAACATGCCGTAGAGCGGGCTGTCGGTCTCGCCGGCCACGTCGCCGGTGACGTAGACCACCGGCAGCAGGTCCTTGTGCTGGATCGACGGCGCCAGCGTCGCCGGCTCCACCGTCACCAACTCGCCCAGCGGCACCAGGCCGGCGCGGCCCCGCACGCGGATGTCGAGCACGCGCTCCAGGGACGCCTGGTCGGCGACCGGCAGCTCGAGACGCACCGGCACCGCGTAGCGCGCCGTCGGCTCGTGCAGGTAGCCGAGGTCGACGCCGCGCAGCGCGGCGGTCACGGCGGTGACGATCGACCGCGGGTCGACCCCGGCGCGTGCCGCCTCGGCGCGGTCGATGCGCAGGTGCCACTCGCGCGCGGGGGCCTCGACGCTGTCGTCGACGTCGACCACGCCGGGCGCCGCCTCGAAACGCTCGCGCAGCGCCCGCGCGACGCGCACCTGGCCGGCGTGGTCCGGGCCGTAGACCTCGGCGACGAGCGGCGCGAGGACCGGCGGTCCCGGCGGCACCTCGACCACCTTCAGCCGGCCGCCGTGGCGCTGTGCGATGGCGGCCAGGCGCGGACGCACCGCCTGGGCGATGGCGTGGCTCTTGCGCTCGCGGTGCGCCTTGTCGACCAGGTTGACCTGGATGTCGCCGAGGTGGTCGCCGCGGCGCAGGTAGTACTGGCGCACCAGGCCGTTGAAGTTGATCGGCGCCGAGGTGCCGGCGTAGAGCTGCAGATCGGTCACCTCGGGCACCTCGCGCAGCGCGTCGGCGAGCGCGTCGAGGACGGCCGCGGTGCGTTCCAGCGCGGTGCCCTCGGGCATGTCGAGCACGACCTGGAACTCCGACTTGTTGTCGAACGGGAGCATCTTCAGCACCACGTCGCGCGTCCCGACCAGCGCGACCGAGCCGCCGATCAGGACCATCACCGCGAGCAGCAGGAGCCAGCGCCGCCGCCGCGCCCCCGGGCCCTCGAGGAAACGGCCGACCAGCACGCGGAACAGGGGCAGCAGCCGCTCGGCTCCGGCCTCCTCCATCTCGCCGGCGTGGGCGACCCGGCCCAGCAGGCGGTGGCAGAGCCAGGGGGTGACCACGAAGGCGACGAGCAACGAGATCAGCATGCCGATGCTGGCGTTGATCGGGATCGGGCTCATGTACGGGCCCATCAGCCCGGTGACGAACGCCATCGGCAGAATCGCGGCGATCACCGTGAAGGTGGCGAGGATCGTCGGTCCGCCGACCTCGTCGACCGCCCGCGGGATCAGCGTGTCCAGGTCGCCGGGCGTGTTGGCCAGGCGGCGGTGCACGTTCTCGACCACCACGATGGCGTCGTCGACCAGGATGCCGATCGAGAAGATCAGCGCGAACAGCGACACCCGGTTCAGCGTGAAGCCCCACGCCCAGGACGCGAACAGCGTCGCCGCGAGGGTCACGACCACCGCCACGCCGACGATGATCGCCTCGCGCCAGCCGAGGGCGACCAGCACCAGGCCCACCACCGAGAGGGTCGCGAAGACCAGCTTGTGGATCAGCGTCTGCGCCTTGTCGGCCGCCGTGGCGCCGTAGTTGCGCGTCACCGTGGCCGAGATGCCCTCCGGCACGTGGATGCCGCGCAGCTGTTCGAAACGGTCGATCACCGCCTCGGCCACCGCGACGGCGTTGGTGCCGGGCTTCTTGGCCACCGCGAGAGTCACGGCGGGGTGGGCACCCGGCGCCGGTTCCGTCGCGGCGGGACCGTGCAGGAAGCGCACGTAGCGGTCGGGCCGATCCGGCCCGAGGCTGACGTCGGCGACGTCGCGCAGGTAGACGGGGGCGCCGTCGTGGACGCCGACGACCAGTTCGGCGACCTCCCCGGGCGTGCCCATGAAGCGCCCGGCGCGGACCCGCTCGGCCCGGCCGTCGGCGACGATGGCGCCGGCGTCGGCGGCCGCGTTGGCGCTGGCGAGCGCCCGCTCCAGGTCGCCCACCGCGATGCCGTGCCCGGCGAGCCGCTCGGGGTCGAGCACCACGCGGACCACCCGGTCCGGCCCGCCCAGGGTGTAGATATCGCGGGTGCCGGGCACCCGCTTGAGCTCGGTCTCGAGCGTGTGGGCGACGCGCCGCAGCGCGTGCGCGCCGCGGCCGGGGTCGGCGCTCCAGAGCGTCAGCGCCACCACCGGCACATCGTCGATGCCCATCGGCCGGATCAGCGGCTCGCCGACCCCGAGGCCGGGCGGCAGCCAGTCGGCGTTCGAGAAGATCGCGTTGTAGAGGCGGACGATCGCCGCGGTCCGCTCCTCGCCCACCTCGAACTCGACCGTCAACACGGCGAGGTCGTCGCGCGAGACCGAGTAGGTGTGCTTGACCCCCTCGATCTCGGCGAGCACGCGCGCGGCGGGGCCGCTGACCAGGCTCTCCACCTCGCGCGCCGGCGCTCCCGGGAACGGGATGAAGACGTTGGCCATGGTCACGTCGATCTGCGGTTCCTCCTCCCGCGGCGTGACCAGCATCGCGAAGACCCCGAGCAGCAGCCCGAGCAGGGCGAGCAACGGGGTGATCTCGTTGCGCTGGAAGCGGCGGGCGAGGCGGCCCGAGCCGCCGAGCTCCGTGTCCGGCCCCCCGGTCACTGTCCCCGGCGCCCCGCCTGGTCCTTGAGCGCCACGCCGGCAGCCACCGGGTCGACGGCGACCCGTTCGCCCTCCTCCAGGCCGGCGAGGACCTCACGCCAGCCGTCCCTAGCGTCGCCCAGGCGCACCTGGCGCAGGCCGATGCGGCCCGCCCCGCCGACGACGTAGAGGGCGGTCAGCTCGCCGCGCCGGACCACGGCGCTTTCCGGCACCAGCAGCCGCGAGACCTCGCCGACCTCGACGACCAGCTTGGCGTGCATGCCCGGGAAGAGCCCCCCGGTCCGCTCCGGCGGCAGGTCGGCGCGGACCGTGACCGTGTGGCTGGCCGGGTCGGCGTAGGGGAAGATCGTCAGCGCCTCCAGGGCCAGCGGTTCGCGCCCGGGTAGGCGGATCTCGGCGCGCGGTCCTTCACGCAACTTCGGCACCAGCCCCTGCGGGACCACGCCCGCGACGCGCAGGTGCTCGAGCGACAGGCCGCTCATCAGCGGCGTGCCCGGCTGGGCGGTCTCGCCCACCTCGACGTGGCGCGCGGTGACGATGCCGCTGTAGGGCGCGCGCACGACCGTCTTGTCGAGCCGCGCCTCGGCCTCGGCGAGACGGGCCCGTGCGGCCGCGACGCGCGCACGGGTCGAGTCGCGGGCGGCGGTCGCGGCGTCGAGGGCCGATTTCGCGACCAGCTTCCGGTCGTAGATCTCGCTGACCCGCGCGAACTCCTGCTCCGCCTGTGCCAGGCGGGCCCGCGCCTCGGCCAGTTCGCCCTGCGCCGCATCCACGCGGGCGCGCGGCTCGGTGTCGCTGAAGCGGACCAGCACCGCGCCGGCGGGGACCACGTCGTCGACGTCGAACAGCACCTCCTCGACGGTGCCGGAGACCTCCGCGGCGACGGTCGCGCGCCTGACCGCCTCGAGCGTCGCCTCGAAGCGGCGCTCGAGCGCCACGTCCCGCCGCTCGGCGGTCACGGTTTCGGGTTCGGCGCTCCACGCGAACGCCGGCAGCACGGCGACCAGGACCAGCCAGGCAGCTCGATGCATCTCGTCGCCCTCCCTCGCTACGGAGAAAACAGGTCAGCCCGGCATCGCCGCCGGGGCCTAATGTATATTAGCATATTCTAATATTTATCAACAAGCGCGGGCGCCGTCCGTCTCCTGTTACCATCCGGGCCATGCCCGAGACCACGGAACCGGCCGCCCGCCGGGTCGGCCTGCCGCGCCGGCTCGCCGCCATTTTCTACGATTCGATGGCGCTCTTCGCCATCTTCTTCTTCACCACCTGGCTGGTGATCGCCCTGGCCGGCGGCGCGCTGCCGCCCGGCCACCCGCTGCTCCGCAGCACGCTGTTCGCCCTCGGCTGCCTCTTCTTCGCCGGGTTCTGGAGCTACGGCGGGCAGACGCTGGGCATGAAGAGCTGGCGGATCCGGCTCGTCTCCGACACGGGCGGGCCGGTCCACCTCGGGACCGCCCTGCTGCGCTGCATGCTCGCGCTCTTCTCGTGGGCCTGCCTCGGCGCCGGTTTCTGGACGGCGCTGTTCGACCGCGAGCGGCTCACCTGGCACGACCGCCTCTCGGGCACCCGCCTGGTCCGGACCGACCTCGACCCGTGACGGCATCGCAGGCCGGCCGTGACGGGCGGCCGGTCAGCGGACGCGCCGCAGGGCGAAGGTGGCGACCCCGAGGAACAGCAGCGAGGGCAGCAACGAGGCCACGACGGGATGCATCTCGAACGCGTGGCCGGCCTGGCTGAACAGGCGCGAGACCAGCAGGAAGAGCAGCCCGACGACGATACCGATCACCAGCCGCTTGCCGAGCGGCGTGTCCCGCGCGGAACCGAACGCGAACGGGAGCCCGACCAGCAGCATCACCAGGCCCTGCAGCGGCGCGGCCAGCTTGCTCCAGAACGCCTGGCGGTAACGGCGCGGGTCCTCCCCGAGCGACTCGAGGTAGGTCACGTAGCGCTGGAGCGCGCTCGCGGTCAGGTTCTCCGGGTCGAGCATCACGACGCGGACCAGCTGCGGGTCGAGCAGCGTCGGCCGCTCGATGCGCACGTCCCGGGCGGTGGTGACGCCCTGCCCATCCAGGCGGCTCAGGGTCGCCCCGTGCAGCACCCAGCGACCGTCCGAGATGGCGGCGCGCCGGGCGCTGGCCGCCTCGGTGAGCCGGCGCGAGTCGTCGAACGTGAACAGCGTGACGTTGAGCAGCTCGCCGTCGGGCGCGACGTAGCCCACGCGCGCGTAGCCGCGCCCGTCGCGCAGCCAGGCGCCGGGATGCGCGCTCGCATGCGTCACGTCACGCTGCTCCTTGGTGCGCAGGTGGGTGGCGTAGCTCTCTGACCAGGGCGCGATGAACTCGCCGAGCACGGCCGCCGCGATCACCAGCACCAGGCCGGCCTTGGCCACCCCCCAGGCGATCCGGCCGACCGACACCCCGGCCGCGCGGACCGCGACCAGCTCGCTGCGCGCCGCCATCCCGCCGAGGCCGAGCAGGCAGCCGATCAGCGCCCCCGTCGGCAGCACCTCCATGATCCGCCGCGGCAGGGTCATGGCGACGTAGGTGAAGGCGTCGAGCAGGTCGTACCGTTGCCGGCCGATGTCCTCGAGCTCGATGATCAGCCCGAAGAAGGCGTCCAGCGCGGTCAGCGCGACGACGGCCAGCAGCGCGGCCTTCAGCACCTCGCGGCCCAGGTAGCGGTCGAGGGTGCGCATCCGCGTCACGCCGGCCGCATCCCGGGCCAGAGCGGCAGGCCGAGCTGGCGACGCAGCAGGATCCAGGCGAACAGCAGCGGCACCCCGTGGATCCACCAGAGCCCGAGCGCCGGGGTCAGCTTCTCGGCGCCGATCATGTTGCGTCCCGCGGCGAGCAGGTTGACGTAGACGATGTAGGCGAGCAGGGCGAGGAGCAGCCTGGCGTAGCGGCCCTGGCGGGGCTGGCTGTGGCTGATCGGCACGGCCAGCAGGGCCAGAACCAGCACCGAGACCGGCAGCGCGAGCCGCCACTGGAGCTCGGCCCGGTGGCGCGGGCTGTCGGAGCCGAGCAGGGCCGCGGTCGCGAGCGCGTCGGGTTTGCGGATCGTGCCGACGCGCACGTCCGGCAGCCTGATCCGGTAGCGGTCGAACTCGAACACCCGGTAGTCGGCCCGCCCCGGCGTGCCGTCGTAGCGGGTCCCCTCCAGCAGCACCAGGTCCCGGCGGCCGAGAGCCGGCTCGAAATCGAACCGGGCGCGCGCCGCGTTGACCACCACCTCGCCGTCGGGGCGGCTGAGGCGGGCGAAGATGCCGCGCATCCCACCCTCCCCGTCGATCTCCTGCACGTGGTAGACGACGCCGTCTCCGACCCTCGTGAACTTGCCCGGAACCACGGCGCTGACCAGCGCGCGCCCGCGGGCCTGGACCAGCACCTCGTCGGCCAGGTCGGCCGTCGCGGGGCCAACCTGCAGCGCCAGCCACGCCGCCAGGCCGGCGACCGGCAGCGCCGCGAAGCCCACCGCGCGGAGCAGCTGCCCCGGGCCGTAGCCGCAGGCGGCCAGCGCGACCATCTCGCTGTCGCTGTACATGCGCCCGAGCACGAGCAGCAGGGCCAGGAAGAACGCGGCGGGCAGCAGCAGCACCAGCACCGAGGCCAGCTTGAGCAGCAGCAGCGTGACCAGCAGGTCGCCGGCCAGGCGGCCCTCGGCGATCTCGGCCAGGTAGCGGGCCAGCTGGTTGCTCAGGTAGACCAGGACCAGGATCGCGCTGACCGCCGCCAGCAGGCGGTAGCTCTCGGCGACGATGTGGCGGGTCATCAGACCAGGCATGCTGCGCCTCGATCGGGGCCGCGCCACTGGCCAGCCGCGGCGATTCCGTTAGACTTGGGCGAGCGCCGTCGCCCCGTTGGCGCCGTAGCCTACGCCATCCGGGGTGGGAGCGACACCTGCCGAAGCGGATCAGGAGACATCATGAAATTCGTGTCCAAGAGCGGTCATGCCCACACCCAGCGCACGCCCTGCGTGGCGGTCGCGGTGCACGCGCCGCGCGGCCTCTCCGAGGCGGCCGCGGAGATCGACACGGCCGCCGGCGGTCTCGTCACGAAGCTGCTGCGCCGCGGCGACGCCAGCGGCAAGCCGGGCAGGGTCACGATGCTTCACGGCGTCCCCGGAGTCGCCGCGGAGCGGGTGCTGCTGGTCGGCTGCGGGGGGAAGCGCACACCGGGCGAGAGCGACTACCGCAAGGCGGTCACGGCCATGGCCGAGGCCCTCGAGGCGAGCGGTGCGCGCGACGCGGTCTGTCACCTCACCCGGGTGCAGGTCGCCGATCGGGACGCCGCCTGGGCCATCCGGACCGCGGTCGAATGCACCCAGGCCGCCCGCTACCGCTTCGACCGGCTCAAGAGCGGCAAGGAGAAGCGGAGCGCCGGGCTCAGGAGCCTCGCCCTGGCCGTGCCCGACGGACGGCGCGCCGCGACGGCCGGCAGGGCGATCGCGGTCGGCGAGGCCGTCGCGGCCGGCGTCGCGCTGGCGCGCGAGCTCGGCAATCTGCCCGGCAACGTCTGCACGCCGAGCCACCTCGCCGAGACCGCGCGCGAGATCAAGAAGGGGCACCGCAACGTCAAGGTGACCGTGCTCGAGCAGGCCGACATGGAGAAACTCGGCATGGGCGCTCTGCTGTCGGTCGCGCGCGGCAGCCGCGAGCCGCCGAAACTGATCGCCGTCGAGTACCGCGGCGCGGGCAAGGACAAGGCGCCGCACGTGCTGGTCGGCAAGGGCATCACCTTCGACTCCGGCGGCATCAGCATCAAGCCGGCCGCGGCGATGGACGAGATGAAGTTCGACATGTGCGGCGCGGCCAGCGTGCTCGGCGCGCTGCGCGCCTGCATCGACCTCGAGCTGCCGCTGAACGTCGTCGGCCTGGTGCCGAGTTGCGAGAACCTGCCCGATGGCGCGGCCAACAAGCCCGGTGACATCGTCACCAGCATGTCGGGACAGACGGTCGAGGTCCTCAACACCGACGCCGAGGGCCGCCTGATCCTCTGCGACGCGCTGACCTACGCCGAACGCTACGAGCCGGCGTCGGTGATCGACGTCGCGACCCTGACCGGCGCGTGCGTCGTCGCCCTGGGCAGTCCCGCCTGCGGGCTGCTCGGCAACGACGACCGGCTGATCGACCAGCTGCTCACCGCGGGCACCGCGAGCGGCGACCGTGCCTGGCAGCTGCCGCTGTGGGACGAGTACCAGGACCAGCTCAAGAGCAACTTCGCCGACATGGCCAACATCGGCGGCCGCGAGGCGGGCACCATCACCGCGGCCTGCTTCCTGTCGCGCTTCACGAAGAAGTTCCGCTGGGCCCACCTCGACATCGCCGGCGTCGCCTGGCGCAGCGGCAGCCAGAAGGGCGCCACCGGCCGCCCGGTGTCGCTGCTCGTCCAGTACCTGCTCGACCGCGCCGGCTGAGCGCCCGGTGACGCGGGTCGACTTCTACATCGTCGGCGACGGGGAGCGCGACCGGCTCGGCATCGCCTGCCGGCTGGCGCAGAAGGCCTACGACGCCGGCCAGCGGGTCCACGTCCACGCCACCGACGCGGCGCAGGCCGAGCGCTTCGACACCCTGCTGTGGACCTTCCGCCAGGGCAGCTTCGTCCCGCACGGCCTCGCGGGCACTCCGGAGGCCGAGGCGGCGCCGGTGGTGATCGGCCACGACGGCGAACCGGACGAACCGTACCAGCTGCTGTTCAACCTCGCCGACGACGTGCCGCCGTTCTTCAGCCGCTTCGAGCGGGTCATCGAGGTGATCGGCCGGGAGGCCGACGAGGTCACCAGCGGACGGGCACGCTACCGCTACTACCGCGAACGCGGTTATCCGCTCTCAGACACCAGGGTGTGAGGTGCACGATGGGCCGATTCCCCTACGACGACGATGACGACATCCGCCTCGACGACGGGGCGTACGACGACGATGACGACGAGGATCTCGACGACGACCCGCGCGTCCCGGTGCTCGACGACGTCGTCGTGCCGGGGCCCGGCCCGGCGGAGCACGACGAGGCGCTGGACCCGGAACAGGCCGAGCGCCTGCACGCCCTGATCCGCGAGGCCGTCGACCTCGCCCTGGACGACGCCCTCGACCTGCTGAGAACCGAGCTGCACGCACGGCTGCGCGAGCACCTCGACGAACGGCTCCCGCGCCTGGTCGCCGAGGCGCTGCGGCGCCGGGACGAGGACTGACGCGGCGCGACCGGCGGGCCGGCCGCTCGGGTATAATGCGCGGTTTTCCGCGCCCGACGCGGCGCCTCCCACCCGCCACTCCGACCAGGCACCCGATGGACAAGACCTACGACCCGAAGGCGATCGAGCAGAGCTGGTACGCCACCTGGGAGCAGAACGACTGGTTCGCGCCCCAGGGAGAAGGCACGCCCTACTGCATCATGATCCCGCCCCCGAACGTGACCGGCACCCTGCACATGGGGCACGGCTTCAACAACACGATCATGGACGCGCTGGTGCGCTACCACCGGATGCGGGGCCGCAACACCCTCTGGCAACCGGGCACCGACCACGCCGGAATCGCCACCCAGATGGTGGTCGAGCGCCAGCTCGAAGCGGAGGGCAAGACCCGCCACGACCTCGGCCGGGACGCGTTCGTCGAGCGGGTCTGGGACTGGAAGGCCCACTCCGGGGGCAACATCACCCGCCAGCTGCGCCGCATCGGCGCCTCCGTGGACTGGGCCCACGAGCGCTTCACGATGGACGAAGGTCTCTCGCGCGCGGTGACCGAGGTGTTCGTCAAGCTGCACGACGCCGGCCTGATCTACCGCGGCAAGCGGCTGGTCAACTGGGACCCGGTGCTGCACACCGCCGTCTCAGATCTCGAGGTCGTCAGCCAGGAGGAGCGCGGCCACCTCTGGCACATGCGCTACCCGCGCAGCGACGGGAAGGGCCACGTCGTCGTCGCCACCACCCGGCCGGAGACCATGCTCGGCGACACCGCCGTGGCGGTGCACCCGGAGGACGATCGCTACCGCCACCTGATCGGCGGCACCATCCGGCTGCCGCTGGCCGAGCGGGACATCCCCGTGATCGCCGACGACTACGTCGATCCGGCCTTCGGCAGCGGCTGCGTCAAGATCACGCCGGCCCACGACTTCAACGACTACGAGGTGGGGCTGCGGCACGACCTGCCGCTGATCAACATCTTCACCGCCGACGCGCGTATCAACGACAACGCCCCCGAGGCCTACCGCGGCCTCGACCGCTACGAGGCGCGCCGGCGCGTGGTGGCCGACCTGGAGGTCGCCGGCCTGCTGGAGCGCGTCGACGACCACAAGCTGATGGTGCCCCGGGGCGACCGCACCGGCGCCGTGGTGGAGCCCTACCTCACCGACCAGTGGTACGTCGCGATCGAGCCGCTGGCGAAGGCGGCCATCCGCGCCGTGGAACAGGGCGATATCCGCTTCGTGCCGGCCAACTGGGACAAGACCTACTACGAATG
>JAWVZO010000055.1:0-13842 GCA_033722135.1 Gammaproteobacteria bacterium | reverse complement strand
CACGTCTTCCCGTTCTCGCCTCGGGACGGGACCCGCGCGGCGACGCTGTCCGACCCGGTGCCGATCGCGGTCCGCCGGCGCCGGGCGGCCGAGATGCAGGCGCTGGGCGACCGGCTGCGGCGGGCCCACCTGGAGGCCCAGGTGGGCCGGGTCGCCTCCGTGCTGCTCGAGGGGGAGGCGGACGCGTCGCCGGCGGCGGGTTACACGCCGGATTACCTGCGCGTGCTCCTCGACCGGCCGTTGCGCGACGACGAGGTGGGCGCGATCCGCGACGTGCGCCTGGTCGGGCTCGCCGGGGAAGGCACCGCACTGGCGGGTCGGGCATGCGGCTGAACGGCGGAGGGAATCGCCGGGGGAGGGCGCGATGATCGCCGATTTCCGGCGGGCCGTCGCCGACCTGCTGACGCCGCGCTTCCTGCTCTGGTCGCTCCTGCCCCTCCTGGTCGTGGCGCCGGTGGTCGTCCTGGCCGTGGCGTCGCTCACCGGGGGTGCGGTCGAGCTGTGGCAGTCGGGGGGCGGCGAGACCAACTGGCTCGCCGACTGGGTCGCGACCTGGCCGTGGGTCGGCGGGGTCGCGGAGGTCGGCTGGGTGCGGGGGGTGCTCGGCCTGCTCGGCGCGGTGGCCGGCTGGCTGCTGGCGGTGCTCGCCGCGCTGTTCCTGGCGGTCGCGGTGGTCGGCCTGGTGACCCCTGCGCTGGTCGCCGAGGTCCGGCGCCGCCACTACCCGGACCGGCCGGCCGGCGGCGGGGCCGGGGTCGCCGGCTACCTGCTGTTTCTGCTGCGCAGTCTGCTGGTGTTCATGGGGCTCGTTCTGGTCGTGCTGCCGCTGCTGTTCGTGCCGGGACTGAACCTGCTGGCGATCAACCTGCCGTTCTACTACTGGTTCCACCGCCTGCTGACCTGGGACGTCCTCGAGGCCGCCTGTCCGAACGACGTGCGCCCCCGGGTCGCGCGCGAGGCGCGGTTCGGCCTTGTGGCGCGGACCGTGCCGCTCTACGCCCTCTCCCTGGTGCCGCTGGCGGGCCTGTTCCTGCAGGTCTTCTTCGTCCTGGTGCTGGCCCACCACGTGCTGGGGCGCCAGCCCGGGGCGCCGGTGCGCGCGGGCGGGTAGCGGCATCCCGGCGGAAGGCGTTCCGGGATCGGTCGGTACGTTTGCGGGTCCCGGATGCGGGGTGGATAATCGACGCACCGGGCGCGGCACGGCTCGCCGGCGCCTTACGATGGCAACGGAGGGAACGATGGCCAACCAGATCGAAAGCCTGCTCGGCGGCGAGGCGGAATCGCTTCTCGGCCACACCTGCACGGGCATCCCGCGCGACAGCCTGCACCTGCCCGGCCCCGATTACGTCGACCGCGTGGTCGCCCAGTCGGACCGCACGCCGGTGGTGATGCGCAACCTGCAGGGCATCTTCGACCACGGCCGGCTGGGCGGGACCGGCTACCTGTCGATCCTGCCCGTCGACCAGGGCATCGAGCACTCCGGCGGCGCCTCCTTCGCGCCGAACCCGCGGTATTTCGATCCCGAGAACATCGTCCGCCTGGCGATCGAGGGAGGCTGCAACGCCGTCGCCTCGACGCTCGGCGTGCTCGGCGCGGTATCGCGACGCTACGCCCACCGGATCCCGTTCCTGGTCAAGCTCAACCACAACGAGCTGCTGACCCAGCCGACGCTCCACGACCAGACCCTGTTCGCCAGCGTGCAGCAGGCCTACGATCTCGGCGCGGTCGCCGTGGGGGCGACGGTCTACTATGGCTCCCCCGAGTCGCGGCGCCAGATCCAGGAGATCAGCGAGGCGTTCGCCTACGCCCACGAGCTCGGCCTGGTGACCTTCCTGTGGGCCTATTTGCGCAACAGCGCCTTCAAGAAGGACGGGGTCGACTACCACACCGCCGCGGACCTCACCGGCCAGGCGAACCACCTCGCCGCGACCATCCAGGCGGACATCGTCAAGCAGAAGCAGGCCGAGACCAACGGCGGCTTCACCGCGCTGGACTTCGGCAAGACCCATCCGAAGGTCTACGACGAGCTGACCAGCGACCACCCGGTCGACCTGGTCCGCTACCAGGTGGCCAACTGCTACATGGGCCGCGCGGGGCTGATCAACTCAGGGGGCGCGTCTGGCAGCGACGACCTCGCCCAGGCGGTGCGCACCGCGGTGATCAACAAGCGGGCCGGCGGCATGGGGCTGATCTCGGGACGCAAGGCGTTCCAGAAACCGATGGAGGAGGGCGTCGCGCTCCTCAACGCCATCCAGGACGTCTACCTGGCGGATTCGGTCACCATTGCCTGACGCCGTGCACGCCGTGCTTGCACGGTAGCCCTCCCGAGGGGCTAAACTCGTACCCTGACCGGCGTGCGACCGGGTCCGCTGCACGTCGCCGGGGTGCGAGGAGACGAACCATGGAGACGGTCAAGACACTGCAGGCCACCGACCTCTTCGGCGGGCTCGACAACGGGGCCCTGGAGGAGCTCGCCGAGTTCTGTCACGTGCTGCGGCTCGGTGACGGGGGGCTGCTCATCGCCGAGGGGCGTCCCCAGACGCCCGATCTCTACATCGTGGTGGACGGGGCCTTCGACGTGATCACCCGCCACCCGACCCGGCCCGACGAGCGCATGACGCTCGGCAACCTGGACTACGAGGTGGTGGGCGAGATCGCCTGGCTGACCGGTGCGACGCGCAGCGCGACGGTACGCTGCCGCGGCAACCTGACCGCGCTGCGGATCGACGGGCCGCAGCTGATGGCCTACCTCGAGGCGCATCCCGAAGTCGGCTTCGTGGTGATGCGCCGCATGATGCGGGCCCTGGCGAACAAGCTGATCGATGCCAATTTCTTCCTGATGTGACTTTTGGGGCGTCCACGGGACAACGAACGAGAGGTGGTGGTAGATGGGTATCCTCGATGATCTGAAAAAAGAGGCCGAAGAGAAGAGGTCTAAGGAAGATCAGGAAGAGCTGGTCCGCGAAGAGCGCGAGCGCTACATGCGCGAGGTGCTCGATCCGACCATGCGCGGGTTGTTCAACTTCAGCCACGATCTCGCCAAGCACCTCAACTACGTCAAGCCCGACATCACCGTGCAGTACCGGATCCCCGGGGTGCGCAACGTGCAGGACTTCAAGCAGGGCGAATACTTCGTGGAGGACTACCACGAGGGGACCTTCACCGTCCGCTTCGTCTGCAGCAACAACCAGAAATACCGCATCCAGACCAACACCGACGCCGACCTCGAGCGCATCAAGGATTTCCTCTGGCGACGCGGCCTGCGCTACCAGTCGCGGGAGTACTTCGACTCGAGCTACAACAAGGCCGGCGAGTTCCATGTCGAGGGCCGGGTGCAGGTCGACTTGCAGTTCACGGCGCGCCAGGACACCCAGTCGATCGAGCTCAAGATCAGCAACTACGGCGATTTCGAGACCCAGACCCTGTCGATCGAGCCGGCCGACGTCGACGAGCGCTTCCACGACGAGTTCGGCCGCTTCATCATGCGCCAGCCCAACCGCCTGATGGACTACAACAAGTTCCGTTTCACCGACGAGCAGCGCCAGGAGCTGCGCAAGCAGCTGCGCGAGCAGTTCATCAAGGGGCTCGGCGGCAGCGAGCCGCCGACGGGCCTCGAGCCCGACGAGGGCGAGACCGCGACCGGGAGCAAGCCGGCAGGCAGTTCGTTGCTGGGCAACCTGTTCCGGCGCGGTAAGTGACCCGGACGCACCCGTCCGCCGCCCCGGACGCGGGCGGCTGAACGACAGGTGGACGGCACCCGCGAACACTGGCAGCAGGTCTACCGCGAGCGCCAGACCGACGAGGTCAGCTGGTACCAGGCCCACCCGGCCATCTCGCTGCGCTTCATCGAGGCCACTGGGGTCGGCGTCGACGCCCCGGTGATCGACGTCGGCGGCGGCGCCTCGCGTCTGGTCGACTGCCTGCTCGAGCGCGGCTTCGGCGACGTCACGGTGCTCGACGTCGCGCCGCGTGCCCTGGAGGTGGCCCGGGCACGCCTCGGCGAGGACGCCGACCGGGTCGACTGGATCGAGGCCGACGTCAGCCGCTTCACGCCGACGCGCCGGTTCCATCTCTGGCACGACCGCGCGGTGTTCCACTTCCTGGTCGACGAAGAGACCCGGGCCGGCTACCTCGCCGCGCTGCGCGCCGGGCTCGCCCCGGGAGGCGCCCTGGTGCTGGGCACGTTCGCCACGGGCGGACCTCGCCGCTGCAGCGGCCTGCCGATCCGCCAGTATGACGCGGCGACGCTCTGTGCCACGCTCGGCGACGAGTTCGAACTGCTCGACGCGACCCGGCTCGTCCACCGCACGCCCGGCGACGTCGAGCAGCTCTTCGCCTGGTTCCGGCTGCGCCGCCGGACCGGCGACTGAGGCTCGCGGAGCGTTCCTCCGGGGGGCGTTCCGGCACGCCCGGCGACCGCCCCCCCGGACCCCTGTTCCACATGACCGACGACTCTGCGATCATGGCGCCCCGCCGGGCGCCGACCGGCCGAGGACCGCGATGATTCTCCAAGACGACGGTATCGAGAACATCCCGCTGCGGGAGTTCACCGAGAAGGCGTACCTGGACTACTCCATGTACGTGATCCTCGACCGCGCGCTGCCCCACCTGGGTGACGGGCTCAAGCCGGTCCAGCGGCGCATCGTCTACGCGATGTCCGAGCTCGGGCTGTCGGCGGCCTCCAAACACAAGAAGTCGGCGCGCACCGTCGGCGACGTGCTCGGCAAGTTCCACCCGCACGGCGACAGCGCTTGCTACGAGGCGATGGTGCTGATGGCGCAGCCGTTCGCCTCCCGCTACCCGCTGATCGACGGGCAGGGCAACTGGGGCTCGCCCGACGATCCGAAGTCGTTCGCGGCGATGCGCTACACCGAGGCGCGCCTGGCCCCGTTCTCCGAACTGCTGCTCGCCGAGCTTGGCCAGGGCACGGTCGACTGGGTGCCCAACTTCGACGGCACCCTCGAGGAGCCGCTGCAGCTCCCGGCGCGCGTGCCCCACGTGCTGCTCAACGGCACCACCGGCATCGCGGTGGGCATGGCGACCGACATCCCGCCGCATAACCTCGGCGAGGTGGTCGCCGCGTGCATCGCGCTGCTCGAGAAGCCGAACAGCGACCTCGACGCGCTGATGGCGCACCTGCCCGGTCCCGATTTCCCCACCGAGGCCGAGATCGTCACGCCGCACGAGGAGCTGCGCTCGATCTACGAGACCGGCAACGGCTCCCTTCGCCAGCGGGCCGTCTGGGAGCGCGAGAACGGCGACATCGTGATCACGGCGCTGCCGTTCCAGGTCTCCGGGGCGCGCGTGCTCGAGCAGATCGCCCAGCAGATGCAGGCGAAGAAGCTGCCGATGGTCGAGGACCTCCGCGACGAGTCGGACCACGAGAACCCGACCCGCCTGCTGATCGTCCCGCGCAGCAACCGGGTCGACCTCGAGGCCCTGATGTCGCACCTGTTCGCGACCACGGACCTCGAGCGGAGCTACCGGGTCAACCTCAACGTCATCGGCCTCGACGGCCGGCCCCGGGTGCGCAACCTCAGGGAGATCCTGACGGAGTGGCTGACCTTCCGCCGCCAGACCGTCACGCGGCGACTGCAGTACCGCCTGGCCAAGGTCGAGGAGCGGCTGCACCTCCTCGCCGGCCTGCTCGTGGCGTTCCTCAACATCGACGAGGTCATCGCGATCATCCGCCACGAGGACCGGCCCAAGCCGGTGCTGATGGAGCGCTTCGAGCTAAGCGACCGCCAGGCCGAGGCGATCCTGGAACTCAAGCTGCGTCACCTCGCCCGCCTCGAGGAGATGAAGATCCGTGCCGAGCAGGAGGCGCTCGCCGAGGAGCGCGAGCACCTGCAGGGGGTGCTCGACTCCCCGCGCAAGCTGACCCGGCTGCTGCGCGACGAGCTGCGCGCCGACGCCGAAAAGTTCGGCGACCCCCGTCGTTCGCCGCTGCGCATCCGGGAGGCGGCGCGGGCGCTGGACGAGACGGCGGTGACGCCCAGCGAGCCGGTCAGCGTGATCCTCTCCAGGGCCGGTTGGGTCCGTGCCGCCAAGGGGCACGAGATCGATCCCGAGGGCCTCGCCTACCGCGCCGGGGACGGCTTCCTCGCGATGGCTCGGGGCCGCAGCAACCAGCCCGCCCAGTTCTTCGACTCGACGGGACGCTGCTACTCGCTCGCCGCGCACGGCCTGCCGTCGGCGCGCGGCCAGGGCGAACCGCTGACCGGCCGCCTCACCCCGCCGAGCGGGGCGGTGTTCGTCGCGGTGGCGATGGCGCGCCCGGAGGATGCGCTTCTCGTCGCCTCCGACGCCGGCTACGGCTTCGTCACCCGGGGCGACAACCTGCTGGCGAAGAACAAGTCGGGCAAGGTGCTGCTCACGCTGCCCCGCGGGGCGCGTGTGCTGCCGCCGGTCGAGGTGGGCGATCCGGAACGCGACCTGCTGGCCGCGGTCAGCAGCGGCGGCCGACTGCTGCTGTTCCCGGTCGCGGATCTGCCGGTCATGGCGCGCGGCAAGGGCAACAAGATCATCGCCATCCCGTCGAAACGGGCCGCCGCGCGCGAGGAGTACGTCACCGCGCTGGCCTGCGTGCCGGAGGGCGGCAGCCTGACGCTGCGTGCCGGCAAGCGCCACGTGACGCTGAAGCCGTCCGATCTCGAGCACTACCGGGGCGAGCGCGGCCGGCGCGGGGCGCTCCTGCCGCGCGGGTTCCGCAACGTCGACGGCGCCTCGGCACGCTGAGCGGGCCTCGCTTGCCCTCGCTCCCGCGGGCGGTATCATCGGTGGCCCCCGGGTGCCTCACCACGCCAGCACGGACGTAGCATGACCCTGATCCGACCCTTTGCCGGCCTGCGCCCCGCGCCGGGCCGGGCCGCCGATGTGCTCGCTCCGCCCTACGACGTCCTGTCGCGCGCGGAGGCAGTCGCGCGCGCGGCGGGTCGGCCGTGGAGCTTCCTGCACATCTCCCGGCCGGAGATCGACCTGCCGGAGACGGTCTCGCCCTACGACGACGCGGTCTACGCCCGCGGCGCGGAGAACCTCGCCGGGATGCTCGCCGCCGGGGTGCTGGTGCGCGATCCCGGCCCGGTGTACTACGCCTACCGCCTCGAGATGGACGGGCACGTCCAGACCGGGCTGGTGGCGGCCGCGTCGCTGCCCGCCTACGACGCCAACATCATCCGCCGGCACGAGCACACCCGCCCCGACAAGGAGGACGACCGGGTGCGCCAGATCGAGGCCCTCGATGCCCAGACCGGCCCGGTCCTGCTCGCCCACCGGGTGCACGACGGCTTGCGCGAGCGCCTGCGTGCGGCATGCAGCGGCGAACCGGCGGCCGACGTGACCGCCGACGACGGGGTGCGTCACACGCTCTGGGTGATCGACGACGCCCACAGCATCGAGGCGATCACCGCGCTGTTCGACCCGAGCGGTCCGGATGGGCTCGACGCACTCTACATCGCCGACGGTCACCACCGCTCCGCGGCGGCCTCGCGGGTCGCCGCCCGGCGTCGGGAACGGGCCGGCGCGAGCTGGAGCGGCGATTGCGAGGGATTCCTCGCGGTGCTGTTCCAGGCCGACGAGCTGCGGGTCCTCGACTACAACCGCGTGGTGTACGACCTGAACGGACTCGACCGGGACGGCTTCCTGCGCCGGGTCGGCGAGCGTTTCGCGGTCACGCCGTGCGACGGCGAGGCGCGGCCGGAACGCCCCGGGCAGTTCGGCATGTACCTGCCCGGCCAGTGGTACCGCCTCGAACCCGCCGGGCCGGTCGCGGCGGACGACCCGGTCGCCGGGCTCGACGTCAGCCTGCTCGCCGACCACCTCATCGCGCCGGTGCTCGGCATCGACGACCCGCGCCGCGACGGTCGCATCGACTTCGTCGGCGGGATCCGCGGCCTCGGCGAACTGGCGCGCCGGGTCGACGACGGGGAGATGGCGGTCGCCTTCGCGCTCCACCCGACGACCCTGGAACAGCTCATGACGGTGGCCGACGCCGGGGAGGTGATGCCGCCGAAATCGACCTGGTTCGAGCCCAAGCTCGCCGACGGCATGGTCTCCTACCCGCTCTGCCGCACGGTCTCCGGCGCGTGAGGGACGGGGGTGGGCTCAGTCGTTGCGATCGAGGTCGTCGAGGAGGGTGTCGATGCTGCCGTTGAAGCCGGGGGTCTCGACGTCACCCATCTCCTCGCGGCCGATGCCGTCGAACGGACCGGACCAGTCCTCGGGAGGGTCGACGGGGTTGATCTCCAGTTCGTTCCAGGCGTCGAGCTCGAGCTCCTCGACGTCGCCGTCGAAGTACTGGATCTCGACGGTGTCCTCCTCGGGGTCGTAGGCGACCACCTCGAAGGTCTGCTGCTGGTGGTTGCGGTACCAGTCTCCGATCCGCGGTTCGTAGGTCGGCATGACACATCCCCTCCCGACTCGGGGTTGCGCGGTCGTGTCCACGACCGCGAGCCCTCTGACGTGAGACTAGCCTACGCCCCGGACGGTGCAAGCGGAAGGGGGGCGGCGGGCGTGCCCGGGGCCGTCCGGCGGGGGGTGCGGCCGTGGTGACGCGGGACGCTGCGCGCGGCGCCCCGGACCTCTCCGTACTGCTCGAGACGGCGCCCGAGTGCGACGGCGAACGGGTCGCCGGAGCGTGGCGCATGCTCGACCGGACGGGGGCCGCCGACGTCGACCGGCGCGAGGCGCTCGCCGTGACGCGGATCCTCTCCGGGCTGCACCTCGACAGCGAGTCGCTCTGCGCGGTGCTGCTGCACGCGGCGGTGGCCCGCGGCGAGCTCGCCCTCGACGCGGTGCGCGAGTCGCTCGGCGCGGACGTGGCGGGGCTGGTCGAGGGCGTGGTGCGCATGGACACCATCCGCGACCACGTTGCCGGCGAGGCCGATGCCGAGAGCCACGCCCGCCAGACCGAGAGCCTGCGCAAGATGCTCATGGCGATGGTCGAGGACGTCCGCGTCGTGCTGGTCAAGCTCGCCGTGCGGCTGCAGGCGATGCGCGGCCTGCGCGACCGGCCCGAAGCCGAGCGCCGCCAGGTGGCCGAGGAGACCCGCGACATCTTCGCACCGCTGGCCAACCGGCTCGGCATCTGGCAGCTCAAGTGGGAACTCGAGGACCTCGCCTTCCGCTACCTCGAACCCGAGACCTACCAGCAGCTCGCCCGGGCCCTGGCCGAGCGCCGCGTCGACCGCGAGCGCTACCTCGACGAGGTGACCGGGATCCTGGAGCGGGAGCTGCGCGGGCATGGTCTCGCCGTGGACGTGAGCAGCCGCTCCAAGCACCTCTACAGCATCTGGCGGAAGATGCAGCGCAAGGGGGTGGGGCTCGAGGAGATTTTCGACGCGCGGGCGATCCGCATCCTCGTCGACGAGGTGGCCGGGTGCTACGCCGCCCTAGGCGTGGTGCATGGGCTCTGGAAGCACATCCCGCGCGAGTTCGACGACTACATCGCCAACCCGAAGCCGAACGGCTACCGCTCGCTGCACACCGCGGTGATCGGTCCCGAGGGGCGCACGCTCGAAGTGCAGATCCGCACCTTCGAGATGCACCGAAAGGCGGAACTCGGCATCGCCGCCCACTGGCGCTACAAGGAGGGCGGCCGCCAGGACCAGGCGCTGGAGCGCAAGGTCCACTGGCTCAGGCAGCTGCTCGAATGGAAGGACGAGTTCGCCGGCAGCGAGGAGTTCGCCGAGCACTTCCGCATCGACGACACCGACGACCGGGTCTATGTGTTCACGCCCCAGGGACGGATCATCGACCTGGCGCGCGGGGCGACGCCGCTCGACTTCGCCTACCACGTCCACACCGACGTGGGTCATCGCTGCCGCGGCGCAAAGGTCGACGGCAAGATCGTGCCGCTGACCACCGAGCTGCGGACCGGCCAGCAGGTCGAGGTGCTCACCACCAAGCAGCCGGCGCCGAGCCGCGACTGGCTCAACCGCCACCTCGGCTACCTGAAGACGACGCGGGCGCGCAGCAAGGTGCGGCACTGGTTCCGCACCCAGGACCACGACAAGAACGTGGCCGCGGGACGCGCGGTGCTCGACCGTGAGCTCAAGCGACTCGGCGCCTCGGAGATCGGCCACGAGCGGCTGGCCCAGCAGATGCGGTTCGAGCGGCCGGAGGAGCTCTACGCCGCGCTCGGCTTCGGCGACCTGACCACCGCCCAGGTGGCCGGCGCCGTCGGCGCCTTGCTCGACAAGGCCCTGCCCCGGGCCAAGCCGCTGGGCGAGCGGCGCCGCAGGCACGCGGCACGTTCCGGCGAGCCGGCGCTGCGTATCCACGGCGTCGGGGACCTGCTGACCCAGATCGCCCGCTGCTGCGCGCCCGTCCCGGGCGACCCCTGCATCGGCTTCATCACCCGCGGCCGCGGTGTCACCGTGCACCGCTCCGACTGCCCCAACATCCTGCGCCTCGACGAGTCCAAGCGCGACCGCCTCATCGAGGTCCACTGGAGCGGCGAGGAGGCCGACGCCGAGCTGCCGGCGACGATCAGCGTGCACGCCTACGATCGCACCGGCCTGCTGCGTGACATCACCGCGGTGTTCGGCAACGAGGGGGTCAACGTGGTCTCCATCCACAGCGAGTCCGACCGAGGCACGCACACCGCCACGATCCAGATCCGCGTCGAGGCGGAGGGCATCGAGCAACTCAGCCGGGTGATCAGCCGGATCGGCGCGCTGACCAACGTGCTCGACGTCGCCAGGGTCCAGTGACCCCGCCCGGGCATCGCCCCTCCGCGGTGATCCCGGTAGACTCCTCGGGAGCAGGGAGACTTCGAAGCCCGGCCGTGGGAGGCATCATGAAACTCATCGCCTACGAAATCGGTCCAGAGACCACCGAGGAGGAGATCGTCCGGGTGCTCGAGCCGCTCGGCAAGGTGCTCGGCGTCGAGATCATCCGCGAGGGGGATGCCGACAAGCCGGCAGCCCTGATCGAGATGGACGTCACCCCGGGCGAGGCGACTTCCATCGCGGAACATTTCGAGCGGCGCCTGACGACGAAGGGCGAGGGGCTGCGCCTGCACGTCCTACCCGAGCAGCGCTGAACAGGCGGCCCGCGTTGCCACTCAGCCCTTCAACCGAGGATCGAGCAGGTCATTCCATGACGACCCGAACCCCAGGTCACACGCCTTCCCCGCTCGGCCCGCCTGCCGTGGCTCCTCTCCTTCGCCTGGTGATCGTGCTTGCGCTTCTCGTCGGAGTGGCGGCGTGCGGCACCACGCCGAGCGCACCCGGCAAGGCCTACGATGTCCGCGTCGATTTCCTCAAGCTCGCCCAGGGGCAGTGCATGGCCGTGTCGAGCTATACCAACCGTTACGGCGAACCGATCCGCATCAGCGGTGACATCCGCCTGCTGGACGGCGAGGGCGGGTTGGTGGGCAGCGTCCCGCTGATGACGGAGACCGTGGCGCCCGGCGACCGGCAGCGCATGACCCACTCGCTGATGCAGATCTTCAACGATCGTGACCTCGCCCGTTGCCGTTCCATCGACAGCTACCAGGTCAAGGTGTCGCTGTGCCGCACCGCCGACGGACGTTACCTCGACGGCACCGACTGCGTGGGCGATCAGCAGGGACGGGTGACCTGGTAATCGTGCTCCGCGATCGCGGACAGGGCGTGCCCCGTGCCCGGGGAGATGCCCTCCACGGCGCGGGTGTTTCATGAATGAGAACCGGATCAGGGCCGCCTGTCTGGCCGGTACGGTGCTCGCGGTGCTGGTCGCGGCCATCTACGCGCAGAGCCTCGGTTACGGGTTCCTGGTCTTCGACGACCGCCTGCACGTCTACGGTAACGACGCGATACGGGACGGCCTGACCCCCGGAGGCGTGGCGTGGGCCCTGACGACCTTCGACCGTCCCTACTACATGCCGTTGACGCGCCTTTCGTGGCTGCTCGATGCCTCGCTCTTCGGCATGGACGCGACGGGCTTCCGGGCGGTCAACGCGCTGCTGCACTGGCTGAACGCATTGCTCCTGTTCCTCGTCGTCCGGTCGGTCACGGGGCGGGCGGGACTGGCGCTCGCCGTGGCGGCCGTGTTCGCTGTCCACCCGCAGCACGTCGAGGCCGTCGCCTGGGTCTCCCAGCGCAAGGAGCTCCTCGCCGGGTTCTTCGGCCTGCTGGCCATGCTGGCCTACCTCGGGTACGCGAGGTCGCGAGCGGCGGGGTTCACGGCCGGTCGTGATCCTTCCGGCGTCCGGTACGCGGCCGCCCTGCTCTGTTTCCTGCTCTCCCTGGCGGCGAAGCCGACCTGGATCCTCTTTCCGTTCCTGCTGATCGCGCTCGATTACTGGCACGATGCTGAACGTGCGTCGCCCTTCCGCGCCGTGCTTCGCGACAAGGTGCCGTTCCTCCTGGTCGCACTGCTGATGCTGGCGGTGCACGTCCTGTCGCAGGGCTACGAGACGCGCCTGACCCCGAGCTACTCCCTCGACCAGGTCGCGGTGCACCTCAGGGTGCTCAACGCGGTTGTCATCTACGTCATCTACCTGGTGACGTCGCTGCTGCCCTTCTGGTCGAGCCTCTATTTCCCGTACCCGGTCGACGGCTTTCCGCTCTATGCCTATCCGCTCGCGGCCGCGGTCCTGGGGGCGATCAGCCTGTGGGTCTACCGGGCCAGGTCGAGACGGCCTTACCTCCTGTTCGGCTGGGCGTGGTTCCTCGTCTCCCTGGTGCCGGTCATCGGGCTGACGGGCGCGGGCGAGGCGATCATGGTCGGCGATCGTTGGACCTATCTGCCCCACGTGGGCCTGATCAGCGCGCTCGTCACCCTCGGGGCATCACTCACGAGAGGCGCGGGTCGCTCGGTGACGGGCGGGGCGCTGGCAGTGGTCTGCCTCGTCCTCGCCGCGATGAGTTGGCAGGTGACGCGAACGTGGCAGTCCGATGCGGCCTACTGGTCGAGGACGCTCGAACGCACGGAGGGAAATCATTTCGCCCATTTCCAGATGAGCGACCTCCACGCCCGCGAGGGGGAGAACGCGGAGCGCGAACACCATCTCCTGGAGGCCGCGGCCCTGAAACCGGACGACCCCAAGTACCTCCTCAACCTCGCGATCCACCTCCAGAACATGGGCGAGGAGGCGCGGGCACGGCCGTATCTCGAGCGCCTGCTGGCACTGGAGCGGATACCGGAAACGTACGCCGTCGCCCTGGGGCAGCTGATGACCTATCGGGGAGACTGGCCGCTCGCCCACCGGTTCTTCGTCGCGGCGGTGCGCGGTTCCAATCGAAGCCCCTCGGCGCAGCAGGCGAGAGAGAGGGCGATGTTGCACCTGGCCATTCTCGCCACGCTCTCCGGCCGGGACGAGGACGCCACCGAGATGCTGACGCTGCTGGTCGAGGTCGACGACGAGGTCAACGGGCCGGCCTGTGAACGGCTCCGCGGGGAGGTCGCGTCAGTGCCGGCCGTGCTGGAGACGTCCGGGGTCCGGGAGAAGCTCGAGGCCATCTGCCGACCGTCCGGGGAGCGCTAGGTGTGCAAGCCCACCATGTCGTTTACAGGCACTGGCAGACGGGGCTCACCGGGGGCAGGTGATCGAGGCGCACGGGCCCGTTCACGCAACGCGCCCTGGATGGAGCGCTCGGGTTGAAGTCGGTTTGCGGCGAATCGGGATGGGCGCGCACGTGCTTGAGGCCGAGACGCATACGCAGGCAGCGGATGCGGACTCCTGAAACGGGCGGAGCAGCGCAATGAGGCACCTCACTGTGGCAGCGAGGTATCACGGAGAGCAGTGGGTGCCCCAGGGCACAGTAAGGTCTGGCGCCCCGGTCAGGATTCGAACCTGAGACCTTCCCCTTAGGAGGGGGACCTGTGGCACTAGCTGTCGCTAGGTGCCACTAGAGT